>NZ_JBEYIS010000030.1:0-99085 GCF_040635975.1 Streptomyces sp. NPDC006798
GAGCGGCCGGACCGAGCAGGAGTGGCTGGAGAGCGTCTGGCCGACGGCGGTGGCGGCGGCGCAGCCGTACCCCCGGCTGCGGAAGCGGTACGCCCCCGTCCCGATCCGCCGCCCGCCCCGGCTCCGTACCGACCGCTCCGGGCCCGGCTCCGTACGCCCGGCGCCTTGCCGGCCGCCCCGGATCCGCCCCGTACGGCCGTCGTCAGCTCGCCCGGCCCAGCCAGCCCGCCAGCTTGCCGCCCCGTCCCACGTCGAGGAGGCGGCGCTCCGCCGCGTCCCTGACCGGGTCCGTCGCCACCACCAGCAGCTCGTCGCCGCGCCGCAGCACGGTCGTCGGCAGCGGTACGAAGCTCTTGCCGTCCCGGACCACCAGGGTGACCGCCGACCCGGCGGGCAGCCGCAGCTCGGCCACCTCCACCCCGTGCATCCGGGAGTCCTCGCCGATGGTGAGCGAGAGCAGGTGGCCGCGCAGCCGCTCCAGCGGCGCCGACTCGATCCCCAGGTCCGACGGCGCGCCGGGACCCAGCTTCAGGGCCTTCGCCAGCCAGGGCAGCGTCGGACCCTGGATCAGGGTGTAGACGACGACCAGGACGAAGACGATATTGAAGATCCGGGTACTGTCCGCGACGCCCGACACCATGGGGATGGTCGCCAGGATGATGGGCACCGCCCCGCGCAGCCCCGCCCAGGAGAGCAGGACCTGCTCCCGTTTGGGGATCGGGAACGGCAGCAGGGTCAGGAACACCGACAGCGGGCGGGCCACCATCGTCAGCGCCAGCCCGATGAGCAGGGCGGGCACCAGGTCGTCGCCCAGTTCGTGCGGGGTGACCAGCAGCCCCAGCAGGACGAACATCCCGATCTGGGCGATCCAGCCGAGCCCCTCCGCGAAGCCGCGGCTGGCGGGGGCGTGCGGCAGCTTCGAGTTGCCGAGGACGACGGCGGCCAGATAGACGGCGAGGAAGCCGCTGCCGTGGGCCATGGCGCCGGCGGCGTACGCGATCACCGCGATGGCCATCACGGCGATCGGGTACAGACCGGACGCGGGCAGCGCCACATGCCGCAGCCCCAAGGCGCCGAGGAAGCCGACGGCGAGCCCGATGCCCGCACCGATCGCCAGCTCCAGCGCTATCTTCCCGACCAGCATGTACCAGTCGTCCACCGGTCCCGCGGTCGAGAAGGCGACGACCAGGATCACGACCGGGGCGTCGTTGAATCCCGACTCGGCCTCCAGTACGCCGGTGACCCGGGACGGCAGGGGCACTCTGCGCAGTACGGAGAAGACGGCGGCGGCGTCCGTGGACGAGACGACGGCGCCGATGATCAGTGCCTGGCGCCACTCCAGCCCGATCACGTAGTGCGCGGCGGCGGCCGTGACACCCACGCTCAGCGCGACGCCGACGGTCGACAGGGCGATCGCCGCGGGCAACGCGGGTTTGATCTCCTGCCATTTGGTGCCGAGACCGCCCTCGGCCAGGATCACCACCAGCGCGGCATAGCCGATCACCTGTGTCAGCTCGGCGTTGTTGAACGTGACGTTGAAGATGCCGTCCTGGCCGATGGCCACCCCGATACCCAGATACAGCAGCAGGCTCGGGAGGCCGCTGCGGGACGAGATGCGTACGGCGGCGACGGCGATCAGCAGCACGAGCGCGCCGCTGAACAGGAGCTCATTGAGGTCGTGAACAGTCAGTGGCCGATCCTTCCCCTCGCGCCTCTATGTGCCGGATGCTGATTCCGGGCGGCGACACTTCGTTACCTTACCTAATCTTTAACGTTTTCTTGACGGCCCCGATGGGATCGCCGCCCCGGTCCGCCAACTGCCGTGAATCGGACACAAGGTGGCGCTCCGGTCCGATAATCGGGGTGCGCTTGTGGATACCGCGTCAGGGGTGGAGGGCCGCTGCGCCTATGGTTGCTCCAGCACCCCAGGACCAGCTTGCGCCTCGAAGGACAGCGATGCCCTCCAACACAACGGCCTCTTCCCCCAAGAAGAAGAAGGGGCGACGCGGTCGTCTGTTCGTGATCGTCCTGGTGCTGGCGCTGCTCGGCGGCGTCGGTTACGGCGGTTACTGGACCGTCGACTCCGTGCGCGCCTCCTTCCCCCAGACGACCGGCAAGATCGAGATCCCGGGTCTGAAGGGCGAGGTCGAGGTCAAGCGGGACGACTACGGCATCCCGCAGCTCTACGCCGACAGCGACGAGGACCTGTTCCGCGCCCAGGGCTTCGTGCACGCCCAGGACCGCTTCTGGGAGATGGACGTCCGCCGCCATATGACGGCGGGCAGGCTCTCCGAGATGTTCGGCTCGGGCCAGGTCGACACGGACGCCTTCCTGCGGACCCTGGGCTGGCACCGGACCGCGCAGGAGGAGTACGACAAGAAGCTCTCCGCGTCCACCAAGAAGAACCTGGACGCCTACGCGGCCGGGGTCAACGCCTATCTGAAGGGCAAGGAGGGCAAGGAGCTGTCGGTCGAGTACGCGGCCCTGTCCTTCAGCAACGACTACAAGCCGGAGGCCTGGACCCCGGTCGACTCGGTGGCCTGGCTCAAGGCGATGGCCTGGGACCTGCGCGGCAATATGCAGGACGAGATCGACCGCTCCCTGATGACGTCCCGGCTCTCCCAGGACCGGATCGCCCAGCTCTACCCGGAGTACCCGTTCAACCGGAACAAGCCGGTGGTGCGGAACGGCGCCGTGGACGAGTCCGAGGGCGCCTTCGACCCGCAGGGCGAGCCCTCGGAGGACGGCGGCAGCGGCAGCGGGATCGGCAACGACGGTTCGAGTTCCGGCTCGGGCTCCGATTCGGGTACGGGCGGCGCCTCGTCGGACTCCGGTACGGGTGACGGCACCGGGATCTCCAACAACAGCGGCTCCGGCGACGGCTACCCCGGCGGCACCGACGCCTCCGACGCCGTTGACGGGGTGAACACCCAGCTCGCCGGGGTTTCCGAGGCCATCGAGTCCATCCCCGCCCTGCTCGGCCCCAACGGCGACGGCATCGGCTCGAACTCCTGGGTCGTCTCCGGCAAGTACACGACCACCGGGAAGCCGCTGCTCGCCAACGACCCGCATCTGGCCCCCCAGCTGCCGTCGCTCTGGTACCAGATGGGCCTGCACTGCCGGAAGGTCTCCAGTACCTGCTCCTACGACACCGCGGGCTTCACCTTCTCCGGTATGCCCGGTGTGATCATCGGACACAACCAGGACATCTCCTGGGGCCTGACCAACCTCGGCGCCGACGTCACCGACCTGTATCTGGAGAAGATCTCCGGCGACAGCCGGATCGCCGACGCCGAAGAGGGCACCGAGGAGAAGCTGGTCTCCCGCAAGGAGATCATCAAGGTCGCGGGCGGAAAGCCCCGGACGATCACCGTCCGCGAGACCGCCCAGGGCCGCCCGCTGCTCTCCGACCGCAGCGACGAGCTGGAGGGCGTCGGCGAGAAGGCGCCCGTCGACAACGACGCGCCCGACCGGGCCACCGGCTACGGCGTCTCCCTCCAGTGGACGGCCCTGGAGGCCGGCCGCTCCATGGACGCCGTCTTCGAGCTGAACCGGGCCGAGGACTTCGACTCGTTCCGGGAAGCGGCGAGCAAGTTCGAGGTCCCCTCGCAGAACCTGATCTACGCCGACAAGAGCGGCAAGATCGGCTACCAGGCCCCGGGCCGGATCCCGGTCCGCGCCAAGGGCGACGGCACCCGCCCGGCGCCCGGCTGGGACCCCGCCTACCGCTGGGAGAAGGACCCCGTCCCCTTCGAGGAGATGCCGTACGAGGAGGACCCGGAGCGGGGCTACATCGTCACCGCCAACCAGGCCGTCATCGACGACTCGTACAAGCACCTGCTGACCAAGGACTGGGGTTACGGCGCCCGCAGCCAGCGGATCAACGATCTGATCGAGCAGAAGATCGCCGACGGCGGAAAGATCTCCACCGAGGACATGCGGACCATGCAGATGGACAACAGGAGCGAGATCGCCACGCTGCTGAACCCCATCCTGGTCAAGCTCGACATCAAGGACCCGCATGTCCGCGAGGCGCAGAAGCTCCTGGAGAGCTGGGACTTCAGCCAGGAACCCGACTCGGCCGCCGCCGCCTACTTCAACGCCGTCTGGCGGAACATCCTCAAGCTCGCCTTCGGCAACAAGCTGCCCAAGGAACTGCGGGCCGAGGGCGACTGCCTGAGTGTCCGCCCGGCCGACGCGACCGGACCGGACGACCAGATCGAGCCGGTCGTCGAATGCGGCGTCCGGGACGGCGACACGGCGCAGCCCGACGGCGGCGACCGCTGGTTCGAGGTGGTCCGCGGCATCCTCAAGGACGAGGACAACATCTGGTGGCAGTCGCCCCGCAGCCGTACGGACAAGGCGACCAAGACCCGGGACCAGCTGTTCGCCCGGGCCATGGAGGACGCCCGCTGGGAGCTGACCGCCGAGCTGGGCAAGGACATGGACACCTGGAGCTGGGGACGGCTCCACCAGCTCCAGCTGAAGAACCAGACCCTCGGCAAGGAGGGCCCCGGCCTGGTCAAGTACTTGCTCAACCGCGGCCCGTGGAACCTGGGCGGCGGTGAGGCTGCGGTCAACGCCACCGGCTGGAACGCGGCCTCCGGTTACGACGTGGTCTGGGTGCCGTCCATGCGGATGGTGGTCAACGTCGGCGACTGGGACAAGTCGCGGTGGATCAATCTGACCGGCGCCTCCGGGCACGCGTACAGCGCGCACTACACGGACCAGACCGACAAATGGGCCAAGGGTGAACTGCTGGACTGGTCCTTCAGCCCCGACGCGGTGGAGAAGAACACGGTCGACACCCTCACCCTCGCCCCGAAGTCCGGCGGCTGACGGCGGCCGGGTGCACGGAGACGACCGGGCCGGGAACGGGGCGTACGGCCTCGTTCCCGGCCCGTCCGGGCTCTCGGGGCCGGGCGGGATGTGCGGCCCGCCCGGCCCCGCAGACGCCGTTCGCCGGTCCGGTCCGGTCCGCTATCGGGCTGCCGGGCTACCGGTTCGGGCCCGGCCGCCCGTCCCGGTCCCCGGCGCCGTCGTGTGGTCCGTCCCCGGCCTCGGGCGGGGCGGTGAAGCGGCGGACGCCGTCGGGGGTGACGACCGTGTGCACGGGACGGTCGTGCGCCTCCGCCGGGACACGGTCGACCACCTCGTTCGCGTACAGCAGGACGACCAGCGGCGGCGGTACGGCGCTGTCGGCGAGCCGGGCCAGTACGCGGTCGTACGAACCGCCGCCCCGGCCCAGCCGCATGCCGCGCCCGTCCACCGCCAGGCCGGGCAGCAGCACCGCGTCCGCGCCGCGTACGGCGCCGGGGCCGAGCCGGGGCCCGGTCGGCTCCAGCAGCCCCCGCCCGGCGCGCGCCAGCCGCTCCGGGCCCTCGTACACCGCCCAGTCGAGATCGTCGTCGGGCAGCAGCACCGGCAGCAGTACCCGTACGCCCCGGGCGCGCAGGGCGTCCAGCAGGGAGCGGGTGCCCGGTTCGCGTCCCACCGAGACATACGCGGCCACGGTGCCCGCGGCGGCGAGCTCGGACAGCTCCAGGGCGCGCCGGGTCAGTTCGCGGGCGGCGGTCGCGGCGAGTTCGGGGGTCGTCCCGGCGCGGGCGTCCAGCAGGGCACGGCGCAGGGCGCGCTTCCCGGCCGCCGCGTCGGTGCCGCTCCCGTCCCCGGCCGTCGGGGCGGTGCCGCCCGTACGGGACCCGGTCGTACCGGAATCAGTCGTACCGGAGCCGCCCCCACCCGTCGCACCAGTCGTACCGGAGCCGGCCCCACCCGTCGCACCAGTCGTACCGGAACCGGTCCCGCCGTCTCCACCGGTCGTACCGGAGGCGGTCGTATCGGAACCAGTCGTACCGGCCGTAGCGGAATCCCCCGCGTCCCGGCCGGGGCCGTCGGCGCCCCGGCCCGTAAGGGCTCCACTCGCCCCCGGGGCCGTACCGGAATCGTCCGAGCCCGTCTCCGGCCGCGGAACGCCCTCCGCCTCCGCCGGGTTTTCGGACACTCCACCGGAACGTTTGTGCCTCATCGACCGCTCCCAAACCCCTCGTATGCGCCTTTATGCGTAGGTAGTTAACCGGAGCCTGATCTTCCCCGCATATGCACCGGATATTGTGCCGGGCATGACTCAGTCGAACCCCAGGATCAGCAAGGCGGTCATCCCCGCCGCCGGCCTCGGTACGCGCTTCCTGCCTGCCACCAAAGCCACTCCCAAAGAGATGCTGCCTGTCGTCGACAAACCCGCGATCCAGTACGTCGTCGAGGAGGCCGTGGCCGCCGGTCTCTCCGATGTACTCATGATCACCGGACGCAACAAGCGCCCCCTGGAAGACCACTTCGACCGCAACTACGAGCTGGAGGAGGCGCTCTCCCGCAAGGGCGACGAGAGCCGGCTGAAGGCGGTCCAGGCGTCCAGTGACCTCGCCACCATGCACTACGTCCGGCAGGGCGATCCGCGCGGCCTCGGCCACGCCGTCCTGTGCGCCGCCCCGCACGTCGGCGACCAGCCCTTCGCCGTCCTCCTCGGCGACGACCTGATCGACCCGCGCGACCCGCTGCTCTCCCGCATGGTCGACGTCCGGGAGCGCGAGGGCGGCAGTGTGATCGCCCTCATGGAGGTCGATCCGTCCCAGATCCACCAGTACGGCTGCGCCGCCGTCGAGCCGACCGCCGACGGGGACGTCGTACGGGTCACCCAGCTCGTCGAGAAGCCCGAGCGGGCCGAGGCCCCCAGCAATCTCGCCATCATCGGCCGCTACGTCCTCGACCCCGCGGTCTTCGCGATACTCCGCGAGACCGAGCCGGGGCGCGGCAACGAGATCCAGCTGACCGACGCCCTCCAGAAACTGGCCGCCGACGAGAAGGCCGGCGGACCGGTCCACGGGGTGGTCTTCAAGGGACGGCGGTACGACACCGGCGACCGCGGGGACTATCTGCGGGCGATTGTCAGACTCGCGTGCGAACGTGAAGATCTGGGGCCGGAGTTCCGGGACTTTCTGCGGAGCTATGTGACCGAGGAGATGCAGCGGAATTGAGCGACAGCGCGTTGAGCAGCGGCACCATGTGGTCGGTCGACGGCCATCTGGAGGACATTCTCGCGGCGGTCCGGCCGCTCGACCCGATCGAGCTGCATCTGGCCGACGCCCAGGGCTGTGTCCTGGTCGAGGACGTCACCGTCCCGGTCGCCCTGCCGCCCTTCGACAACAGCTCGATGGACGGGTACGCGGTCCGGGTGGCCGACGTCCAGGGGGCGACGGAGGAGTTCCCGGCCGTGCTGACGGTCGTCGGCGACATCGCGGCGGGCGGCGCCGCCCCGCCGTCGGTCGGCCCCGGCGAGGCGGCGCGGATCATGACGGGCGCGCCGCTGCCGCCGGGCGCGGAGGCGGTCGTCCCCGTCGAGTGGACCGACGGGGGTACGGGCGGCGGGGCCGCCGTGGCGATGCTCCCGGCGGGCCGGGCCCCGCAGGGCGCGGGCGGCGAGGTCCGGATCCACCGCCCGGCGTCGGCGGGCGCCCATGTCCGGGAGCGCGGCAGCGATGTGAGCGCCGGGGATCTGGCGCTGGCGCGCGGTACGGTCCTGGGCGCCCCGCAGATCGGGCTGCTTGCCGCGATCGGCCGGGGGACGGTGCGGGTGCGGCCCCGGCCGCGGGTGGTGGTGCTGTCGACCGGGAGCGAGCTGGTCCAGCCCGGTGAGGCGCTGGGGGAGGGGCAGATCTACGACTCCAACAGCTTCGCGCTGGCCGCCGCCGCCCGGGAGGCCGGGGCGATCGCCTACCGGGTGGGCGCCGTCACCGACGACGCGGACATCCTGCGGGCCACCATCGAGGACCAGCTCGTCCGGGCGGACCTGGTGGTGACCACGGGCGGGGTGAGCGTGGGGGCGTACGACGTGGTGAAGGAGGCACTCTCCGAAGTCGGCGCGGTCGGCGCGGGTGGCGGCTCGGGCGACGGCTCCGGTGACGGCTCCGGGGGCGACGGCGTGGCGTCCGGCAGCGGGGTCGACTTCCGCACCCTCGCGATGCAGCCGGGCAAACCGCAGGGGTTCGGCACGGTCGGCCCCGACCACACGCCCCTGCTGGCCCTGCCCGGCAATCCGGTCTCCTCCTATGTCTCCTTCGAGCTGTTCGTCCGGCCCGTGGTGCGGACCCTGATGGGGATGACGGAGATCCACCGGCCCCGGGCCCGGGCCCGGCTGGCGGCGGACGCGCCCCTGCGGTCGCCGGAGGGCCGCCGCCAGTTCCTGCGGGGGACGTACGACCCCGGGGCGGGGACGGTCGCCCCGGTCGGCGGCGCCGGTTCCCATCTGGTCGCGGCGCTGGCCCACGCCGACTGTCTGATCGTGGTGCCGGAGACGGACACCTCCGTGGCGCCCGGGGACGATGTGGAGGTGGTCCTCCTCGGCTGACCCGCACGCCCTGGGGGTACGGTGGCTGCGCACACGCGCCCGTACGGGCCGTGACGAAGTTCTTACAGGTGCTTACGGGTTCTCACGGGTGGCACGGTCCTGCGGACCGCCGCCCGGCCCACCGGACCGGAGCGGCGAGCGGCGGATGAGTACAGAAGCGGGCGGACTGACGCATATCGATGAGGCGGGGGCGGCCCGGATGGTCGACGTCTCGGGGAAGGACGTCACCCGGCGGACCGCACGGGCCACCGGCCGCGTCCTGGTCTCGCCCCGGGTGGTCGGACTGCTGCGGGGCGACGGCGTGCCCAAGGGGGACGCGCTGGCCACCGCGCGGATCGCCGGGATCATGGGCGCCAAGAAGACGCCCGAACTGATTCCGCTCTGCCACCCGCTGGCGCTCTCCGGGGTGAAGGTCGACCTCGCGGTCGCCGACGACGCCGTGGAGATCACCGCGACCGTACGGACCACGGACCGTACGGGGGTCGAGATGGAGGCCCTGACCGCCGTGACGGTGGCCGGGCTCACGGTCGTGGACATGGTGAAGGCGGTCGACAAGGCGGCGGTGATCACCGACGTACGGGTGGAGGAGAAGACGGGCGGGAAGTCCGGCGACTGGAGCCGCCCGTGAGCCGCGGCGGCGAGGTCCACAGCCAGGCGCACGGCCCCGCGCCCGAGGGCGGCCCGGCGGTTCCCGGCGACCCCGCGGCGACGGGCCCGGCGGCCGGCGAGGGCGGCCCTGTCGCCGCAGGTGCGGCGGCCGAACTCGGTACCCCGGGCGCCCCGCCCTCCGGACCGGCCGTAGGCCGCGCCCTGGTGATCACGGCCTCCAACCGGGCATCGGCGGGCGTCTACGCCGACCGGGGCGGCCCGCTGCTCGCCGACGGCCTGGCCGAAATCGGCTTCGCCGTCGAAGGCCCCGTCGTGGTCCCCGACGGAGATCCGGTCGGCGCGGCGCTGCGCGCGGGCGTCGCCGCCGGATACGACGTCATCGTCACCACCGGCGGTACGGGCCTGTCGCCCACCGACCGCACCCCCGAGCAGACCCGGGCCGTCCTCGACTACGAGGTCCCCGGCATCCCGGAGGCGATCCGCGCCCACGGCACCCCGAAGGTCCCCACGGCCGCGCTCTCCCGGGGCCTGGCCGGAGTCGCGGGCCGCACCCTGCTGGTGAACCTCCCCGGTTCGCCCGGCGGCGTACGGGACGGACTGGCCGTCCTGGCCCGGCTGCTGCCGCACGCGGTGGACCAGCTGCGCGGCGCCGACCACGCCCCGGCCGGAGATCCCGGCCACCGGGACGGCACCGGATCCCCGGGGAGCCGGCGCTGAACGCCCCCTGGCCGGTCGTCCTGGCCGACGGCGATGTGGTCCTGCGCCCGATAAGGCTGCGCGACCAGCGGGCCTGGCGCGAGGTGAACCGCCGCAACCGGGACTGGCTGCGCCCCTGGGAGGCCACCATCCCGCCCCCGGCGCCCGGCGCGCCGCCCGCGCAGCGCCCCACGTACCGGCAGATGGTCCGCCATCTGCGGTCGGAGGCGAACGCGGGCCGGATGCTGCCCTTCGTCATCGAGTACCGGGGGCGGCTGGTGGGTCAGCTCACGGTCGCCGGGATCACCTGGGGCTCGATGTGCTCGGGGCATGTCGGCTACTGGGTGGACCGGGAGGTCGCCGGGCACGGAGTGATGCCGACCGCCGTGGCGCTCGTCACGGACCACTGTTTCCGAACCGTAGGACTGCACCGGATGGAGGTCTGCATTCGGCCCGAGAACGGACCGAGCCGCCGGGTCGTGGAGAAGCTCGGATTCCGTGAAGAGGGCCTGCGTCCTCGATATCTCCATATCGACGGCGCATGGCGTGACCATCTGGTGTTCGCCCTGACCGCGGAGGAAGTGCCCGAGGGCCTGCTCCCCCGCTGGCGGCGGGCCCGGCCCGAGACCCCACAGAAATAAGAAATATGTTCGAATACCGTCCTCGTGGCTATGTGATGATCGGAACAATCGCAAAAAATGTCCGTCATATCAGCGGGATCGGGCGACACACCGGCCCAATTGGCGGATGTCCTTGCGAGAATCCCTCTACGGTGTGACCGTGAGCAGCAGCGGCCTCATCTACGCAGTCATCGTCGGGGCCTGGGCCGCCTACCTGGTGCCGATGTGGCTCCGCAGGCAGGACGAGCTGAACGAGGCACGTCCGACGGAACGCTTCTCCACCGCCATCCGGCTGCTGTCCGGCCGTGGCGCGATGGAGCGCCGGTACGCCAAGGAGCTGCGGGATCGCGACCCGGAGCGGCCCGAGTCCGACATCGACCCTGACGCCGTCACGGAGCATCTGAGCACCGTCGACGTCCGGGCCTTCGCCGCGCCCCGCACGGAGGTCCGCCCCGCGGACCAGGTGCAGGCGCCCGTCCAGGCCCGCCCGGGCCACGGCCCGTCCGGCCCGTCCGGCCCGGGCGGCCCCGGCGGAACGGTGTACGCCCAGTCGGCGCCCGGGACCGGCGCGGCCACGGCCGAACCGCCCGCCCCCGGCCCGCTCCAGCAGCGCCGCCAGCGCCCGCGCCCCGGCGGCACGGCCGCCGAGCGGGCTCGCCGCAGCAAGGTGCTGGCCCGCCGTCGCCGTACGACGGTGATGCTCTTCCTCACCTTCACCGCGGGCTCCGTGGTGGCGGCGGTCGGCGGCCTCGGCTTCCTGTGGGCCCCCGCGGCACCCGCCGTACTCCTGAGCGCGTACATCGCCTATCTGCGCGCCCAGGAACGACGGCGCTTCGTGGTCGTGATGGACCGCCGCAGGGCGGAGGCGGCAGCGGCCCGGCTGCGGGAGACCCGCCGCCGCCCCGCGCCCCCCGCGCCCCGCCCGGAACCCGCGGCCGAACGCCCCGACCCCCTCCCCGAGCCCGAACCGGCCCCCGTCTCCCCGCAGGAGGCCGGCCGCCGCGCCCTGGTCGAGCAGACCGACCACGCGGAATGGGTCGACCAGCAGCGCGACCGCGGCCCGGCCTCCGGCGACAGCTGGGACCCGGTCCCCGTCCCCCTCCCGACCTATGTGACGGCCCCGGTCGCCCCCCGCGCCACCAGCGGTATCGACATGAACGACCCGGAGACCTGGAGCTCGGCCCGCTCCTCGGCGGCGGACCCCGCCCCGCCCCCGCCCCACCAGTCCCCGCCCCCGCGCCGCGCCCCCCGTGACCGCGGCCGTACCCCCCTCTTCGACCAGTACGCGGACGAGGACCGCCCCCGCGCCGCCAACGAGTGACCTGCGCGGAACGGATTAACGGGCACTCCGATCGAGATGCTAAAGTTTCACTCGTTGCAAGGGCCTGTGGCGCAGTCCGGTAGCGCACCTCGTTCGCATCGAGGGGGTCAGGGGTTCGAATCCCCTCAGGTCCACAACAACGACTCTTGTTGATTCCGTTCAGGAAGAGTTCACGAGATCCCGTCCGATCTGATTGATCGGGCGGGATCTTCGTCGTTTCGGGGGCCGTTCTGTGCCGGTCGCTCTCGCCGGTCGGGGTTCCGGGCCCGGTCTTCGGCGCGGACCGTGGCGACATACGTCGAGATCGCGTCGCGGTTGCGGGTGAGGACGTCGATGCGGGTCGTCATGCGGTCGCGTTCGTGTTCCAGGGTCGCCAGCATCTCCGGGGTGGGGTTGGGGAAGTAGATCGTGGTCGGCTGGTCCAGGCAGGGCAGGATCTGTTTGATGATGCGGGTCGGGAGGCCCGCGTCGAGGAGGCCGCGGATCTGGCGGACGCGGGCGACGTTGCGGGGGTCGTAGTCGCGGTAGCCGTTGGGGGTGCGGGCGGCGGCGATCAGGTCCTGGGACTCGTAGTAGCGCAGCAGTCGGCGGGACGTCTCGGTGAGGCGGGAGAGTTCGCCGATGCGCATGTGATCCACCTCATGTCGGGGCGTGTTGACCCTCACACAGATGTGAGGGTTCGAGTCTAGGAGGGCGAAGTCCGCGCCTGCGACGAGGGGTTACGACGATGGACCAGACGCTCTACGACTACAGCCCGATCACCGAGCGGGAGCCGCTGCGGTGGCCCGGTGGGGCGAGGGTCGCGTTCTATGTGGGGCTCAATGTGGAGCACTACCGGATCGACAAGCCCTCCACCAGTACGTTCGCCGGGACGGCCGGGCTGACGCCCGATCCGCTGAACTACGGGTGGCGTGACTACGGGCCCCGGGTGGGGATCTGGCGGGTGATCCAGAGCCTGGACCGGTACGGCGTACGGGCCAGCGCGCTGCTGAACTCGGCCGCGGGGGAACGGTATCCGCAGATCGTCGGGGCCGGGCGGGACCGGGACTGGGCGTGGCTGGCGCACGGGCGGGACAACTCGACCTTCCAGGCGGCGATGGCGGCCGAGGAGGAGCGGCGGTATCTGACGGAGGTGGTGGAGTCCGTCGAGCGGACCACCGGGCGGCGGCCGCGCGGCTGGATGGGGCCCGCGCTGACCGAGACGTTCCGTACGCCGGAGCTGCTGGCCGAGCTGGGGCTCGGGTATGTCTTGGATTGGACCAACGACGACCAGCCGTACCGGCTGAACGTACCCGGGATGATCAGCGTGCCGTACTCCGTGGAGCTGAACGACATCGGGATCTTCGTGGGCAAGGGGACCACCGGGCCCGACTTCGTGCGGATCGTCAAGGACCAGCTCGACCGGCTGTACGCCGACGCCACACCCGACAGCGGGCGGGTGATGGCGCTGGCGCTGCATCCCTTCGTCATCGGGCAGCCGTTCCGCAGCCGCTATCTGGACGAGGCGCTGGAGTACGTCACACAGCACCCCGGGGTCTGGGTGACCACCAGCGACGAGATCGCCGGGCACTACGCGGGCTGAGCCCGCCCCGGGTCAGGGGGAGACCGGGGGTTCCGTCGCGTGGGCCCGGTGGAGTGCATCGAGGAACTCGGGGGGCGTCGGGATCTCCGTGGTGTCGACGCGGTGGACCGCGATCCCCGGGGTCCAGGAGTTCAGCACCGCGACGCCCGTCAGCGACGGCAGATCGGCGGGGGTGACCGTCCGGTCCTCCTGGGGGACGCCGAGCCTCGTCAGGCCCCGGCGGACCGTGCCCATCATCGTGCCGCGCAGCATCTCCGCCACCGGCCAGACCACGGTCTCGCCGTCCCAGAAGACCAGATTCCAGATCGACGCCTCGCTGAACCGGCCCACGCGGTCGACGAAGGCGACGTCGTCGAAGCCCCGGGCCGCGAGCTGCCGGGGGTAGTACGTCTTGGCGATCTCTCCGACGTGCTTGATGGCCGCGACGGGTCGCTCGTAGGGGACGACCGCCAGGGACAGCGGGCCTTCGGGGCCGTTCGCGGGCGGGGCCGTTGCGACCAGCAGATCGAGGGCGGCTGCCGGGTCGGCGGGGGTGAACTCGCCGTCCCGGGAGTAGACCGTCGCCTTCAGCGACAGATCGCCGGGGCCCGCCGCCAGGGCGTCCCGCAGCAGTTCGCGGATCCGTTCGTCGGGCAGCGCCCGGCCGAACAACTCCTCCGACGCGTGGCGCAGCCGGTCCAGATGCAGGTCCAGGCCCCTGATCCGGCCGTCGCGGACCTGGATGGCGGTGAAGTGGGCATAGCCCGCGAAGGCGAGCGGGGCCAACTCTTCGGCGGCGGCCGGGCGTCCGTTGAGCCGGGTGATATACGGCGATGCGGGGGCGGCGGTGGAATGGTGGGGTGTGGTGGTCATGTTGGGACCGTAGGACTTCACATCGGTGTGAGGTTCAAGTGCCGTGGCGGACATCACACCGGGCCGGGCGGGCGGGGGCGAAGAGGGGATGGGTATGGGTGCGGGGATGCGGATCGGGGAGCTGGCCGGGGTGACCGGGGTCAGCCCGAGGCTGCTGCGCTATTACGAGGAGCAGGGCCTGCTCACCCCGTACCGGGTCGGGACGCACCGCCGCTACGGCGCGGACGCGCCCGCCGTCGTCGGCTATATCCGTACGTTCCTGGACGCCGGGCTGCCCACCCGGGTCATCCGTGAGGTGCTGCCTTGTGTGGAGGGCCCCGGGCCTGCCCTGAACGAGTGCGTCGCCCTGACCCTGGAGGAGCAGCTGCGCGAGCTGGACGACCGGATAGCGACGCTGAGGTCGAGCCGGAACGTACTCGCCGGGCTGCTGGCCTCGGGGCGGGTGGAGCGGGTACGGGAAGCCGCCTGAGGTGTGGCCGGGGGCGGCCGGACCCTGTGGCCCGGCCGCCCCCGCGCCGCACCTTCGCGGTCAGACGGCCGCGGCCTCGATCAGGCTGAACGGCGGTGCCTGCGGGAGCGGGGT
Source organism: Streptomyces sp. NPDC006798 (assembly GCF_040635975.1). Taxonomy (NCBI): domain Bacteria; kingdom Bacillati; phylum Actinomycetota; class Actinomycetes; order Kitasatosporales; family Streptomycetaceae; genus Streptomyces; species Streptomyces sp. NPDC006798. Next base: position 14,668 of record NZ_JBEYIS010000030.1, read on the forward strand.
GACCGAGGTGACGGCGAGCCCCGCCCGGCCGCAGACCTCGTCGAAGTCCGTCCGGGTCCGTTCCCGGCCGCCCACGTTCACCAGCATGTTCAGATCGCTGAGATAGGGCGTCCCGGCCGCCGGGTCCACGACCTCCGGAAGGATCGGTTCCACGATCAGGATCCGGCCCTCCGGCGGCAGCGCCGTACGGCAGTGGGTGAGGATCGTGACGACCTGGTCGTCGGTCCAGTCGTGCAGGACGCTCTTCATCAGATAGAGGTCGGAGCCCTCGGGGACCGTACGGAAGAAGTCGCCGGTGAGCAGTTCGGCGCGGTCCCGTACGCCCTGCTCGGTCAGGTTCCGGTCCGCGTCGGCCAGGCCCTCCGCCGTGTCGAGGATCGCGCCGGCCAGTCCGGGGTGGCCGGTGAGGACGGCGGCCAGGAGGGTGCCGTCGCCGCCGCCGACGTCGGTGACCCGGCTGAAGCGGCCGAAGTCGTAGGCGCCGGGCAGGACGGCGGCCGTGGCCCGGCTCGCCTGGCTCATCGCCGTGTTGAAGTCGGCGGAGAGTTCGGGGTGCCGGGCGAGATGGCCGAAGAAGTCCGTACCGAAGATCTGGTCGAACGCGATCTCGCCGGTACGGACGCTGTCGTCGAGCCGTTCCCAGGCCCGGGTCATCAGCGGATCGGTGAACGACTTGACGAAGGCGGTCAGGGATTGGGGGTGACCCGGGTCGAGGAGCGTGCCGGCCGGGGTGGCCGAGAAGACCCCCGGGGAGTGCTCCCGCAGCAGGCCCAGGCCCGCGAGGGCGCGCAGCAGCCGGAGGGTGGGCAGCGGCGCCGTCCCGGCCTCGGCGGCGATCTCGTCGGACGGGCGGGGCTCGTCGCCGATCAGCTCCACCACCCGCAGCCGGACGGCCGCGCGCAGGGTCTGCGCCGCCATGGTGCCGAAGCCCATCCGGGCGATCAGGAAACGGTCGGCGGGGGTGGGAGCGGCGGCAGCGGGGGAGTCGGCGGGGACCCCGGAGCCGGTCGTATCGGCGGCAGCCGTACCGGTGTCGGTCGTGCGGGCGCCGGTACTACCGGTGCCGGCCGTGCGGGCGTTTGTCGTACCGGCGGCGTCGTCACTGGCGGTCATACGCGATGTCCTCCTCGGCCGGGCGGTGCGCCCGGCGACGGCGGTGGTGGTCGTTCGCGCGGTTCCTCGGTCCCCCGGAGGGATGGGTGACGGCCCGGGGAGGGTCTACAGGGGTTTGGCGAAGCAGCGGACGTCGTCGTGGTGGCGGTAGTGGCCGAAGGGCGTCGCCGGGGTGTAGCCCGAGGACGCGTAGAGCGCGATCGCCTCCGGCTGGGCCGAACCCGTCGACAGGACCATCCGGTCGCGGCCGGCCGACCGGGCGTCGTCCTCCAGGGCCGCGAGTATCCGCCGGGCCAGGCCGCGGCCGCGGGCCCTCGGGACCACGTACATCCGCTTGAGTTCGGCGTCCCCGTCCGCGTACCCCTCGGGGTTGTCCTCCTGGGACCGCCAGCCGCCGGTCGCCAGCGGCTCGCCCGCCGCGTCGTAGACGATCAGATAGGCGCCGTGCGGCGGGTCGAACATGGTGGCGTCGAGCGGGGTGGCGTCGCCGCCGTCCTCGGGGCCGTAGAGCCTGATGTATTCGAGCCGCACCTCGTCGTCGAGCTTGACGGCGTCGGGGTGGTCGAAGGCGACCCTGCGGATGTCCATGCGGTTCATCGTACGTTTCGGGGTTCGGTGACGGGCCGCCGCCGTCCGGTTACCGGACCCCGGGCCGGGTTAGGCTGCCGGGATGCTGACCGTGACTTCCGTGAACGTGAACGGGCTCCGCGCCGCCGCCAAGAAGGGCTTCGCCGAGTGGTTCGCCGCGACCGGGGCCGATGTGGTCTGTCTGCAGGAGGTACGGGCCGAGCCGGGGCAGCTGCCGGAGTCCCTGCGGGAGCCGGAGGGCTGGTTCGCCGCGCACGCGCCCGCCGCGGCGAAGGGCCGGGCCGGGGTGTCGCTGTACACCCGGCGGGAGCCCGACGCGGTGCGGACCGGGTTCGGGTCGGCCGAGTTCGACGACAGCGGACGGTATCTGGAAGCGGACCTTCCGGGTGTCACCGTCGCCAGCCTGTATCTGCCGTCGGGTGAGGTCGGCACGGAGCGGCAGGACGAGAAGTACCGCTTCATGGACGAGTTCCTGACCTATCTGGCGGCCCTGCGCGCCCGGGCCGGGGCCGAGGGGCGGGAAGTCGTGGTCTGCGGCGACTGGAACATCGCCCACCGCGAGGCCGACCTCAAGAACTGGCGGGCCAACCGCAAGTCCTCCGGCTTCCTCACCGAGGAGCGGGAGTGGCTCTCCCGGGTCTATGACGAGGCGGGGTACGTGGACGTGGTCCGCGCCCTGAACCCGGACCAGGTGGGGCCGTACAGCTGGTGGTCCTACCGGGGCCGGGCCTTCGACAACGACACGGGCTGGCGGATCGATCTCCAGGTCGCCACACCGGGACTGGCCGGACGCGCCGCCAAGGCCGTGGTGGAGCGCGCCGCCACCCACGGCGAGCGGTGGAGCGACCACGCGCCGGTGACGGTGGTGTACGAGCAGCGGTAGCGGTGCCGGTGTCCGCCTCGGCCCGGGTTCCCGGGGCGGCCTTCGTCACTTTCCGGGGTCGCGCCCTACCAGTCGGTAGGGATCTGTCCTAGGCTCGGACCGCGCCGGTGGGGGACGGCGGACGCCACCGCGTCCCGTGCCGGGCCCGCGCCGGGCCCGTGGCGCGGTTCCCATCCGTACCCGTCGGGGATCCCGGGATCCCGGGAGGCGTCATGAGCCCACAGCGGCAGCCGGACGGCGGTCCGCGGACCCCTGAGCCCCCGGCGCCCGCGCCCGTACCCGCCGAACCCGTCCCGCATGTCCGGGTCGCCGTCATCGGCGCGGGCTTCGGCGGTCTCGGCGCGGCGGTACGGCTGCGCCGTGAGGGCGTCGAGGACTTCGTGATCCTCGAACGGGCCGGTGCCGTCGGCGGCACCTGGCGGGACAACCAGTACCCGGGCGCGGGCTGCGACGTACCCTCGCACCTCTACTCGTTCTCCTTCGCCCCCAACCCCGACTGGAGCCGGGTCTTCTCCGGGCGGGACGAGATCCGCGCCTATCTGGAACGGGTCACGGACGACTTCGGCCTCCGGTCCCGGCTCCGCCTCCACCACGACGTCCGGATGACGACCTGGGACGAGGACCGCCTCCACTGGCGGATCGAGACGACCGGCGGCGATCTCACCGCCGATGTCGTGGTCTCCGCCGCCGGTCCTCTCACCGAGGGCCGGATCCCCGACATCCCCGGCGCCGACGGCTTCCCCGGCGAGATCTTCCACTCCTCCCGCTGGAACCACGGCGCCGAACTGCGCGGCAAACGGATCGCCGTGGTCGGCTCGGGCGCCTCCGCCGTGCAGATCGTGCCCAGGATCCAGCCGGAGGCCGCCCGGCTGACGGTCTTCCAGCGCACCCCGAGCTGGGTACTGCCCAAGGGCGACCGGCCCGTCACCGGGGTGGAACGCTGGCTCCACCGCCGTGTCCCGGTCACCGCGAAGGCCCGCCGGGCGGCGCTCTGGGCCGTACGGGAACTCCTCGTCGGCGCCTTCACCCGGCATCCCGGCCGGATGCGCCGCGGCGAGGACATCGCCCGCGCCCGGCTGGCCCGGCACGTCCGGGACCCGGAGCTGCGGGCCGCGCTCACCCCCTCGTACCGGATGGGCTGCAAGCGGATCCTGCTCTCCAACGACTTCCACCCGGCCCTCACCCGGCCCAATACGTCCCTGGTCGCCTCGGCGCTGACGGAGATCCGGGGCTCCACCCTGATCGCCGCCGACGGTACGGAGACCGAGGCGGACGTCATCGTCTTCTGTACCGGGTTCCGGACCGCCGGGATGCCCGTCGCCGAGCGGATCCGGGGCGTCGGCGGCGTACTGCTGGCGGATCACTGGAAGAGCGGCGTACGGGCGCTGCGCGGCTCGGCCGTGGACGGGTTCCCCAACCTGCTGACGGTCATCGGGCCGAATACGGGCGTCGGGAACACCTCCATGGTGCTGATCATCGAGGCGCAGCTGAACTATCTCGCCGACTTCCTGCGGCAGTTGTCCCGGCTGGGGCCGGGGCGGGCGCTGGTCGCCAGGCCCGGGGCCGTCGCCGCCTGGGGGGAGTCGATCGACCGGCGGATGCGGAAGAGCGTCTGGACCACCGGCGGCTGCGACAGCTGGTATCTGGACGAGTCCGGCCGCAACACGACGCTCTGGCCCGGGTCCGCGACCGGGTTCCGGCGGGCGGTGCGCGAGGTCGATCTGGGGGAGTACGAGATCCTGCGCCGCGCGCCCGGGGCCGCGCGGGACGGGGCGGGGGAGACCGCCGAGAAGACCGCGTCCGCCGGGGAGACCGCCGAGGAGGCCGCCGTATGAGCGCGGGTGTCCGCCGCCGGTTCCGTACGGCCGAGTCCGCCGACGGCACCGTGCTCCATGTCGAGGTCCACGGCCCCGAGAACGCGCCCGCCGTGGTCCTCTCCCACGGCTGGACCTGCTCGACCCGCTTCTGGTCCGCGCAGATCGCCGCGCTCTCCGCCGATCACCGCGTGATCTGCTACGACCAGCGGGGCCACGGCCGCACCCCGATGGGCCGGGTCGGTACGCGGTTCCTCGCCGACGACCTCGAAGCCGTACTGCGCGCCACCCTGGCCCCCGGCGAACGGGCCGTCGTCGCGGGGCACTCGATGGGCGCCATGACCATCATGGCGGCGGCCGGCCGCCCCGCCTTCGCCGCGCGCACCGCCGCCGTCCTGCTGGCCAGTACCGGCTACGCGGATCTGGTCGAGGAGTCCACGGTGGTGCCGGGGGCGGCCCGGGGGCCGCTGCGGGCCCGGATCACCCGGGCGGTCCTGCGGTCCGGCGCGCCGCTCGGTCCGGTGAACCCGCTCGCCCGCCGTCTGCTGCGGTACGCCGCCCTGAGCCCGGCCGCCTCGGCTGCCCAGGTCGCCGAGTGCGCCCGGATCGTGCATGCCTGCCCCAGGATCGTCCGGGCCTGCTGGGGGCAGGTGCTGGACACCCTCGATCTGACGGCGAACGTGGCGGAGCTGACCGTGCCCGCGGTCGTCCTGGCGGGTACGGCGGACCGGCTGAGCCCGCCCGTGCACGCCTACCGGCTGGCCTCCCGGCTGCCCGACTGCCGGGACCTCGTCCTGCTGCCCGGGGCCGGTCATATGACCCCGGTGGAGACGCCGGACGCCGTGACGGAACAACTGCGGACGCTGGTACGGACGTTCCTCGGGCCCGGCGACCGCGACCGGGCCCCGCTCCCCGGCTGAACGGGCGGCGGTCCGGATCCCCGGCCCGCCGCGCCGCTGCCCCGGGCCCGCCGCCCGGCGCCCGGGCCTCACCGGGGAACCCGGCCGTACACCCGCTCGTAACAGGTCGTCCCGTCAGGAGAGTTCAGGAGAGTTCCAGCGCCGCCGCCAGATCGCGCCACTGGCGGCGGGGGAGGTCCTGATCGCCCGTCATCACATTGAGGGCGACATGGTCGGCGCCCGCCGACCGGAACTCCTCGATCTTCCGCCGGGCCCGGTCCACGTCGCCGAGGGCGAAGACCGCGTCCAGCAGCCGGTCCGAACCGCCGTCCGCGAAGTCGGGCGCCGAGAACCCGGCCCGCTCGAAGTTCCGCAGATAGTTCGGCAGCTCCAGATAGAAGGAGAGATTCTCCCGGGCGATGCTCCTGGCCCGGTCCAGGTCCGGTTCGAGTACCACCTTCAGATCCGGGGCGATCACGGCGTCCGGGCCCAGCAGCTCCCTGGCCTCGGCGATCTGGCCCGAGGTCACCAGATAGGGGTGCGCGCCCCCGGCCCGGTCGGCGGAGAGCCGCAGCATCTTCGGGCCGAGCGCCGCCAGCAGCCGCCGCTCCGCCGGGACGGGCACCGGGGCGGTGTCGAGACCGTCCAGATACGACACCATCGCCCCGTACGGCTTCGCGTACTCCGGGGTGAACTTCTCATGGCTGACGCCGAGTCCGAGGAAGAACCGGCCGGGCGCGGACTCCTCGATCCGGGCGACGTCCGCCGCCACGTCCGCCGCGCCGTGCTGCCAGATCGACAGGATGCCCGTCGCCACCTTGATCCGGCGGCCCGCCGCCACGACCGGCGCGACCTCGGCGATCGAGGGGCTGCCGCCGACCCAGAGCGCGCCGAAGCCCAGCTCGTCCAGCTCGGCGACGGCCTCGGCCGCCTCCGCCGTCAGCTCCGACGCGTCCGGCGCGGCCCGGAGGGCGAGGGTCCAGACTCCGACCGGGCCGAGCTTTCCTTGGTTCGTAGAGGAGGTCATGGCCGTACAACGAGCGTGCTCCACAAGGCTATTCCGGCTTTCCGTCCCTCTTTCTGGTGACCTTCGCGGTGGTCTTACGGGCACCCCGGCGCGTGCCGCCGCCGGTGCCGGTGCCGCCCTTGCTCCCGACCGGCCCGGAGCCGGGGCGCGGCCGGGGCGGCAGCGCCGGCCGGCTGAGGTCGGGGACGCGGTCGTAGCCCGGAGGATCCTGGGCCGGGTTCTTCTCCAGCATCTCCAGCGCCACCCGTACCGCGTCGTCCAGACCCGCGTACCGGCCCTCCGCCCAGTCGAGAGGGGTCCGCAGCGCCTCCAGATCGGGCTCGACCCCGTAGTTCTCCACGGACCAGCCGTACTCGTCGAACCAGGCCGCGTTCATCGGCACGGTGATCGCCGTACCGTCGATCAGCCGGTGGCTGCCGCTGATCCCCACCACCCCGCCCCAGGTCCTGGTGCCCACCACCGGACCGATGCCGAGCAGTTTGAAGGCCGCCGTGATCATGTCGCCGTCCGACGACGTCGCCTCGTCCGCGAGGGCGACCACCGGGCCGCGCGGCGCGTTGGAGGCGTACGAGACGGGGCGCGCGTCCCGGGTGAGATCCCAGCCGATGATCTTCCGGGTCAGGTTCTCCACCACCAGCTCGCTGATATGGCCGCCCGCGTTGCCCCGGACGTCCACGATCAGCGCCGGGCGGGACACTTCGAGCCGCAGATCCCGGTTGAACTGCGCCCAGCCCGAGCCGCCCATGTCGGGGATGTGCAGATAGCCGCACCGCCCGTCGCTCAGCTCCCGGACCACCGCACGGCGTTTGGCCACCCAGTCCTGGTAGCGCAGCGGGCGTTCGTCGATCAGCGGGACGACCGCGACCCGGCGGGCCGCGGGGGCCGCGCCGGATCCGCCCGTACCGCCGTCGGCGGGCCGGAACGTCAGCTCGACCGTCGTACCGCCCGCCGCCGACAGCATCGGGAACGGACCGGCGACCGGGTCGACCGGGCGGCCGTCGACATGGGTGAGGACGGCGCCCTCGCGAATGCCCGTACCGGCCAGCGGGGAACGGGCCTTGGAGTCCGAGGAGTCGCCCGGCAGGATCCGCTGGACCGTCCAGCCGTCGTCGCGGCGGACCAGATTCGCCCCCAGCAGGCCCATCGGACGCTGGTAGTGCGCGGGGCCCTCGTTGCGGCGGGCGGGCACGACATAGGCGTGCGAGGTGCCCAGTTCGCCGAAGACCTCCCGCAGCAGATCCGCGAACTCGTCCGGGGACGCCACCCGGTCCAGCAGCGGCCGGTACTGGTCGAGTACGGCCCGCCAGTCGATGCCGCTCATCCCCGGATCCCAGAAGTAGGCCCGGACCAGACGTCCGGCCTCCGCGTACGCCTGGCGCCACTCGGCGGGCGGCTCCACCTCGTGGTGGATCCGGCGCAGATCGATGTAGACCGTGGCGTCGCCGTCGCCCGACTCGGTCGACGGCTGGGCCCGCAGCTCGCCCTCGTCGACCACGACGAGACGGCTGCCGTCGCCGCTGACCGCGAACCAGTCGAGATGGTCCACGAGTTCGGTCCGGCGCGCCTTGGTGATGTCGAAGTGCTCCAGGGTGGGGCGGCCCGAGGTGTCGGCCGGGTTGGCGAAGGTCTCGCCCAGGGCGCCCGAGATCGGCCAGCGCAGCCAGACCAGACCGCCGCCGCTGACCGGATGGAGCGCCGAGTACTTCGACGCGGCGACCGGGAACGGGGTCACCCGGCTCTCCAGGCCCTCCGTCTCCACGACGACCGTACTGCCGCCGCCTCCGCCCCCGCCGGGGGCGGCGCCGCCCGTGCCGTCGGCCGCGGGCTCCGGCTCGTCCAGCGGATCGAGCCCACCGGCGGCGGGCCGCCCGTCGGGCAGCAGGGCGAACGGCGACGGCGTCGCCGACGACAGCGGTACGAGATAGGGGCGGCAGCCCAGCGGGAAGGAGAGATCGCCGGTATGGACGTCGTAGACCGGGTCGAAGCCGCGCCAGGAGAGAAAGGCGAGATAGCGGCCGTCGCTGGTGAAGACCGGGTTCTCGTCCTCGAACCGGCCGTTGGTGACGTCCACGACCGTACGGTCCTTTATCCGCGCCATGCGGATCTGGCGCAGGGTGCGGCCCACCCCGGGCTGGGACCAGACGAGCCAGGCGCCGTCGGGGGAGAAGGCGAGATCGGTGACGGGGCCGTTGAGGGAGCGGAGCAGCCGTACGACACCGCCGTCCGCCTCGTCCACCGCGTGGGTGACGGTGGGGGCGGTCGCCGTCTCGGCGGCAGCGGTCTTCGCGCCCTTCGCGGTCTTCTTGGCCTTTCCGGCCTTCCCCTCCTTGGCGGCCTTCCCGGCCTTCGCCGCTTTCTCCGCCTTCTCTGCTCTCCCGGGCTTCTCCGCTGCCGCCGCCGCGTCCGCGGCCTCCGCCGGGTCCGCTGTGTCTGCTCTGTCTGCCGTGTCTGCCGTGTCTTCTACGGTCAGCAGCAGCAGACGCCCGTCGTGCGAGGCCACCGCGAGCCGCTTCCCCTGCGGGTCCGACACCATCTCGCGGACCACACCCAGCTCGCCCGAGGCCAGCCGTCTCGGCGCCCGCTCCCCGGTCGCCCGGGGCAGATACGCGATCTCCACCGCGTCCTCGCCGTCGGCGTCCGTCACATACGCCACCCGGCCGCCGGTCCCCAGCATCACCGGCATCCTGACCCGGACCCCGGGGGTGTCCGCGATGGTCCTGGCCGGTCCGTCGCGGTGGGTCAGCCAGTACAGACTGCCCCGCACCGAGACGGCGCTGGCCCGCCCGGTGGCGTCCACGGAGATCCCGTCGACATGGTCCGAGGCCGGGATCTGATACGTCCGGCGGCCGGTGCGCGGCCCTCCGAGCCGTACGCCGATCCGGCGCGGCACCGCGTCCGGCACGGTCAGATCGTCCACGATCCACAGCTCGCCCGCGCACTGGTAGACCACCCGGGTGCCGTCGCTGGAGGCGTGCCGGGCGTAGAAGGCGTCGTGGTCGCTGTGGCGCCGCAGACCGGAGCCGTCGGGCAGACAGGAGTAGAGATTGCCGACGCCCTCGTGGTCGGAGAGGAAGGCGATCCGGCCCCGGACGAACATCGGACAGTCCAGATGCCCCGCCAGCTCCGGCAGCAGCCGCTTCCCGTGCAGCCAGAGCCGTCCCGTGGCCCCGCCCCGGTACCGCTTCCAGGCGGCGGGCTCGTGCGGCGGCTTCCCGGTCAGCAGCAGGGTCTGCCGCTCACCGGCCACATCGGCGACCGCGATGTCCGATACGGGCCCCCAGGGCAGCCGGCCGCCGGGCTCGCCGTCCAGGGGGACGCTGTACGCCCAGGAGAAGTACGAGAACGGCTGGCCGTGCGAGGAGACGGCGAGGACGTGTCCGTCGGGGGCCCAGCCGCAGACCCGGGTGTCGTAGGAGCCCCAGTAGCTCAGCCGCCGTGACGTGCCGCCGTCGACCGGGACCACATGGATCTCCGGGTCGAGGCTCCGCCAGGTCGTATAGGCGATCCGGCTGCCGTCGGGGGAGAACCGGGGGTGGCCGATCCGGGTCCGGTCCACGGTGAGCCGCCAGGCCCGGCCCGGGGGGTCTCCGTCGCCGGTGAGAGGGGCGACCCAGAGGTCGTCCTCGGCGGCGAAGCACACCAAGTCGCCGTGGAGATGCGGATATCGGAGGTACGCCGCGTCGTCGCTCACCCCCCAATGCTTTCCATCCGGGCGGGCCGAGGCAACTCGTGCACGGTGACGAACTCATTTCGGAGGGGGAGGGTTGAGTCCGCGCCGGGTGAGGAAACGCACAGTCGAAACGGAACCGTTTCGCTTTGACCGTGGCCTACTCTGGACGGGTACGAAACCGTTTCGTTCGGAAGCGGTCGTGGGAGAGTGCGGAAGCCGCCGGGAACGGCGGGTCCGCGCCCCGGCGGCCCGGCCCGGCGGAGCATCCGGCCGAAGAGCCGTACGACCCGATATGACCTGAAGCAGCCCGATACGACCCGTGGGAAGGGGGCCGACCGATGTCCCGCAGCCGACTGACACCCGAGCGCGAGACCGAGCTGTTCGAAGCCGTGCTCGAACTGCTGCGCGAGGTCGGATACGACTCCCTGACCATGGACGCCGTCGCGGCCAGGACCCGTTCCAGCAAGGCGACGCTCTACCGGCAGTGGCACAACAAGCCCGAGCTGGTGGCGACCGCCCTGCAGCACACCTCGGTCCCCGGCGCCGACGAGGTCGACACCGGCAGTCTCCGCGGTGACTTCCACGCGCTGCTGATGCGGACCGACGACTGCGAGATGGCGAAGGAATCCGCCCTGATCCGGGGGCTGGTCCAGGCGGTCCACACCAACCCGGATCTCTTCGACGCGCTGCGCAAGAAGGTCATCGAGCCCGATATGGCGGCGCTGCGGACCGTGGTCGACCGGGCGGTCGACCGCGGTGAGGTGGGTGCGGAGAACCCGGCCAGGGACTTCGTCCCGCATATGCTGTTCGGCCTCTTCTTCGCCATCCAGATGATCGAGGACCGGGTCCCCAACCGGGATTTCCTCACCCGGTACGTGGACGCGGTGGTGCTGCCCGCCCTGGAGGCGCGATGACGCGCCCCGGGACGCCGGTGGCCAGGATCGGCCGGGAACGGCCCCGGCGGGTGCCGGACCGGGGGCTGCCCCGGGCCGGGATCCCGCAACGGGTTCAACGGGCCTCCTGTTAGCGCCGGATCCCGTCCCCGCCGGATCCGCCTCCCTCCCACTCCCCGTCGTGGTTCCGTCCCGGCCCGTCCAGGACGTCCGCAGGACCGGTGTCCCCGCCCCGGCCCACCGCGGATCGAGCCCCGGCCACGTCCCGTACAGACCCTTCCCCAGTCTTCCCCACCCCCCGCTCGCGTACCACCAGCACCATCCGCACCACCAGCACGATCCGTACCTGACGCGCGCCGCTCACGTCGTCGGGCCGACTCCCCCTGCCCTGTTCGTCTCACCAACGGGAGAACGCCCTCGTGGCCACGTTCCTCTACAAAATCGGGCGGTTCGCCTTCAGGCGCCGCAAACTAGTCGCCCTGATATGGGTGGCACTCCTCGTACTCGCGGGGGTGGCGGCCTCGTCGGCGGCCACGCCCAAGGACCCCGGCTTCGCCCTCCCCGGCACCGAGTCCCAGAAGGCGTTCGACCTGATGGAGGAGCGGTACCCGGGCGGCGGCAGCGCCGACGGGGCCGTCGGCCGGATGGTCTTCAAGGCACCGGCCGGGCAGAAGATGTCCGACGCCAAGAACAAGGCCGAGGTCACCGAGGCCATCGCCGACCTCAAGAAGGGCTCGACCGAGATCTCCTCGGTCGCCGACCCCTTCGAGGCGGGCGCGGTCTCCGAGGACGGCTCCACGGCCTACATCGTGGTCGAGTACAAGATCAACTCGATGGAGTTGAGCGACAAGAGCAAGGAGTCGCTCACCGACGTCGCGAAGGACGCCAGGTCCGCCGGTCTCGCCGTGGAACTCGGTGGTGACGCCAGCATGGTCGAGCACGACGCCGCCTCCAGCGAGATGATCGGCATCCTGATCGCCGCGATCGTCCTGGTGATCACCTTCGGTTCGCTGATCGCCGCGGGTATGCCGCTGCTGACCGCCATCATCGGCGTCGGGGTCGGCATCTTTACCATCACCGCCCTGGCGAACGTGCTCGACCTGGGCACCACCACCTCCATGCTGGCGACGATGATCGGCCTCGCGGTCGGTATCGACTACGCCCTCTTCATCGTCTCCCGTTACCGCGCCGAGCTGACCGCGGGCCGGGAGCGCGAGGAGGCGGCGGGCCGGGCCGTCGGCACCGCGGGCTCCGCGGTCGTCTTCGCCGGTCTGACGGTCGTCATCGCCCTCGCCGGACTCGCGGTCGTCAATATCCCCATCCTCACCAAGATGGGCTTCGCCGCCGCCGGGACCGTCGTCATCGCCGTGGTCATCGCGATCACCCTGATCCCGGCGCTGCTCGGGTTCGCGGGCGACAAGATCCTCGGCCGCAAGGTGCGCAAGGCTCGCAAGGCCGGGGTGGACATCGGCCAGGGCGTCCCCGGCGCCAAGCCGAAGGCCGGGGTCCGCTGGGCGCAGTTCGTACTGCGCCGTCCGGTCGCCGTACTGCTCACCGCGGTCGTCGGCCTCGGTCTGATCGCCGTCCCGGCGGCATCGCTCCAGGTGGGTCTGCCCGACGAGGGCTCGTCCTCGCCGGCCTCCACCCAGCGCAAGGCGTACGACATGCTCGCCGACGGCTTCGGCCCCGGCTTCAACGGTCCGCTCACGATCGTGGTCGACGCCAAGAAGAGCGCCGACCCCAAGAAGGCGGTCGACGAGGTCGCCACGGCCGTCGAGAAGATGGACGGTGTGGCCGCGGTCGTCCCGGCCGGGCTGAATCCGGCCGGTGACACCGGTCTGATCACCGTGATGCCCGAGGACCGGCCGGCCTCCACGGAGACCGAGAAGCTGGTCGAGAACATCCGCGGCGAGAGCAAGACGTTCAAGGCCGACAGCGGTGCGGCGATCTTCGTCACCGGTGCCACCGCCCTGAACATCGACTTCTCGCAGATGATGAACGACGCCCTGATCCCGTATCTGGCGCTCGTCGTCGGCCTGGCGTTCGTCCTGCTGATGCTGGTCTTCCGGTCGATCCTGGTCCCCCTGAAGGCGGCCCTCGGCTTCCTGCTCTCGGTGGTGGCGGCGCTCGGCGCGGTCGTCGCCGTCTACCAGTGGGGCTGGCTGGCCGATCTGTTCAATGTCGAACAGCCCGGCCCGATCATGTCGATGATGCCGATCTTCATGATCGGTGTGGTCTTCGGTCTCGCCATGGACTACGAGGTCTTCCTCGTCACCCGGATGCGGGAGGCGTACGTCCACGGGGAGCGGCCCGCAGAGACCATCGTCACCGGCTTCCGCGACGGGGCCCGGGTGGTCAGCGCCGCCGCCGTCATCATGATCGGCGTCTTCGCGGGCTTCATCAGCTCCGGTGAGCAGATGGTCATGATGATGGGCTTCGGCCTGGCGATCGCGGTCTTCTTCGACGCGTTCGTGGTCCGGATGGCGATCGTCCCGGCGGTCCTGGCCCTGCTGGGCGACAAGGCGTGGTGGCTGCCGCGCTGGCTCGACAAGGCGCTGCCGAACGTGGACGTCGAGGGCGAGAAGCTGCAGAAGCAGCTCGCCGACCGGCCGCAGGACCCGGACGAGGACCGTCAGCTGGTCCGCGTCTGACCCTGCCGCTGATCGCCCCTGGTCTCAGGGCGACGGGCCGCATCCCCGGATGGGGGTGCGGCCCGTCCGCGCGTTCCGGGGCGGCCGGCCTCCTCAGACACGCCCTAGGCCGTACGGGTGGCGGGTCCGTCGGTTCCCGTGGCCGTCAGCGGGCTCACGGCCGGGGCGGGGGCCGGGGGCGGGGTCGTCTCCGGCGGGCCCGGGGAGGCGTACGTATGGCGCAGGAACCGGGTCAGTACGTTCGCGTCGAACTGGACCACCGCGACCCCCTCCGGCGAGTGGAACTCCACCACCGCCTGGGCCCGGCCGCACGGCCAGATCTCCACGTCACCGCTGCGCACCGGGCCCCGCAGGCCGCTCTCCAGCAGCTCCCGGGGGAAGGTCCAGCCGGTGCCGCCGGGGAAGGCGAACCGTACGGCCCCGGGGTCGTCGGAGGGTTCGTAGGACATCGAGACGCGGACCGGACGGTACTGGGGGGCATCGCTCACGACCCGGGCCCAGGCGTGGTCCTCGACGGTGGTGGGGGACATCGGCCACTCCTCACAACGTCTCCTTTACCCTCTAATGTCCCATATTTTGGGGGAGGGTTCGATCGCGCTTTGCTCTCTTTTGGGGGTGCGGCGCTCTTGCGCATCATGTGCGGAGGAGCACAATCAATGCCGCCGCCGTACGTTCGCCCGCGCGCCGTTCCGGCCCGCTTACGCCGACTCCGCCGCTTCCGCAGCTCTCACCGACTCCGCCGACCGCGCCCGGGCACCCCCGGCCTCACGGCCCCGCTCGGTCTCGCCCGGCCCTGATCTCCTCCGGTCACTTCCCGTCTTTCCTGTTCGGTCGTCATCGCCATTCCGATCGCCTTACCGATCCGGAGCCCGCCATGCATGTACCCGACGGATTCATCGATCTGCCCGTATCGGCCGCCGCGGGGGCGGTGGCCGTCGCCGCCGTCGCGGTGAGCCTGCGCGGCGCCCGGCGCGAACTGGCCGCGCCCGGCAACGGATTCGGCACCGGCAACGGATTCGGCGACGAGCGGGCCGCGCCGCTCGCCGGGCTCGTCGCCGCCTTCGTCTTCGCCGTCCAGATGCTGAACTTCCCGGTCGCCGCCGGGACCAGCGGTCATCTCCTCGGCGGCGCGCTCACCGCGATCCTCGTCGGGCCCTTCACCGGGGTGCTCTGTCTGACCGTCGTCCTGCTGCTCCAGGGGGTCCTCTTCGCCGACGGCGGACTGACCGCTCTCGGTGTGAACATCACCCTCATCGGCGTCGTCACCGTCGCCGTCGCCTGGGGCGTCTTCCGCGCGCTGCTGTCGGTCCTGCCGCGCCGCCGGAGCGCGGTCACCGTCGCCACCTTCACGGCGGCACTGGTCTCCGTACCGGCGTCGGCGGTCGCCTTCAGCCTGCTCTACGGCATCGGCGGCACCACCGACGTCCCCTTCGGCACCGTGCTGGCCGCGATGACCGGGGTCCACGTCCTGATCGGCGTCGGCGAGGCGGTGATCACCACGGCGACCGTCGGCGCGGTGCTCGCGGTCCGCCCCGACCTGGTCCACGGGGCCCGGGACAGACTCTGCGTACCGCTGACGATCCGCAGGCCCGGTGCCCCGCACCCGGTCCCGGAACCGGCACCTGCCGCGGCGTCTCCGCGCGGGCCCCGGCCGATCCGGGCCGTCCTGCTCACCGGCGGGGCCGTCGCCCTCGTCCTCGCCGGTGTCGTCTCCTTCCACGCCTCACAGAGCCCCGACGGACTGGAGCGGGTCGCGACCGACAAGGGGTTCGGCGATTCGGCGGAGGAACACACCACCGCCGACTGGCCGTTCGCGGACTACGACATCACCGCCATCGCCGACGACCGGCTCGCGGGCGGCCTGGCGGGGGTCGCCGGGGTCGGCGTGACGGTCGTCGCGGGCACGCTGCTGCTCCGGGCCGTCACCCGCCGCCGGGCCGCGCACGGGCCCGAGGCGCCCCGTCGGCCGAAGTCACCGGGCGCCCCGGACACCGGTCCGGTCCCTCCGCCCCCGGCCCGTACCGAACGCCCGGCGGAACCGACGCCCTCGCCCTTCCCGTATCCGGCGCCGCCCCCGGGGTCGTCGGACTCTTCCGGTTCTTCGGGTTCTTCGGGGTCTTCCGGATCGTCGTCGGCATGGGACGACTGACGGCGGGCGCCGGGCCCGGCCACCGGCTCCACATCCCCCGGCGCTCGCCCGTCCACGCCCTGCCGCCCCACTGCAAACTCGTGGCCGTCCTCGGCTTCGTCCTCGTGGTCGTCTCCACACCCCGCCACGCGGTCCTGGCCTTCGTCCTCTACGCCGTCCTGCTCGCGGCCGTCGCCGCCGCGGCCCGCCTCCCGGCCGCCACCGTGGCGAAACGCCTGCTGATCGAGGCGCCGTTCGTCGCCTTCGCCGTGCTGCTGCCGTTCACCGTGCCCGCCGGGCCGGGGGAGAGCGTCGCCGTCGCCGGGACGGAGCTGAGCGAACCGGGCCTGTGGGGTGCGTGGAACATCCTCGCCAAGGGCACCCTCGGCGTCGCCGCGTCCGTCCTGCTGACCGCCACCACCGACATCCACGCCCTGCTGCTCGGCCTCCGGCGGCTCCGGCTGCCCCCGCTCCTCGTCCAGATCGCCTCCTTCATGATCCGCTACGGCGATCTGGTCGCCGACGATCTGCGCCGGATGACGATCGCCCGCCGTTCGCGCGGCTTCGAGGCGCGGGGCGTCCGCCACTGGAAGGTGCTGGCCGGGACGGCGGGCGCGCTGTTCATCCGTACCTACGAACGCGGTGAGCGGGTCCATCTCGCGATGCTCAGCCGTGGCGGGACCGGCACCGCGCCGCTCGCCGGGGCCGCGGCGGCGGGCGCGAGCCGGGCCCAGTGGACGGCCGCGGCGGCGCTGCCCGTCGCCGCACTCGCCGTCCGCCTCCTGGAAGGGAGCGTTCCGTGACCCCGCCCTCCGTACCGCCACAGCCACAGCCCCCGTCCTTGTCCGTACGCGGGCTCGCCTACGCCTACCCCGACGGCCACCAGGCCCTCTTCGGCGTCGATCTCAGCATCGGGCAGGGCGAACGGGTCGCCCTGCTCGGCCCCAACGGCGCCGGGAAGACCACCCTCGTCCTCCATCTCAACGGCATACTCGGCGGCGGCGCGGGCACGGTCGCCGTCGGCGGGCTGCCGGTCGCGAAACCCCATCTGGCCGAGGTCAGACGACGGGTCGGGATCGTCTTCCAGGACCCCGACGACCAGCTCTTCATGCCGACCGTCCGGGAGGACGTCGCCTTCGGCCCGGCCGCCGCCGGGCTGCGCGGGCCCGAGCTGGAGCGCCGGGTCGAGGCCGCCCTGGAGCGGGTCGGGATGGCGGGAGCCGCGGACCGGCCGCCGTACCACCTCTCCTTCGGGCAGCGGCGCCGGGTCGCGGTGGCGACCGTACTCGTGATGGAGCCCGAGATCCTCGTCCTCGACGAACCCACCTCCAACCTCGATCCGGTCTCCCGCCGGGAACTCGCCGACGTTCTGAGGTCGCTCGACGTCACCGTGCTGATGGTCACCCACGATCTGCCGTACGCGCTGGAACTCTGCCCGCGTTCGGTGGTGCTGGCTGACGGCACGGTGGTCGCCGACGGGCCCACGAGCCGGCTGCTGGCCGACCCCGGGCTGCTGCGGAAGCACCGGCTGGAGCTGCCGTACGGCTTCGATCCGGAGGCCGTCGCCGCCCTTCCCGACTGACCTGGAAGCCAGCGCCCTCCCCGGACGTTGCACCATGGACGGATGCACGGAAGCGGGAACCAGGGGACGGAGGCGGCCGAGGTGGAGATACACGGCACGGTGGCGGACGGTTTCGAGCCGGTACGCGACGCCTTCGTCCGCAACTTCGAACAGCGCGGCGAACGGGGCGCGGCGGTCACGGTCTACCGGGACGGCCGCCCGGTGGTGGACCTGTGGGCGGGGTCCGGGGACGCCGATCCGGACCCCGCCCCGGATCCCGGCCAGACCTCCGCCGTCCCGCCGTGGACCGCCGACACGGCCCAGATCGTCCGCTCGGCCACCAAGGGCGTCACGGCCGCCGTCGTCCTGCTGCTGCACCAGCGGGGCCGGATCGACCTGGACGCGCCCGTGGGCACGTACTGGCCCGAGTTCAAGGCGGCGGGCAAGGAGCGGGTACTCGTACGGCAGCTGCTGGCGCACCGCGCGGGGCTCCCCGCCCTCGACCGGCCCCTGACCCCCGCCGAGGCGGTCGACCAGGTCAGCGGCCCGGCGGCGCTGGCGGCCCAGGCGCCCGCGTGGGAGCCGGGCACCGACCACGGCTACCACCCGCAGACGTACGGCTGGCTGCTCGGCGAACTGGTCGCCCGGGTCACCGGCCGGACCGTGGGCCGCTGGGCCGCCGAGGAGATCGCCCGCCCCCTCGGGCTCGACTTCTGGATCGGGCTCCCGGCGGCCGAGGCGCACCGGGTGGGCCGGATCGGGCCGGTCGCCGAGCCCCCGGCGGCCGAGGGCGGCGGGTTGGCGCTGCGGCCGAAGCGGTCGGTGGCGGACGCGTACCGGGACCCGGATTCGCTGACGCGGCGCGCGTTCGGGGTGATAGCCCCGCTGCCGGACGAGAACGACCCGGCGTACCGGGCCGCCGAGATGCCCGCGTCCGGCGGCATCGCGACCGCCCGCGCGCTGGCCCGCTTCTACGCCGCGACACTCGGCCCGGTCGACGGCGGCCCCCGGCTCTTCGCGCCCGCGACGCTGACCCTGGCCAGGACCGAGGAGTCCAAGGGCCCCGACCGGGTCCTGGTCGTCCCCACCCGCTTCGGTCTCGGCTATATGCTCCACGGCCCGGCGTCGCCGCTGCTGGGCCCCGGCTCCTTCGGCCACCCCGGCCGGGGCGGCTCCCTCGGCTTCGCCGACCCGGACAGCGGCGTCGGCTTCGGCTATGTCACCAACGGCCTCCGCAAGGGCGTCACCGCCGACCCCCGGGCCCAGGCCCTGATCCGGGCGGTCCGCTCGGCGCTCTGACCCGGCGGGGCGACCGGCGTGCGGACCGTACGGATTCGGGGTCACCGTCCCGCGCCCGGGACTGCCGGACTCCGCGATCAAGAAGGTACGTTCGGTCCATGAAACGGTTCGAGGGTTACGGGGTCCTGATCACGGGCGCGGCCCGCGGCATCGGCGCGGAGACCGCGCGCCGGCTGGCGGACGAGGGCGCGCGGGTACTGCTCACCGATATCGACGGGCCCGCCGTCGAGGCCGCGGCGGCGGCGATACCGGGCGCGGAGGCGCTGATCTGCGACGTCTCCGACCAGGCCCAGGTGAACGCGGCCGTCGACCGGGCCGTCACCGCCTTCGGCACGCTCGACGTCGTCGTCAACAACGCCTTCGCGTCCGCCTGGGACGCCGATATCGCCGCCGACTCCGACGAGGTGTGGCGCCGCGATATCGACATCACCCTGATGGGAGCGGTCCGCACCGCCCGCGCGGCCCTGCCCCACCTGGCGGCGGGCGGCCGGGGCGCGATCGTCAACATCGGCTCCGTGAACGCCGAGGCGGACTTCGGCAACCACGCCTACAGCGCCGCCAAAGCGGGCCTGGCGTCCCTGACCCGCACCCTGGCCGGCGACGCGGCCCCGCGCGGCGTCCGGGTCAACCAGATCAACCCCGGCACGATCCGTACCGCCAACTGGGACGGCCGCGAGGCCCTCCTGGACGCTCTCGCCGACCAGGTCTACCCCCTGGGCCGGGTCGGCGAACCGGCCGACATCGCGGCGGCGGTCGCCTTCCTCGCCTCCCGCGACGCGTCCTGGATCACCGGCACGGTCCTCCGCGTCGACGGCGGCCTGCTGGCGGTCCACCAGGCTTTCGCGGCGATCACCGCCGCGCGGGACGAATCCGAGTAGCCGCCACCGGTGCGGGGGCGGTGCGGGTCTGCACGGGGGCGGCGGTACGGGGCCGCTCCCGTACCGCCGCCCGGGGCCCGGCCGGGACGGCTGACGTCGTGGTCAGGGGGTCAGCGGGCCGACGTGCCAGCCGTAGCGGATGCCCGCGAGGAGTTCGACGACCGTTCTGCCCGAGGGGTCCTTCGAGCCGGGCTCGTGGGTGAGGAAGGTCTCGGCCAGGAAACGCTGGTTCAGGGGGACGTCGCCGTCGAGTGTCGTGGTGGGCGCGTCGTGGAAGTTGCAGACCCGTCTGCCGTGGATCGAGGTGAGTCCGCCGTCCATGTAATACGGGTTCGCCCGGCCCATGTTGTCGATCTCGGCGGGGCGGTCCGTGCGGATGACCTGGATCCAGCGGAGGGTCTCGTGGATGCCGGGGTCGCCGTGGCGGGTGTCGGGGTCGTAGACGGCGTAGACGCCGCCGCCGAAGGTGACGCCCGGGGGGCGGCCGGGGGCCGGTCCGGTCGCGTAGACGCCGTAGGACTGGATCCGGAAGACCGAGCGGCCGCGCAGTCCGCCCCGGTAGCGGAAGGCGTAGTGGGTGCCGAACGCGGCTTCCAGGGTGCGGCGGAAGTCGATCTCGGGGTCGCCGGGGACCGGGACGTACACGGGGTGGGGCGCGGGGCCGGGGCGGTCGAGGGGGAGGAGGGAGATCCGGTGGGGCGTGCCGTTGAAGGAGAAGTCGGCGGCCGGGGTGTGGCCGCCGAGGGTGCCCGGTGGTTTTCCGGGGTGTTCGGGCCAGCCCGTGGCCTGGCTCGGCCGGTAGTCGGGCAGCAGCCGGTCGCCGGTGCGGGGGGCCGCGAAGGCTCCCGAAGGGGCCGTCAGTCCCGCCGCTCCGGCGGCGGAACCGGCGGCCAGCAGTGTTCTGCGGGTCAATCCGGATGGTTTCGGCGGGCGCATACGTCACCTCGGCGTGCGGTCGGATGAGGCGGGGCCGGCCGGCCCCGGGCCATTCGATCCGGTGCGGGGTTTCCGTACGGTTAGCGCCGAGAGGCCGCCGGGGCCGGGGCCGGCTGTCCGGCCGTGATACGGCGGGCGATCGCGGTGGCGTCCGCCGTGGTGTCGGCGGCGGAGGAGAGAGTCACGGCGACCGCCAGGGTGCGGCCCGCCGGGGTGCGGCCGGTCGTGAGGGCCCAGTTCACCGAGGACGACGGGACCCGGGCCGTGGTGGCGGCGCCCAGGGCGTCGGCCAGTTGGTCCGCCGTGCGGGCGGAGATCACGCGTACCGAGGGGGCGGGGGCCGGGTCGTCGGAGGAGGCCAGCAGCCGGGGCCCGGGCCGGAGGCCGTCGTTGAGGACGGTGGCCAGGACCAGTGCCAACTGGACCGGGGTGGCCGTGACGTCGGAGAGCCCGTTGGCGGTGAGCGCGAGCCGCGCCGGGGTCTCCGGGGCGTCCGGCCAGACGCTCTCGGCCGCGCGGAGAGGGGTGTCCAGGGTCTCGTCGCCGAAGCCGAAGGCCGCCGCCGTCGACTTCAGGGGGCCGGCGCCCAGATCTGCGGCGATCGCGGCGAAGACATTCGTACAGGAGTGCTTCAGGGCGGTCCGCAGGCTGGCGTTCTCGCAGCGGGGCGAGGGGCCGGTGAAGCGGTTGGTGCCGCCGGGGACGGTATGGACCAGCGGGGTGCGGGTGGCCGTGTCGACCGAGGGGACCAGGCCCTTCTCCAGCGCCGTCGCGGCGACCACCAGATGGGCGGCCGAGCCGGGGTTCTCGGCCCGTCGCAGGGCCCGGTTCAGTGTCGGCCGGGGCTCGGCCGAGTTCAGCCGCCCCCACGCGTCCGCGTCCGCCCTGGTGTTCCCGGCGAAGGAACCGGGGTCGTACGCCGGGGTGCTGACCAGGGCCATGATCTCCCCGCTCCGGACGTCGACCGCGATCGCGGCGCCGGTCCGGCCGCGCAGCCCGTCGAAGGCGGCCCGCTGGAGGGCGGGGTCGATGGTGGTCGGGACGTCCTTGCCCGCGTCGAGCCGGCTCCGTACGATCCGCTCCAGACCGGCGTCCCCGAAGGCCAGGGACCGGTAGCCGGTCACGGACGCGTAGACCTCGCCGTCGGTGTACGTACGGCGGAACGGGAACTTCGGGATGCCGGACGGCTCGGAGCCGGTGACCGCCCGGCCCGCGACGAGGATGTCACCCGGCCCCCCGGCGGGTTTCGGCTCCATCCGGCTCGGCCCGGGTGACACGTCCGGCGGGACGGGCGATACGTCGTCCGAGGTACACCCCGTCAAAGACATGGACGACATCGCCACGAGGGTGACGAGTACGGGGACCGCGGCGGCACGACGAAGGGCACGAAGGGGTGGGGTGGGCATCGCCACATCCTAGGCCGCCGGGGATCAACTGGTCTGGTCCACTGGCGAGTTGGCCGGGTCTGTTCCAAACCTCTCACGGTCCCCGCCGGTCCCTCACTTCGGGCCGCCCCGGGCCGCCCCCGGGCCGTCAGATCCGCCGGGTCCTTCAGCGGGCCGGTGCGGGCGCGGGCGCGGCGGGCAGGCCCGCGCGGGTGAGTTCCAGCAGCCGCCCCAGCCAGTTGCGGCCCCGGCCCCCGTTGTCGCCCCAGAAGTCGGTGTCGTCGTACTCGTCGTAGAGGATCGTCTCGTCCCCGGTGGCCAGCAGGATCGCCGCGAGGGCGGGGTGCTGGGCGAACTTGGCGTCGAGCAGCCGGGCCATCAGGGCCGGCCGGGTCCGGTCCCAGTCCGCGGGACGCGGGGCGTCCGCGGTCAGCCGCTTCGCCCGGCCCGGGGTGTCGGCCTCGGCGGCGGCGGCCCGGATCCCGGGGTCGGTCGTCGACAGGGCGAGGAACGCGTGGGCCACCGTGGGGTAGGTGGTGCCCTCGTAGTCGAAGGGCGCCGGATAGGTGATCCGGAGCGCTTCCTTCCCGGGGCTGTCGGACCCCTGCGGGTAGGAGTGGGGGATGTGTACGGAGGAGAACCGTCCGGCGGCGTTCTTCTCGGCGGTACGGTCCCCGGCCGGGGCGGGGCCCCACCGCTCGGCCGCCGCGAAGTAGCCGATCGCCTCCTCGTACTCCTCCGGGGTGACGACCTCGTCCACCTCCTCGTCCCGGCCGCCGACGCCTGCCGCGAGCACCCTCAGCGGCTGGTCCTTGCAGTCCATGTCGCCCAGCGCGTACCGCCGCAGCGTCTCCGGTATCGCGAGGTAGGCGGCGCGGACGGCGAGCCGGTTGGCCTCGGTGCGGTCGGCCATGAAGACATCGATCAGCGCCCGGCACCGGCCGGTGGAGTCGGGGCGGCCGTTCAGCTCGTCTATGGTGTCGCGGACCTCGGCGAGCAGCAGCTCGGGCGTGTACCAGGTGTGCGGCTCGTGGAACCGCCAGGCCGCCAGATGGTGCGCGGACGCGCGTCCGCCCTCCGGCAGGGACGTCGCCACCCAGCCGGACGCCAGCTTCTCCTCGAACTCGGCGAGGGTGAGCAGCCCCCACGCGTCGACGATGCCGTCCGCGTAGACGTACAGCTCGGTCAGGAAGTAGTTGCCGCCGTTGCGGATGAAGGCGGGCCGCCAGGTGCCGCGGATCAGGCGGCCGTCGGCCTTCCGGTGGACGATCTTGTTGCTGGGGATCATCCCCGTATTCTGCGCCGTGCTCGCGCGGGCCGGTACGCGGCGGTCGTCGCCGCCGCGCCATCTGTCCCGTACCGCGTACGGCCTCGGGTCACCGCCCGGCTCTTCGGCTATACGTCTATTCGTCGTCGTAGTGGAGCGTGCCGTCGTCGTCCATCGTCGGATGCAGCTTCATCGGGCCCCAGCCGTCGGGGTCGGAGGGGCGCGGCGGCTCGGGCCCGTCCGGGCCGCAGCGGAGCGCCCGTTCGATCCGGCAGACCCGGTAGAGGGAGTCACCGACCCGGGCCTCGTCGGCCCGGCCCGCGGCCTTGAAGTCCTCGGCGACCCGGGCGTACTCGGCACGTTCCTCCTCGTCGAACTCGTAGAGCATGGGCCAGAACTCGTTCATGCCGTCGAAGAGGCTGCGCCGGGCGTCGTGCGGGGACGGCAGCAGGATGCCCCGGGTGGTCCACCGGCCGTCCGCGAGTTCGACGACGCTGAAGCCGACCGGCAGCAGCGCGATATCGGGGTAGCGCTCGGCCGCCAGCTCCGAATCGCGGCGGACGTGGTCGGGGAAGAGGGGGCCCGAGTACGAGAAGGAGCGCAGCCCCAGCTTCATCGCGCCCGCCATCAGACCGTCCTCCCGGTCGGGGTCGATGTCCAGCCCCACCTCCGGCCAGACCCGGTCCCGGTCGCCGTCCCAGGAGTAGTCGTTGCCGGGCTCGGGATCGGTGGGGCGGGGCGGTTCGAGCCCGTCGTCGCCCCGGCGGGCGAACTCGTCGGCGCGCACCACCCGGTAGCGGCAGCCGAGTACCTCGATCTCGTCGGCGCGCTCGTTCTCCAGCACGGTGACGGCGTCGAGCAGCCTGCGGCGGAGCCGGGGGTCGTCGGTGTCGTCCTTGGCGCGGAACCAGAGGAAGGAGTTCAGATTGTCCCTGGCCTCCTGTGGGGAGCCGCTGATCAGGGGTTTCAGCACCCGCCACGCGCCGTCGTCGCCCCCGTCGCGCCAGGGGCCGAGCGCCGGGTCCCGGCCGCCGGTGTGCTGGGCGGCGAGCCCGAACACCGGTCCGCGGACCAGGAGATCCGGATAGCGGTACGAGGACTCGACGGCATCGGCCTCGGTCACCCAGGCCGCCGGGTCGTCGCGCCGTACCAGATTCTCGTGCAGCCGGTCGATCCGTCGCTTCCAGTCATCAGCCATGCGCACATTGTTGTGGTGTGGGATCGTTCCGCGTGCTGAGGGGACTTCAACTGGCCGGAAGAGTACGTCCCGTACGGGAAACGTCGAACGCCCGCTCCTCACCGCGGACTTGGGGGCGTACGTGTTCGAACGGGGGTGGCGCGGGTGGTGGCGCCGGGGGTGGCGTGGGTGGCGGGGCGCGACTTGTGGGGTGGGGGTGGCGGGTGCCGTGGCCGGTTGTGAGGCGGTCGGGGCAGGGACAGGGGCAGGGGGGCGGGTCGGTGGCGGGCGGGGCGTCAGGGCCGTGCGCCGGACCCGGTCCGCCCGGCCGCCGTGAGGGCCGCCCGCCGGGCCGGTCCGAGCCGGTCCGGCCGGGCCGCCGCCGTGTACGTACCGGACGCCACCCGCAGCGGTGCGACGGGATCCGTCAGGCCGGGATGCCGCTCCGCCGTCCCGATGGCCCGGACCACCCGCTCCCCGGTCCAGCCCAGCGCCGCCGCCAGCGCGTCCGCCGTCAGCGGGGCGCCCGCGTGGACCAGCGCCGCGAGTACGGTCAGCGCGTCCTCGCCGTCCGCGACGTCCACCGGGCCGGTGTCCATGTCCGCGGCGAGCCGGGAGAACAGCGACGCCATCCGGTCCAGCCGGACACCCGCCGGGGTCGCGGCGCCGACGATCTCCGTACCGCGCCGCGCGGTCTGCGCCCAGACGGTGATCGAGCGGGTGCTCGACGCCCAGGCGCCGGTCCACATGTCGTCGTCCAGTACGTACCGTTCGCGCCGCCGCCCCGACTCCCGTTCCCGCCGGACCGCGCCGAGCGGCGCCAGATAGCCGACCGCCTTGGAGACCGACGCCGGGCTGACCCGGAGCCGCCGTACCAGCTCCGCCGAGGTCAGTCCGTCGGCGTCGGCGAGGAACAGTTCGGTCAGGACGCGGGCCGCCATCCGGGGCAGGCCCGTACCGACCATCAATGCGGCGAACTCGGCCCGGAACGCCGACACATCGGGGCCGCCGGGGCCCCCGGAGCCCTCGGGGTCACCGGGGCGGCCGGGGCCCGAGCGGCGGGCCCGCCAGGCCGTGGCCCGGTGGGCGTACTCCGCGCGATATCCGGCCGGACCGCCGTTACGGGCCACCTCACGGCTCACCGTGGACGTCGGCCGCCCCAGCCGCCGGGCCGTCGCCGCGTACCCCAGACCCTCCGCCAGCGCCTCCGCGATCAGCCGCCGCTCCTCCCGGGTCAGCCTGCCACCGGGCATCGTGCCCCTCCTTCCCGCCGGTCTTCACCGCCAGTTTTCACCGTCAGCCCATTGCAACGGACGTCCGAAGGCCGTCGATACGTTCACCGTCAGCACCGTTGCAACAAACGGGCTTCTCCTCGGTGTATCGAGGCGATCCGGCCGCTGTACGGCTGTTCGCCGAACGGCATCGCACCCTAGCTTTCACGGCACTGTGAAGAGAAGGGCAGTGCGATGAACGATTCCGGCGCCGACACCCGGCCCCGTCCCCGTTCCGGCCCCCGGCCCGTTCCCGCCGTTCGCGAGGTCGTGCTGGACGTCGCCGGGCTGAGGATGCGGTACGGCACCCGGGACGTCCTTTGGGACGTCACCTTCCGTGCCCACCGAGGCGAGGTCCTCGCCCTGCTGGGACCCAACGGCGCGGGCAAGTCCACCACCGTCGAGATCCTCGAAGGCTTCCGGGCCCGGTCGGCCGGCCGGGTCGAGGTCCTGGGCACGGACCCGGCCCGCGGCGACGAGGCATGGCGCGCCAGAACCGGGGTGGTCCTCCAGTCCTGGCGCGACCACGGCAAATGGCGGGTCCGGGAACTCCTCGGCCATCTCGGCGCCTACTACGCGCCCTACGGCATCCCCGGCACGCCCCGCCCCCGGGACCCCGACGAACTGATCGCCGCCGTCGGCCTCGCCGACCGCGCGGGCGCCCGGATCCGGACTCTCTCCGGCGGGCAGCGCCGCCGCCTCGACATCGCGGTCGGTGTGGTGGGCCGCCCCGAGGTCCTCTTCCTCGACGAACCGACCACGGGCCTCGACCCCGAGGCGCGGGCCTCGTTCCATACGCTGGTACGGCGGCTCGCCGCCGACGAGGCCACCACGGTCCTGCTCACCACCCACGACCTGGACGAGGCGGAACGGCTCGCCGACCGGATCCTGGTCCTCTCCGGCGGCCGGATCGTCGCCGACGGCACCGCCGCCGGACTGGCCCGGGAACACGCCGTCCCCGACGAGGTCCGCTGGACGGCCGGGGGCCGCCGCCGGACCGCGGCCACCGCCGACTCCACCGGATTCGCCCGGGAACTCTTCCGCCGCCACGGCGACGGGCTGCGCGAACTGGAGATCCGCCGGGCGTCCCTCGCCGACACCTACGCGGCGCTGCTGGCGGGCGCCCGGGACGACGGCGGGGGCGGGGCCGGGGAACGGGCCGCCGCCGCGAAGGGAGCCGTACGATGACCGCCTCCTCCGCCTCCTCCGCCTCCCCCGCCACGGCCATCGGCCGTACGGGCGTCAGGCGCGGACTGATCGAACTCCGCCAGTCCTTCACCAACGGCGCCGATCTGACGTCCCACTTCTTCTGGCCGACCCTGATGCTGATCGTGCTCTTCCTGCTCCGGGACCGGGAGTTCGGCTCGTCCGGCCTGCCGTTCGGCACCCTTGTCCTGCCCGGCGTGCTGGGGATGAACATCGCCATGGGCATGGTGATGATGAGCCAGCTCCTCACCGCCGACCGCGAGGACGGCACCCTGCTGCGGGCCAGAGCCACCCCGTACGGCATCCGCGGCTATCTCATCGGCAAGGTCGTCGCCGTGGGCGGCGGGCTCCTGATCGACCTGGCGATCTTCCTCGTACCCGGG
Organism: Streptomyces sp. NPDC006798; assembly: GCF_040635975.1. NCBI lineage: Bacteria > Bacillati > Actinomycetota > Actinomycetes > Kitasatosporales > Streptomycetaceae > Streptomyces > Streptomyces sp. NPDC006798. The sequence continues at coordinate 41,697 of NZ_JBEYIS010000030.1, forward strand.
TCGCTGATCGTGGACGGCCTCGCCGTCGAGGGCGCTGCCGCCTGGGCGACCCTGGGCTGGGTCGTCGTCCTCGGCATCCTCGCGACCCTGCCCGTCGGCGCCGTACTGGGGTCCCTGATCTCCTCCAGCCGCGCCCAGGGCCTGGTCCAGCTGCCCGTACTCGCGACTATCGCGATCTCCGGGATCTTCCACCCCGTGACGGCGCTGCCGGAGTGGGTACAGGGCGCGGCCCGGTTCACCCCGGTCTACTGGCTCGGCCACGGTACGCGCTCCGCCCTGCTCCCCGAGGAGGCCGCGGCGGCCGAACCCGGCGGCTCCTGGCGGCTGTGGGAGGCGGCCGGGGTGCTGGGCCTGTGGGCGGTCGCGGGTCTGGCGCTCGCCCCGCTGGTACTGCGCCGGATGGCCCGCCGGGAGTCCGGTTCGGCGGTCTCGGCCCGCCGGGAGCGGGCGCTGCGGCGCACCGGCTGACGGGAGAGCCGGGAGCCGGTGCGCCCGCCGGGTCGGCGGTCAGCCGTCGAAGCGGCGGCGGGCCTCCTCGATATCGCCGAGGAACCGCCGCGTCCAGCCGCACATGGCGGAGACCGTCGCCCGCAGGGCCCGGCCCGGTTCGGTCAGGGTGTACTCGACCTTCGGCGGCACCGTGGGATGCGCCGTCCGCTCGACCAGCCCGTTCCGCTCCAGCATGCGCAGATTCTGGGTGAGCATCTTGTGGCTGACGCCGTCGATCTCGTTCCGCAACTCCCCGAAGCGCAGGGTCCGGTCACCGAGCGCCTCGATGATCAGAAACGCCCACTTGTTGGCGACGTCCGAGAAGATCTCCCGCGCCAGGGAATCGGACTGCCGCAGATCGCCGGCCCCGGGCAGACCGGCGGCCTTCGGCGGACCGGCTCCCTTCGGCGGACCGGCGGCTTCGGGCAGGCCGTGCGAAGGGCTCATGTCCGCCATCTCAGGCCGTGCGCTCACGGACGTCCACGACCGTCGCGCCCGCGTGCTTGACCAGGGACTCCGGATCGAGGGGGAAGACGGTATGCGGCGTACCGGCCGCCGCCCACACCACGTCATGGGCGAGCAGCCCCCGGTCCGCGAGGACCCGGGTCCGGGTCAGATGACCGAACGGGGGTACGCCCCCGATGGCGTACCCGGTCGTCGCACGGACCAGATCGGCATCGGCCCGCTTGACGGCCCCGGCGCCCAGCTCGGCCCGCACCCGCTCGACATCGACCCGGGACGAGCCGTCCATCAGCACCAGCACCGGCTCACCGTCCGCCGCGAAGATCAGCGACTTGACGATCTCGCTCACATCGCAGCCGATGGCGGCGGCGGCCTCGACGGCGGTCCGGGTCGCCTCCGGAAACCCCCGGACCGGCACATCGAGCCCCAGCTCGGCGAGCGCGGCGGCGAAGCGGGGGTGGGCGGCGGGGGCGGGGTTGCTTTTCTCGGTACTCATACGGACTGACGCTAGCGGGCGCCGACGCGGAGCGGCGACGCGTTCAGCACTTCCCCGGAGTACGGCGCCCTCCCGGCTTTCCGGGCCGCGCCCGGCGCCCTGATGTTGTCGGCGCCCCGCGGCCCGCCTGTGGCTCGTCTCGCAGTTCCCCGAGCCCCTGAAAACCCGGGCCGCGCCCGGCCGCTGATTCTTGTTCGCGGTCCGCGGACCGTGGCTGGCTGGTCGCGCAGTTCCGCCCCCTATGCCTTCGGCATGGGGGGACCCCCAGCGCCACCTGAGTTGCCCTCCTGACCGCCCCCGGAGAGAGGCGGCCCCTTCTTACAGGGGCGGGCCTCCCTTTGCAGGGCCGGGGAGCGGGAGAGCATTTAGGGGCGCGGGGAACTGCGCGACAAGCCCACGACGGCGCGCGGTCGCCCGACGACACTCGCCCCGCTGGGCGGAAGGCGCGGGCTCCGCCCGGAGGGGCAAGGCGCTGAGGGACTCCCTATGGGGCAAGGCTCCGAGCAGGGCCCGGGACAGGCGAGGGGTCTCATAGGCGAGGGGCTCGGGGCGCGCCTTCTTCAGAGCGCCCCGGCCCCCCGGGTCACCGCGCCGAGAGGACCGCGGCCACCACCGGGCCCGCCGCCTCGCCGCCGCGGCCGCCGGACTGGACCGCCGCCGCTGCCGCGAGATCCCCGGCGTATCCGGCGAACCACGCGTTGCTGGTCTCCTGGCCGCCCATCTCCGCCGAGCCGGTCTTCGACCCCTTGTCGCCGCCGACCCGGGCCATCGCCTTGCTGCCCGAGCCGGCCGTCGCGTCGGCCCGCATCAGGGCGCGCAGGGTGTCCGCCATGGCCGCGGGCATCGGCCGCGCCGTCGCGAAGTCCGCGTCACCCGCGCCCACCGCCCCCTCCGCGAGGATCGTCGGCTGCTTGAATCCGCCGTTCTTCACCGTCGCCGCCACCGACGCCATGTTCAGCGCGTTCATGGTGATCCGGCCCTGGCCGATGTACGACGCCGCCGTCTCCGTACCCTCCGAATCCGGCACGCTGCCGTCGTACGTCGATACGCCCGTCTTCCAGTCCAGCCCGATACCGAAGTACTCGCGCGCCGTCTCGCCCAGCGCCGAGCCCGCCACGCCCTTCTCCGTCAGCGGCTTGATCGCCTTGATGAAGGTGGTGTTGCAGGAGCGGGCGAACGCCTGCCGGAAGGTGGCGTTCGGTACCTCGAACCGCTTCAGGTTCTCGAAGGTCCGGCCGTTCCACTGCACAGTCGCGGGACATTCGACCGGGCTGTCCGCCCCCGCGACGAGCCCGTGCTCCAGCATCATCGCCGCCGTCACGATCTTCATCGTGGAGCCGGGGGCCTGGGTGCCCAGCAGTGCCGTGTTGTAGCCGCCCGCCGGGTTGTTGGCGATCGCCCGGATCTCCCCGGTACTGGGCTTGACCGCGACGACCGACGCCTTCGGCGTGTTCGCCACCGCCCGCTCCGCCGCGGCCTGCACCCCGGCGTCGATGGTGGTCTTCAGCTCGCCCGGCTCCCCTTCGGTGAGGGCGAGCAGGGTCTGGTCGGGTACGGACTCGTTCGACGAGGTCAGGACCAGCTCGACGCCCGGCTCGCCGCCCGCGGCCTCGCCGTACTTCTTCCGCAGCCCGTCCAGCACCCCCGCCAGGGACGGGTACTTCTCCTTCGTCAGCTCCCGGCCCGCCCGGTCGAGCGCCTTCACCGGCGGCGTACCGGCCGGTCCCGTGGAGAGCTCGGTCGTCGCCGTCAGCTTCGGATGCAGCACCGAAGGCCGCCAGTCGACCAGCGCCCGCCCGGTGGACTCGCCGCGCACCACGGTCAGTTCGGAGGTGTACGTCCACGGCTTGCTGCGGCCCTCCCAGGTCACCGTCGCCTTCACGGTGAACGGCACCTTCGGGCCGACGGCCGCCGCCGGGGTGATCTCGGCCGCCGACACCTTCGCCGTCGACCGGTAGCCGCCGAGCAGCGGCCCCGCCGCGACCGGGTCGTCCGTGAGCCGCGCCGCCGCGTCCGCCTTGCCGTCGGCCCAGGCCGTCAGGAAGTCCCGGGCCGTCCGGTCGATCTCCTCGGCCGTCGGCGGTCCCGTCTTCTTCTCCGCCAGCCCGTTCTCCCGGTTGCCGCCGGTCATCCCCTCGTAGAGGTTGTAGCCGCCGTACGCGACCCCGCCGGCCACGACCAGGAAGACCCCGCCGGCCACGGCGACCTTGACTCCACTGCGCATGACGCGCGCCCCTCCCCAGGCGGGCCCCGCCGTCCGGCGGGCCCCGCGAAACCTCTCGACCAGGCCGGTCGGTCGCCCTCCGGCCGTACGACATCCGACCCGCCCAGCCTAGGACGGGCCACCGACAGCCCGGCGGCACCGTTACGGGACCGGGACTCCCGGGCCCGGTGATAGCACCGATCCGACCGAAAGATGCTAGTTGCATCGGTGTTGCTTACACCCAGGTGTCGAGCCACATCCGGTCCTGCCACTCGCTCAACGGGATCACCGTGCCCGTATAGAGCGGATGGAAGTAGATGAAGTTCCAGACGATCAGCAGGACGAGGACGCCCGCACCGATCGCCCCCACCGCCCGCCGGGTCTCCGACGCCCCCGGCGGCCCCAGGATCGCCCCCACGAGCATCGCCACCGCCAGACAGAGGAACGGTACGAAGACCACCGCGTAGAACACGAAGATCGTCCGCTCCTGGTAGAAGAACCAGGGCACCCAGCCCGCGGCGATCGCACAGGCGATCGCGCCCGCCCGCCAGTCCCGGCGGAACAGCCACCGCCACACCACGTACACCAGCGCCGCGCACCCCGCCCACCACAGCATCGGCGTCCCCAGCGCCAGTACCTCGGAGGCGCAGCCGCCGCCCGAACTGTCCGCCGCGCAGCCGCCGCTGCCCGGCTTCAGATCCTTGTAGTAGTAGGAGACCGGGCGGCCCATCACGATCCAGCTCCACGGATTGGACTGGTACGTGTGCCCCGACGTCAGGCCCACATGGAACTCGTAGACCTCCGCCTCGTAGTGCCACAGGCTGCGCAGCCAGTCCGGCACGAACGACCAGGCGGATTCCCGGCCCGGCCCCTCCGAAGCCCAGTTCCGCAGATGCCCCCGGTCCGTGAAGATCCACCCCGACCACGACACCAGATACGTCACCAGGGCCACCGGCACGATCGCCGTGAACGCGGGCACCAGATCACGGCGGAGCACCGCCCGGTACGGGCGCACCGCGCCCGACGTCCGGCGGGCACCGACGTCCCACAACACGGTCAGCAGCCCGAACGCCGCCATGATGTACAGGCCGTTCCACTTCGTGCCGGCCGCCAGACCCAGCATCACCCCGGTCGCGATCCGCCACGGGCGGGCACCGAGCCGCAAGGTCTCCGCGACCGTCGTATCCGGCCGCAGCAAACCGTCCGCGTCCACCGGCAGCGCCCCCGCCAGCCGGGCTCTGGCCCGGTCCCGGTCGATCAGCAGACAGCCGAACGCCGCCACGACGAAGAACATCAGCACCAGATCGAGCAGCGCCGTCCGGCTCATCACGAAATGCAGACCGTCCACGGCGAGCAGCAGCCCCGCGACACAGCCCAGGAACGTCGAACGGAACAGCCGCCGCCCGATCCGGCAGATCATCAGTACCGAGATCGTCCCCAGCAGCGCGACCATGAAGCGCCAGCCGAACGGCTCGAACCCGAACAGCTTCTCGCCGAGACCGATCACCCATTTGCCGACCGGCGGATGCACCACATAGCCCGGATCGGCGGGGATCGGCACGGCCGACGGATCCGCCAGGATCTTCTTGTCGACGTCCTTGGGCCAGTGGCCCTCGTACCCCTGGTTGATCAGGGCCCAGGCGTCCTTGGCGTAGTACGTCTCGTCGAATATCACCGCGTTCGGCTTGCCCAGATTCCAGAACCTGAGCACCCCCGCGAACAGCGCCACCAACAGGGGCCCCGCCCAGGCGGAGACCCGCAACAGCGGCCCCACCCGGTCCGCGGGCACCCCCAGCACCGGCCACAACCGCTCCGACGGCCGGGTATACGGCGGTACGAGCCGCTCCCGCAGCCCGATCTCCGCCCGGGGTACGTATCCGAATCGCCGCAGACGCGCGGGCCAGGCGGACGGCGGCGGGTCGTCGTCCCCCCGCTTGAGGGGCGAAGGCGCGGTACTGGTCACCGCGCCATCGTAGGGACATCGCCCGCGCGGTGTTCCCCGGTCCGCGGCCCGATCCCTGCCGCGCCGCGCGGTTCCGTCCCCGGGGGACCCAGCGCCTCGGCTCTCCCGGGCACCGCCCCGAACTACCCGGGTCTCGCCCGGCGGCCTTGCGTTGTCGGCGGTCCGCGGGCCGCCTGTGGCTGCTCGCGCAGTTCCCCGCGCCCCTGGGTTGCCCTCCTGATCGCCCCCGGTAAGCGGTGGCTCTACCCAGGGACGGCGCTGGGGAGTGGGGAGAGCATGAGGTGGCGCTGGGGGTCCCCCCATTGCCGAAGGCATAGGGGGCGGAACTGTGCGAAAAGCCCACGACGGCGCGCCGTCGCCCGACGACGCTCGCCCCTCCGGGCGGACGGCGCGGGGCTCCCCGGAAGGCCGAGGCGCATGGCGTACGGCGGGCACGGGCGCGCGGGGGAGAATGGGGCGCGTGAGCCAGACGCCCCCCAACACCACCCCCGGCGGAGTCCTCGTCCTCGCGGGGACGCCGATCGGCGACCCCCGCGACGCCCCGCCCCGCCTCGCCGACGAACTGCGTGCCGCGGATGTCGTCGCCGCCGAGGACACCCGGCGGCTGCGGCGCCTCACCCAGGCCCTCGACGTGACGCCCGGCGGCCGGGTCGTGTCGTACTTCGAGGGGAACGAGTCCGCCCGCACCCCCGAACTGGTCGACGCCCTGACCGGCGGCGCCCGGGTGCTCCTCGTCACGGACGCGGGGATGCCCTCCGTGTCGGACCCCGGCTACCGGCTGGTCGCCGCAGCCGTCGCCGCGGACATCCGGGTGACCGCCGTCCCCGGGCCATCCGCCGTACTGACGGCCCTGGCGCTCTCCGGGCTGCCGGTCGACCGCTTCTGCTTCGAGGGCTTCCTGCCCCGCAAGGCGGGCGAGCGGCTGGCCCGGCTCCGGGAGAACGAGCAGGAGCGCCGCACCCTCGTCTACTTCGAGGCCACCCACCGCATCGAGGAGACCCTCCGGGCGATGGCCGAGGTCTTCGGCCCCGACCGCCGGGCCGCGGTCTGCCGCGAGCTGACCAAGACGTACGAGGAGGTCAAGCGAGGCGGCCTGGCCGAGCTGGCGGCCTGGGCGGCGGACGGCGTACGAGGCGAGATCACCGTCGTCGTCGAAGGCGCGCCCGCTCCCGGCCCGGGGGATCTGACCCCGGCGGAACTCGTGGCCCGGGTCCGGGCCCGGGAGGAGGCGGGGGAGCGCCGCAAGGAGGCGATCGCGGCGGTGGCGACGGAGGCGGGGGTGCCGAAGCGGGAGGTGTTCGACGCGGTGGTCGCGGCGAAGAACGCGACGCGCTAGGTTTCGCGCCGCCCCGGCCCTCCGGGTGAGCCTCACGAACCGGCCGCGCCCGGCAGCCTGATCTTCTTCGCGGTCTGCGGACCGTGCGTGGCTGGTCGCGCAGTCCCGCCCCCCTATGCCTTCGGCAATGGGGGGACCCCCAGCGCCACCTCATGCTCTCCCCAGCGCCGTCCCTGGATAGAGCCAACGCTTACCGGGGGCGATCAGGAGGGCAACCCAGGGGCGCGGGGAACTGCGCGAGCAACCACTACGGTCCGCAGACCGTGGAAGACCTGATGGCGCCGGGCGAGACCGGGTATTCAGGGGCGCGGGGAACTGCGCGACAAGCCCACCACGGTCCGCGGGCCGCGAACAACGCAAGGCCGCCGGGCCAGACCCGGCTCCCCCGGGGCGTCGGCGGCCTCGGAGGCGCTCGGACCGGCCCCGGGGGAGGTAAAGGGCTAGCCTGGAAGGCAAAGCCCGGACCGGGCCCGAGGGCTTCCCAGGCATGGGAAGTGCCAAGACCACACCATGTTTCTCCAGGCGCTGTCGCGCTCCCGCCGGAATGGGCGTCCACTGGTTCAGTGGAGAGGAGCTGGCATGAGTGAGATCACCGGCGCGGCGAGGGTCCACGAGGCGTATGCCTTCGCGTGTATGCGTTGCGGGCACGGCTGGGAGCAGGCGTACGAGATCGAGCATCACGTCGACGCGGAGGGGCGGCAGTACGTGGTCTACCGGGCCGACGGCGTGCGGGTGCCGTCCCCGTTGTCCAGTCCCACCTGCGCCAACTGCGGGGGGCATGTCGTCAGGATCATGCGCGCGGGCCAGGTGTCGTCCGTGCTGAACCGGGCGGCCAGAAACGGCCGCAACGGCCGTGGCGGCCGGGTCGTGGAGGAGCGGCCGGTCCCGATCGCGGGGCCCATCGGCGCGACGGACTACCGGCTGGAGGAGGACGGCGACCCGGCCGGTGCGCCGGATGTCGCCCCGGCGGCTGCCTCGGCCGCGGTGCCGGACGCCCGGGAGCCCCGGCACCACTGGCATCTGTCGGATCTGCTGCACCCCTTCCAGCACCGCCGCCACTGAGGCCCGGCGCGTCCGGAGGGCAGGTCTCCGGGCGCGTGGTCCGGGCCCGGGCGGGGTGACGTACGCGTTCACCCCGCCCGGTCCGCGGCGTATGGCACCGGCCCGCTCGCCAGCCTCCCGCGAGCGGGCCGGCGCCATGCCCGCGCCCGCGGCTGTCGCCTGCCGGGCCTCCCCGCCCCGGCCTCCGGCCGGTTCGGCCGCCGACACCGGCCCGCCCCCGGGTCCGTAGGATCGCGGGCATGAGTACGCAGTCCTCGTCGTTGCCGCCGCCGCTGCCCGAGCCCCTGCGGGTGCCCGTCGCCGACTCCCACACCCATCTCGACATGCAGGAGGGGACCGTCGACGAGGCGCTGGCCAGGGCCGCGGCCGTCGGGGTGACGGCCGTCGTACAGGTCGGCTGCGACATCGGGGGCTCCCGCTGGGCGGCCCGTACCGCCGCCGCGTACGACGCCGTGCACGCGGCCGTCGCCCTGCACCCGAACGAGGCGCCCCGGATCGTCCTCGGGGACCCCGGGAACGGCGGGCCCCGGCAGTCGGTCCGGCCGCCCGGCGGGGACGGCGCCCTGGACGAGGCGCTCGCCGAGATCGACGCGCTCGCCGCCCTGCCGCACGTCAAGGCCGTGGGCGAGACCGGTCTCGACTACTTCCGTACGGGTGAGGAGGGCGTCGCAGCCCAGGAGCGGTCCTTCCGCGCGCATATCGAGATCGCCAAGCGCCACGGCAAGGCGCTCGTCATCCACGACCGGGACGCCCACGCGGACGTGCTGCGCGTGCTCGCCGAGGAGGGCGCGCCCGACCGTACGGTCTTCCACTGCTACTCCGGCGACGCCGACATGGCGAAGATCTGCGCCGACGCGGGCTACTACATGTCCTTCGCGGGCAACGTCACCTTCAAGAACGCCCAGCCGCTGCGGGACGCCCTCGCGGTCGCGCCGCGCGAACTGGTCCTGGTGGAGACCGACGCGCCGTTTCTGACGCCCGCGCCGTACCGCGGACGGCCCAACGCCCCGTATCTCATTCCGGTCACGCTGCGCGCGATGGCGGCGGTGAAGGGGCTGGACGAGGACACGCTGGCCGCGGCGGTCGCGGCCAACACGGCGGAGGCGTTCGGCTACTGAGAGGGCCGCGGGGCGATCACGCCCCGTGGTCCGTCCGGGCGTACCGGGACCCGCGTCCGCGACACGGCGTGACCGGATGGCTTTGGAGAGTGACGGCCGCTCGGCTACCGTCCCGGCCCACCACACAGTGGGCGGCGGCGGACGGAGCGCGGCGTGAGCGATACGGACACGGAACGGTACGGAGACGAGGGCCCGGCCGGGCGGGCCGGCGGCGCGGCGGACGCGCCGGGCGCCCGGCGCGGCCTACGGCCGCGTACGACCCGGACCCGCGCACCTCGCGCCGCCCGCGCCGACCTGCTGCGGCGCCTCCTCCCGCAGGCCCTCGTCGTCGCCTGTCTCGCGGGCGGCACGTCCGCCTTCCTGATCAGCGACAAGGCCGTGCTGCTCACCGTCGACGGCGTACCCCGCACCCTGCACACCTTCGCCGACGACGTCGGCGAACTCCTCGCGGCGGAAGGTGTCGCCGCCGGGGCGCACGACATCGTCGCGCCCGCCCCGGCCGCCGCGCTCGCCGACGGCGACGAGGTCGTCGTCCGCTACGGCCGCCCCGTCGCCCTCACCCTCGACGGCACCCGCCGCACGGTCTGGACCACCGCCGACACCGTCGACGGCGCCCTGCGCCAGCTCGGAGTCCGGGCGGAGGGCGCCCGGCTGTCGGCGTCCCGGTCGGCCGGGATCTCCCGGGCGGGCCTCGCCCTCGACGTCCGTACGGAACGCGCCGTCACCCTTCTCGCCGACGGCCGGGCCCGCACCCTGCGCACCAACGCGGCGACCGTCGCCGACGCCCTGGCGGAGGCCGGGATCGTCCTCGGCCGCGAGGACACCGCGTCCGTACCCCTCGACGCCTTCCCCCGGGACGGCCGGACGATCACGGTCACCCGGATCAGCGGCTCCCGCCAGGTCCGGGAGGAGCCGGTGCCGTACGCCACCGTGCGCACCGCCGACCCCGGCGCCTTCGTGGGGACGGAGACCGTGGTCAGCCCCGGCCGGGCGGGCACCCGCCGCGTCGTCTACACCGTGCGGACCGTCGACGGGGCGCGGGAGGAGCCCCGCAAGGTGGCGGAGCGGCTGGTCCGGCCGCCCGTCACCCGGCATGTCTACTACGGCACCCGCCGCCCGCCCCGGTCGGTCGCGGGCGCGGACGGGCTGAACTGGGCGGCGCTGGCCCGCTGCGAGTCCGGCGGCCGGCCGGACGCGGTCGACCCGTCGGGCACGTACGGGGGCCTCTACCAGTTCGACACGCCCACCTGGCGGGCCCTCGGCGGCGGCGGGCGGCCCCAGGACGCGCCCGCGTCCGAGCAGACGTTCCGGGCGAAGAAGCTCTACGTCCAACGGGGCGCGGCCCCCTGGCCCCACTGCGGCCGCCTGCTCTGACCCGGGGCGGTGCTTCCCATGCCCCTTGAACCCGGCTCCCCCGGCGCCGCGGCCCTCCGGGTGAGCGCCACAACCCGGGCCGCGCCCGGCAGCCTGATGTTGTCCGCGGACCGCGGTGGGTTGCTCGCGCAGTTCCGCCCCTATGCCTTCGGCAATGGGGGGACCCCCAGCGCCCCTAAATGCTCTCCCCAGCTCCGCCCCTGGAAAGGGAGACCCGGCCTCTCTGCGAGGGCGTTGAGGAGGGCAACCAGGGGCGCGGGGAACTGCGCGACCAGCCCACGACGGCGCGCGGTCGCCCGACAATATTCGCCCCGCTGGGCGGGTGGCGTGGCCCTGACCCGGAGGGCCAAGGCGCTGGGGGTCCCCCCGTCGCCGAAGGCACAGGGGGAGGAACTGCGCGACCAGCCACAGACCGGGCGCGGTCGCCCGACGACGCTCGCCCCTCCGGGCGGAAGGCGCGGGCCCCACCCGGAGAGCCGAGGCGCAGTGGGGTGCCGGAGCCGCGCGACCCCGGTGTGGGCGGGCGCGGGGCCCGGGGCCCTTAGGGTGGAGGCGTGAGCAGCACCGATCCCGATATGAGCACCCACGACGCGTCCGAGCCCCCCGGTGGCGCCGGTACCGACGCCCTGCTCGGTCCCGCCGACATCCGGGAACTCGCCGCAGCCCTCGGCGTGCGGCCCACCAAGCAGCGCGGCCAGAACTTCGTCATCGACGCCAACACCGTCCGCCGGATCGTGCGGACCGCCGGTGTCCGGCCCGACGACACCGTCGTGGAGGTGGGTCCCGGGCTGGGCTCCCTCACGCTGGCGCTGCTGGAGGCCGCCGAGCGGGTCGTGGCCGTCGAGATCGACGACGTACTCGCCGCGGCCCTGCCCGCCACCGTTCTCGCCCGGACGCCCGAGTACGCGCCCCGCTTCTCCCTCGTGCACTCGGACGCGATGCTGGTCGAGGAGCTGCCCGGCCCGCCGCCCACGGCGCTGGTGGCGAATCTGCCGTACAACGTGGCCGTTCCCGTCCTGCTGCACATGCTGGACCGGTTCCCGACCATCGAGCGGACCCTCGTCATGGTCCAGGCCGAGGTCGCGGACCGGCTCGCCGCCGGGCCCGGGAACAAGGTGTACGGCGTCCCGTCCGTGAAGGCCAACTGGTACGCCGACGTGAAGCGCGCCGGGTCCATCGGCCGCAATGTGTTCTGGCCCGCGCCCAATGTCGACTCGGGGCTCGTCTCCCTGGTCCGCCGCGAACCGCCCCGGACGACCGCCACCAAGCGGGAGGTCTTCGCCGTGGTCGACGCGGCCTTCGCCCAGCGCCGCAAGACGCTGCGGGCCGCCCTGGCGGGCTGGGCCGGGTCCCCGGCGCTCGCCGAGCGGGCCCTGGTCGCGGCCGGGGTGTCGCCGCAGGCCCGCGGCGAGGCCCTGACCGTCGAGGAGTTCGCCCGGATCGCGGAGGCCAAGCCGTGACCCGCCACCGTACGGACGCCCCGGGCGCCGTCACCGTACGCGTACCGGCGAAGGTCAATGTCCGGCTCGCGGTCGGTGCCGCCCGCCCCGACGGCTTCCACGACCTGGCCAATGCCTTCCTCGCCGTCTCCCTCCACGACGAGGTGACGGTACGGCCCGCGGAGGCGCTGACCGTCACCTGCGAGGGCCCCGGCGCCGATCTCGTACCACTGGACGGGACCAATCTGGCCGCCCGGGCCGCGACTCTGCTCGCCGCCCGACACGGCATCGAACCCGCCGTCCACATCCACATCGCCAAGGACATTCCCGTCGCGGGCGGTATGGCGGGCGGCAGCGCCGACGGCGCGGGCGCCCTGCTCGCCTGCGACACGCTCTGGGGGCTCGGCTCGACCCGCGCCGAACTCCTCGACATCTGCGCCGAACTCGGCTCCGACGTCCCCTTCAGCCTGGTCGGCGGGGCCGCCCTCGGCACCGGCCGGGGCGAGCGGCTGACCCCCCTCGACACCGGCGGTACGTTCCACTGGGTCTTCGCCGTCGCCGACGGCGGGCTCTCCACCCCGGCGGTCTACGGCGAATTCGACCGGCTGACCGCCGGTACCGAGGTCCCCGCCCCCGAGGCGCCCCCGGCGCTCCTGGCGGCCCTGCGCTCCGGCGACGCGACGGCCCTGGCCGCCGCCCTCGCCAACGACCTCCAGCCCGCCGCGCTCTCCCTGCGCCCGGCGCTGCGGGCCACCCTCGACACCGGCCTCGCGGCGGGCGCGCTCGCCGCGATCGTCTCGGGCTCGGGCCCGACGACGGCGTATCTGGTGAAGGACGAGGAGTCGGCGCGGGCGGTCGCGGCGGCCCTGACGGCCTCGGGCACCTGCCGCACGGCCCGTACGGCGACGTCCCCGGCGGCGGGCGCGACGATCCTCTGAGACTCGGGCGTCCCGTACTCCGCGACCGAGACCCCGTCCCGCCGGGCGCCCCTCCGGACACGCGTGCGTCCACGGGCCGCACCCCGCCCGATCTTTCGGGTGATCGGAGCGGTCTCCCGGTGTGTGGTGCCGTCAGCACCCCGCGCCCCGTGGTCGATTGGGGCCGAGCCCCGTCACGACGACCGGGCTCGGAGAGGAACTCATGAAGAGCATCCTGGGCAAGGCACTGGTGACCGCCGGTGCCGCGCTGGCCCTCGCCGCCGTCGCGGCCCCCGCGCAGGCGCACGAGCCGGTGACCGCGGGCGGCGGCGGGCAGTACATCGCCTCCGCCGAACCGCACAACATCTTCGCCGCGGGCGAGATCGAAGGCTTCGCCGAGACCGCCCACGCCTACGCCGCCGGATTCGGCGTCGGCTGGGCCACGGACATCGCGTCCGGCGGTGGCTTCGAGGGCATCGCGGGCACCCGCTGACACCGCCGCGCCCGGACGGAGGGGACACCCCGCCGTCCGGGCGCGGTCATCCGCGGACGCGGCCCGGGCGCCGTCTGCCGCCCGTACCGAGGCCGTACGCCGCCCGTACCGGGGCCGCGCGTCAACCGGCAGTTGACGCGATACGTGCCCATGGCCAAGGATCCGGGCTCATGGCCTCCGTGAACATCGTGCTCCTGCACGGCCGCCGTGTGCTGATGGGGGCCATCGCCCTGCTGCTGCTCGTCGCGGGCTCCTGGGCGTCCTGGGACTCCGCGCGCCACGTGCTGCTCGGCGGCGACCGCGAACGCGGCACGATCACCGTCGCCGCCTGCGGCGACGAGACCTGCACCGGCCCGTACGTCCCCGACGACCCGGCACCCGCCAGGACCGGGCTCACCATCGAGAAGTCCGTCGCCGTCGAGAAGGGCGCCGTACTCGCGGTCGTCCTCAAACCCGGTACGAAGGAACTCATCCGCACCGGACCCGCCGGGGCCCTGCACGCCTGGCTGCCCCTCGCGGGCGCGCTGCTGCTCGCCTCCGTACTCGTCGCGGGCGGACTCGCCCTGCCCAAGGTCGCCGGAGGGATGGCGGTGGCGGGCGGCGCGATCACCCTCGCCACCTTCACGGCACTGCTCTGACCCGGGCGCCCGCCGCACGTGCCGTGGTCGGCTCCGGGCGCCCCGCCCCGCGCGCCCGTGCCGTCAGCGACTAGCATCCGAACGCATCACCCCTGAGGAGCGGAGAGTTCATTGGTGCGTCAACCGCGCGTCGGCGTCGCGATCCTGACCATGGGCAACCGCCCCGCCGAACTGGCGGAGCTGCTCGAATCGGTCGCCCGGCAGGACACCCCCGCGAGCCGGATCGTGGTCGTCGGCAACGGCGCCCCGCTGCCGCCGCTCCCCGACGGGGTCACCGGCGTCGAACTCCCCGAGAACCTCGGCGTCACCGGCGGACGCAACGCGGCCATCGCGAAACTCCGCGAACTGGGAGAGGTCGATGTCGTCGTCGACCTCGACGACGACGGACTCCTCATCGACACCGACGTCTTCTCCCGGCTCGTCAAGCTTTACGAGCAGGACGACACCCTCGGCGTCGTCAGCTTCCGGATCTCCGACGAACAGGGCCGTACCGCCCGCCGCCACGTTCCCCGGCTGCGGGCGAGCGACCCGATGCGGCGCGGATACGTCACCACCTTCCTCGGCGGCGGCCACGGCCTCTCCATGAAGATGCTCGACCAGACCGGCGACTGGCCCGAGGCGTTCTTCTACGCCCACGAGGAGACCGACCTCGCCTGGCGCGCACTCGACCACGGCTGGAAGATCCTCTACGAGCCCGAGCTGGTCCTGCGCCACCCGTGGACCTCGCCCACCCGGCACGCCGTCTTCCACCGCATGGTCGCGCGCAACCGGGTCTGGCTGGCGAAGCGGCATCTGCCGGCGCTGCTGGTGCCGCTGTACCTGGGGGTGTGGACCGCGCTCACGCTGCTGCGGACGCGGTCCGCGAGCGGGCTGCGGGCGTGGTTCGGGGGCTTCGCGGAGGGGGTACGGACGCCGTGCCCGCCGAGGAAGCCGATGCGGTGGTCCACGGTCTGGCGCATGACGCGCCTGGGCCGCCCCCCGATCATCTGACCCGCGCCCCGGGGCCCCGTGCCCCGGTCTCGCCCGTGGGCCTGATGTTGTTCGCGGTCTGCCGCCCGCGGGTGGTTGCTCGCGCAGTTCCCCGCGCCCCTGAACGCTCTCCCCGGCGCCGTCCGGGTGGGAGGCGGGCTCCCAGTCGGGGCGCTGCCCTCACAAGGGCCAGGAGGCGGGCAACCAGGGGCGCGGGGAACTGCGCGACAAGCCACGACGGTGGTGCGGACCGCGAACAACATCGGGCCGCCGGGCGCGGCCCGGGTACCGAGGGGCCGGGGAACCTGCGAACAGGCGGCGGCGGCGCGTGGCGTACTCAGGGCGCGAAGTGAGTATCCGCGCCCTGACCCTGGCGGCAAGGCGCGCGGCACCGTAGGCGCATGGTCACTGAACCCGTCTCCGTTCGCGCGCTCGCCGATGCCACGCCCGCCGCGCGGGACCGGTACGCCGATCTGCTGCGGGTGCTCTCCCTCGGTGTCGTGGTGCTCGGGCACTGGCTGATGGCCGTGGTCGTGGTGACCGACGACGGCGCCCGCGAGGTGGGCAATCTGCTCGCCGTGGTGCCCGCGTTGCAGGTGTTGACCTGGGTGCTCCAGATCATGCCGGTCTTCTTCTTCGTCGGCGGGTTCGCGCACGCCCTGTCGTACCGGTCGCTGGCCCGCCGCGCCCCGGGGCGTTCCGTGTACGCGGAGTTCCTGCGGGCCCGGCTTCAGCGGCTGCTGCGGCCCACGATGGTCTTCCTCCTGGTGTGGGCGGCGCTGGCGCTGGTGATCCAGTGGGCGGGCGGCGGCGACGGGCTGACGGGGGTGGCGCTGCGGCTGGTCACGCAGCCGCTGTGGTTCATCGGGATCTATCTCGCGATGGTCGCCTTCACACCGCCGCTGCTGCGGCTGCACGAACGTCACGGCTGGGCCGTGTTCGGCGCGCTGGTGGCCGCCGCCGTCGCCGTGGACACGGCCCGGTTCGCGGCCGGGCTGCCGTACGCGGAGTTTCTGAACTTCGCCTTCGTCTGGCTGGCGATCCACCAGCTCGGTTTCCTCCGCGCCGACGGGCGGATCACCCGTCCCGGGGCGCTCGCCGCCGTCGGCCTGGTCGCCGCCACGGCCCTGGTCGCCCTGGGGCCGTACCCCTTCTCGATGGTGGGGATGCCCGGCGAGAAGGTCTCCAACATGGCTCCGCCGACGGTCGCGCTGCTGGCGCACGGGCTGTGGCTGATCGGCGCGGCCGAGGTGCTGCGGGGGCCGGGGACCCGGTTCGCCGGGCGGGCCCGGGTGTGGCGCGGGGTGATCGCCGCGAACGGGATCGCGATGACCGCGTTCCTGTGGCATCTGACGGCGTTGCTGGCCGTGTACGGCGCACTGCTCGGTGCCGGGGCCGCCCTGCCGGAGCCCGCGTCGGGCACCTGGTGGGCGCAGACCCCGGTCCGGCTGGCCGCCGCCGCTGTCGTCGGTACGGTCCTCGTCGCCGTCTTCCGCCGCTTCGAACGGCCCGCGACGCCCGCGACGCCCGCGGCACCCGCGACCGACGAGCGCCCCACCGAGACCGGCGCCGGCGGACCGCTGGCCGCCGTCGGGATCACCCTCTGTCTGCTGGGTGTCCTGGGGATCTCGATGGTCGGGTACGACGACCTGCTCGAAGGGAAGTCCGCGACGCTGATCGCGATCCCGGTGACCGCTCCCGTCGCCCTCGCCGCGGCCCTGGTGGGCTGGCTGCTGGTCGAACGCGCGGGTCGCGGGGCCGGGCGGGCCGTGGGCCGGGCGGCCTGAGCGGACGGGCCGACCCGGCCCCGGCCCGAGGGGGCGGACCGCCCCCGCCGCCGGTGGGCCGCGCGCCGACTACCCTGGGAGGCCGATCCACTCGCCCTACGCAGGAGAGAAATGGCCGTCAATCTGGTCAATGTCGAGGCCGTCAGCAAGGTGTACGGAACCCGTGCCCTGCTCGACTCCGTGTCCCTCGGCGTCTCCGAAGGCGACCGGATCGGGGTGGTGGGCCGCAACGGCGACGGCAAGACGACCCTGATCCGGCTGCTGGCGAAGCTGGAGGAGCCGGACAGCGGGCGGGTCACCCAGAGCGGCGGGCTGCGGGCCGGGGTGCTCACCCAGCACGACTCCCTCGACCCCGAGGCCACCATCCGGCACGAGGTCATCGGCGATCTCGCCGATCACGAGTGGGCGGGCAGCGCCAAGATCCGGGATGTGCTGACGGGGCTCTTCGGCGGCCTGTCGCTGCCCGGTTTCCCCGAGGGCCTGGACACCGTGATCGGCCCCCTCTCGGGCGGTGAGCGCCGCCGGATCGCCCTGGCGAAGCTGCTCATCGCCGAGCAGGACCTGATCGTGCTGGACGAGCCGACGAACCATCTGGACGTCGAGGGCATCTCCTGGCTCGCCGCCCATCTGCGGGCCCGCCGCTCGGCGCTGGTCTGCGTCACCCACGACCGCTGGTTCCTCGACCAGGTCTGTACCCGGATGTGGGACGTCCAGCGGGGCGCGGTCTACGAGTACGAGGGCGGCTACAGCGACTACGTCTTCGCCCGGGCCGAACGGGAGCGGATCGCCGCGACCGAGGAGGTGAAGCGGCAGAACCTGATGCGCAAGGAGCTGGCGTGGCTGCGCCGCGGCGCCCCGGCCCGTACCTCCAAGCCCCGCTACCGCATCGAGGCCGCCAATGAGCTGATCGCCGATGTGCCGCCGCCCCGTGACACGTCGGAGCTGATGAAGTTCGCCTCCGCGCGGCTCGGCAAGACGGTCTTCGATCTGGAGGGCGTGACGGTCCAGGCCGGTCCCAAGGTGCTGCTGCGCCATCTGACCTGGCAGCTCGGCCCCGGCGACCGGATCGGTCTGGTGGGGGTGAACGGCGCGGGGAAGACGTCCCTGCTGCGCGCGCTCGCCGAGGCCGCCGAGTCGGAGGGCGAGAAGCAGCCCGCCGCCGGTCGGGTCACCGTCGGCAAGACGGTACGTCTGGCGTATCTCTCCCAGGACGTCACGGAGCTGCCGCCGACGCTGCGGGTCCTGGAGGCCGTCCAGCAGATCCGGGACCGGGTCGACCTCGGCAAGGGCCGGGAGATGACGGCGGGGCAGCTGTGCGAGCAGTTCGGCTTCGTCAAGGAGAAGCAGTGGACCCCGGTCGGCGATCTCTCGGGCGGTGAGCGCCGCCGGCTCCAGCTGCTGCGGCTGCTGATGGACGAGCCGAATGTGCTCTTCCTCGACGAGCCCACCAACGACCTCGACATCGAGACCCTGACCCAGCTGGAGGATCTGCTCGACGGCTGGCCGGGCTCCATGGTGGTCATCTCGCACGACCGGTTCTTCGTGGAGCGGACCACGGACCGGGTGCTGGCCCTGCTGGGGGACCAGACCCTGCGGATGCTGCCGCGCGGTATCGACGAGTATCTGGAGCGGCGGCGCGACGCCGTGGAGGCGGCGGCCCCGGCGGCCCCCGCCGAGCGGAAGGACGGCCCGGCGCCGGAGACGAAGGCCAAGTCGGCCGGTGAGCTGCGGGCCGCGCAGAAGGAGTTGCAGCGGATCGAGCGGCAGCTCGACAAGCTGGCGGGGAAGGAGGCCGCGGTCCACGACGAGATCGCGGCCGACGCCACCGATTTCGCCCGGGTCGCGAAGCTGGACGCCGAGCTGCGGGAGCTGGCGGGGCAGCGGGAGGAACTGGAGGGCCGCTGGCTGGAGTTGGCCGACGAGGTCTGAGGCCGGTGCCTCGGCGGCGGCCCGGCGGCGGCCCGGCGGCGGCCCGCCGGGTCCGGGATCCGGGCCCGGCCGCCGGTCCGTGAGGGTCGGGTGCAGGCTTCATAACGGCGCCGTCACAAGCCGGTCCATGCCTGGTGACGGCGGCGGACCGGCCCTTTCACCGGCCGGTCCGGGTGATAGAAAGAAGCTCCGCTCGACTGCCGTGAGAACGCGGCTCCAGGTCCGGAACGCTCCTTTCCGGGATACGGGTACCTGCCAAGCAGCGCGCCGTGCGCGCACCGGAAAAGCGGGGGAGGCCGTCGGACCCAGGACCGTACGAAGGGGGATGCGCTGATGTCCCAGCCGCCCAGCCAACAGCCGCCGGGGGGCCATGAAGCCCCTCGGGATCCCCGTGCCGGGGATCCGCGGGGCCCCGAAGACGCCCCGGCCCCGGACCCGGTTCCGTATCAGGGGAGCCCGTACGAGACGCCCGGCCAGGGCCCGTACACCGCCCCGCCCGCCGCTTCGGACGCGCCGTACGCCCCGTACGCCCCGGAGCAGGGCGGACCGTACGCCTCCGGCCCGTACCAGAGCTCCTACCAGGGCCACCCGGTCCAGCCGCCCGCCGCCCCGCCGGGCCCGTACGGTCAGCCCGGCCAGTACGGCCACTACGGGCAGGGCGCGATACCCGGCGGCGAGCCGTACGCCTACGGCACCGGCACCGGCACCGGCCCCGGGCAGCCCTCCGGTTACGAGCAGCGGGCCCCGGGCGCGTACCAGCAGCCCGCCGCGCCCGGCGGCCCGTACGACGGCGGTCATCAGCAGCAAGGTTTCGCCCAGCCGTACCAGGGCGGCAGCCAGGCCTCGTACGCCTCCCCGTTCCCGCCCGCCGACGGCTTCGCCGGAACCCCGGGCGCCACCGGCGGCGGCCCGGCCCCCGCCGGTGGACGCAAGCGCCGTACGGTCGTCCTCGTCGCCGCGTCCGTCGCGGCGCTGCTGGTCGTCGGCGGCGGTACGTACGCCCTGCTCGGCGACGACGACGACGGCGGCGGCGGCGAGAAGAAGCCGGTCGCCGGAGCGTCGGCGACCCCCGAACCGTCCGCGTCCGAACCGTCCGCCGGTCCCGGCCGGGGCAGCGGGATCGAGAACGGCCGCGACCGGGAGAACGGCGGCAAGGACCTCAACGCGGGCCGCGCCCCCGGCGACGCCCGGGCCCTCTTCCTCACCACGAACGATGTCGACCTGCCGCGCAACGGCGCCACCGTCTTCGGCCCCTGGGTCCGCGGCGACACCGTCGTCAAGGCCATGTACAAGCAGGTCGTGGGCTATTCGGCAAGTGACGGCCGGAAGAAGTGGACCCTGCCGCTGGAGCAGGAGCTGTGCTCGGCCACACCCCGGCCCTCCGCGTCCGGCGCGATCGTCGTCGGTGTGAAGGACGGCGCCGGGGAAGGTGCCCGCTGCCGTGATCTGCGCCTGGTCGACCTGGCCACCGGCAAGGTCGGCTGGAAGACCGCGATCCCGGCCGAACGCGGCTTCCTCGCACTCTCCGACCACACCCTCACCATCAGCGGCGACACCCTCGCCGCCGGGGCCACCGGGGTGTCGTACGGCTTCTCGATGCGGACGGGGAAGCAGATCTTCGCCGGGCCGCGCAGCGGCTGCCGCCCGTTCGCCTACGCGGGCGGGCCGGAGCTGCTGGCCGCCGTGAGCTGCCCCACCTCCGACTACAAGAAGCCCAAACACCAGCTCCAGCAGATCGACCCGGCCACGGGCAAGGCGCGCTGGACGTTCGCCGTGCCCGCCGGGTGGGAGGTCGACAAGGTCTACTCCACCGCTCCGGTCGTTGTCTCCCTCATCCAGCGCGAGCCCAAGAAGTGGACCGTGGTGGCGCTGAAGGACGACGGCGAGGTCCGCTCCCAGATCGCCGGGGGCAAGGACCGCTTCCGGGTCGGCTGCGGCGGCTCGCTCGTCATCTTCGGCCAGAACCTGGAGGGCTGTACGGGCGTCGCCGCCGACGCGAGCACCCTCTACATGGCCACCGAGCCGGTCCGCGCGGGCGGCGCCAACCAGGTCGTCGCCTTCGATCTGAACACCGGCCGCGCCAAGTGGCGGGCCCCCTCCGGCGGCGACACCACCGCCGTACCGCTCCGGATGCAGGGCCGTGACGTGGTGGTCTACCGGGAGCCCTCCTACGGCACCGGGGGCGCGGTCGCCACCATCGCACCGGGCGGCGGCGCGCCGAAGACCGTACTGCGGCATCCCCGGGGCGCGTCCGAGGCCGAGAACTCCTTCTACTCGGCGCGACTCCTCTACGAAGGCGGTCGGCTCTTCATCGTGCCGGGCCGGGTCAGCGCGTCCAGCGACGAGGAGGAGCTGACGAAACCGACGATGCTGGCGTTCGGTCCCTGACACCCGGGCCCGCGCGGTATCGCCGCCGTACCGGGCGCCGGGTGATCCGGCGCCCGCCCACCGGCCGGATCCGGATCCGGAACCAGATCCGGATCCGGAACCGCCGGCCCGTGCGTCACGTCAGCCGATGAACGCGGGCCCGCTGGCCGGACGGCCGCGCCGGGCAGTCGTACGGCTCCGTACTCCGTACTCCGTAACCGGAATCCGTACGTACACGGAGTTCGCGCCTCGCCCGTCTCCGCCCCCGTCCCCTCATTTCTTCCCTCTGTCCGCTCTCCCTCTGCCGAGGTGTTCCGTCATGACACAGCCGCCGCCCCCGCCCCCGCCGTCCGGACCGCCCCCGCAGGGCGGCGGCTTCGGCGCGCCCCAGGACCCGCCGCCCGGCGGCTTCGGCCCGCCGCAGCCCCCGGCCCCCCAGGGGCACCCGGCGCCGCCGCCGGGCCCGCCCGCCCCGCCGCCCGGGCCCCCGGCCGGACCGCCGCAGAGCCCGCCGCCCGGCTACGGCTATCCGCAGCAGCCGCCCACCCAGCCCGGCTACGCGTACCCCGCCCAGCCCCCGGCCCCGGCGCCGGGACAGGCGTACGGGCAGCAGCCGCCCACCCAGCCCGGCTACGGCTATCCGGGCCAGCCCCAGCCCCAGGGCTACGGCTACCCCGGACAGCCCGCGCCCCCGGTCCCCGGCGGACCGGGCGGCCCCGGCGGCGGGAAGAAGAAGCTCAGCGCCCAGGCGAAGATCATCATCGCCGCGGCCACCTGTGTGGCGCTGATCATCGGCGGCGGCGTGATCTACGCGACCGTCGGCGACGACGGCAAGAAGGACACCAGCACCTCCCGCGGCAAGGGGGGCAAGAAGGGCGGCGACGGCAGCGACGGCGGCGACGGCCAGAGCGACGAGGACGGCGGCAAGGAGGCCGTACCGGACGATCCCCAGGCCCGGTTCGCCTTCAGCGTCGACCATCCGCCGATCACCGATGTCACCGACTTCAAGGGCTCCTGGGTCACGGACAAGGCGTATGTGAAGCCGGGTGTCGCCGAGGTCGTCGGCTACGACCGGGACAAGGGCAACGTCCTCTGGAAGATCCCGCTGCCCGGCCAGACCTGCGGCGGCTCCCGCCACCAGTCCGCCGACCACAAGGCCGCGATCCTCTTCGAGCCCGCCAGGACCACCAAGTCGGGCACCGGCCGGTACCAGCCGTGTTCCGAGGTCGGGGTGATCGACATGGCGAGCGGCAAGCTGCTCTGGCGGAAGTCCGTCAACTCCCCGCTCGGCGGCGACCGGCCGATCCGGTTCGACGAGGTCACCATCAGCGGTACGACGGTCGCCGCGGGCGGTCTGGACGGCGGCGCGGCCTTCGACCTGAACAACGGTACGGTCCGCTGGAAGCCGACGACGTCCGACGGCGACTGCGAGGACCGCGGCTACGCCGGAGGACCCGCCCTGGTCGCCGTCCGCTCCTGCGGCGGCTACAACAACGAGCAGCTCTCGGTCGAGCAGCTCGACCCGGCGACCGGCCGCCCCGTCTTCTCGTACAAGATGCCCGTCGGGGTCGACTACGCCAGTGTCGTCAGCACCAAGCCGCTGGTCGTGGCGGCGGATGTGGGCGACACCGGGAAGTTCGGCATCTCGGACTTCTTCTCCATCGACGCGCAGGGCAAGCTGCTGACGAAGGTCTCGGCGACCGGCGACCGGTTCGAGGCCCGCTGCGGCGCCACCGAGGTCGAGTCCTGCACCAAGGTCGCCGTCGGCAACGGACGGCTCTATCTGCCGACCTCGCCCCACACCGGCGGCGGTGAGAGTGTCCGCCGTACCAATGAGATCGTCTCGTACGACCTCACCACCGGTAAGCCGCTGCCGGGCCGGGCCGACGCGGGCGACGGCTACACCTCCTACCCGCTGCGGATGGACGGCGACGATGTGATCGCCTACCAGGAGGCCCCGTACGACAAGGGCGGCCAGGTCGTCAGGATCAATGGGAATACGCTGAAATCGACGGTGCTGCTGCGTAATCCGGCCGACGAGAAGTCGAAGGACCTCGAACGCTCCATGGCCATCGGGGACGGCGAGCTTCGGTTCGTCGACGGCCGGCTCTACATGAGCGAGGAGCTGATGAGCGAGCCCCGTCCGGGAGCCGACAAGGACTATCTGGCAGTTGCATTCACGCCGCAAAAGTAAAAAGGCGACCGGTTTTCGCCCCTTCGCGGCCCAGGTACTGCTGCGGTGAAAGCTGATTCGCGGAACAGTAGTGGCCCGGTGCGGGAGCTTTCCGTACCGGGCCGCCGCCTTTTGGTCATGCGGTGGTCATGCCATGGTCATAAGTGACCCTGTTGAGTGGCTCAATCGGCAGTCTTGGGTACTTCTGCCGACTCGAGGCACGCGATGTCGAACAGGCGTGTAGCTTGCCGGGGCAAGTTGCACCGGGGGGATGGGAGTTGCTCGATGGGCGTGCGGCTCATGGTGGTCGACGATCACAGACTGCACGCCGAGGCGCTCGCCTCGGCGTTGAAACTGCGCGGGCACCGCGTGCTGGCCGCGACGGCCCCCGTGACGGGCGCGGCGGACCTGGTGGTCTCCCGGGCGCCCGAGGTGTGCCTGCTGGGCACCGCGTCCCCGGCCGAACCGGGCGTCTTCGACCCGGTGGTACGGATCAAACGGGAGCGGCCCCAGGTCGCCGTGGTGGTCCTCGGCCCGGTCCCCAACCCCTGGGGCATCGCCGCGGCCTTCGCGGCCGGAGCCTCGGGCTATGTCCGCCACGACGAGCGGATCGAGGGCGTCGAACGCGCCATGATGAAGGCCAGGGCGGGTGAGGCGGTGGTCGCCCCCGGGCTGCTCCAGGGCGCCTTCGCCGAACTGCTCAACCCGGTCTCCCAGCCCGACGACGAGGGCCAGCGGCTGCTGCGGCTGCTGACCCCGCGCGAGGTGGAGGTCCTGGTCCGGGTCGCCGAGGGCGAGGACACCCGGCTGATCGCCGCCGGGATGGGGATCGCCCCGAGCACCGCGCGCACCCATGTCCAGCGGGTGCTGATGAAGCTGGGCGTCGGCTCCCGGCTGGAGGCCGCGGCCCTGGCGGCCCGTACGGGGCTGCTGGACCGCGCGGCTCCGCCCGCGCCTGCCCTGCCCGCCTTGCCGCCGCAGCCGGGCCGGATCCGCTGAGCCGTTCCCCGGGTTCCCCGGGGGAGGACCGGGGCCGGGGCCGGGGCTTCCGCCGGGATGGCACGACGGACAGGGATGTTGGATTCTGGTGAGGTATGTTGGCTTCTGTTGAGGTGGATGAGAGGGTATCCGCCGTGAGGAAGACCGCGATCCGGCTCGCCGACGGCCGTGAACTGCTCTATTACGACGCCGACGCCGACGCCGACAGGGCCCGGGCCGGGAGCGCGGACGCCCGTACCCCGGCCGGGAGCGCGGCGGGCCGTACGGACCGGGCGACCGCCGCCGACACCCGGGCCCTCGGGCCCGTCGCCACCGGCTCCGAGATCCGGTACGACCCCCTCCTCGGCGAACCCGTCGTCATCGCCTCCCACCGGCAGGCCCGTACCTACCACCCGCCGTCCGACGCCTGCCCCCTCTGCCCCTCCAGCCCCGGCCGGGCCACCGAGATCCCCGCCGACGGCTACGAGGTCGCCGTCTTCGAGAACCGCTTCCCCTCCCTCGCCGGGGAGACCGGCCGCTGCGAAGTCGTCTGCTTCACCTCCGACCACCACGCCTCCTTCGCCGACCTCGGCGAGGACCGGGCCGGACTCGTCCTCGACGTCTGGACCGACCGCACCGCCGCGCTCGCCGCCCGGCCCGGGATCGAACAGGTCTACTGCTTCGAGAACAGAGGCGCCGAGATCGGCGTGACCCTCGGCCATCCGCACGGCCAGATCTACGCGTTCCCGTTCGTGACCCCGCATACCGGGCGCATGCTCCGGGCCTCCGCCGACCACACGGCCCGGACCGGCCGCAACCTCTTCGACGACACCGTCGCCCGGGAGACCGCCGACGCCGTCCGGGTCGTCATCGCCGGGGACCACTGGACCGCCTATGTGCCGTACGCCGCGCGCTGGCCGTACCAGATCCGGCTCCACCCCCGGCGCCGCGCCCCCGATCTGCGCGAACTCGACGACGCGGCACGGGCCGAGTTCCCCGGCGTCTATCTGGAGCTGCTCCGCCGCCTCGACCGGGTCTTCGGGCCGGGGGAGCCCCCGACCCCGTACGTCTCGGCCTGGCACCAGGCGCCCTTCCGGGCGCCCGGCCGGGACGCCTTCGGACTCCACCTGGAACTCTTCACCGTGCGCCGCGCCCCCGGCAGGCTCAAGTACTTGGCCGGGACCGAGTCCGGTATGGGGTCCTTCATGAACGACGTACCGCCGGAGGCCGCGGCCCGGCGGCTGCGGGAGGTGGCGAGCGCGTGAACCGGCGCGACGGCCGCGAGGGGCGTACGAGCCGCTGGACGGCGCCCGGCCGGGTCAACCTCATCGGCGAGCACACCGACTACAACGACGGCCTCGTCCTGCCCTTCGCCCTCCCCCTCGGCGTCACCGTCACGGCCACCCGGCGCGACGACGGGATCCTGACCCTCCGCTCCGACGCCGCGCCCGCCGGCCCCGTCGCGCTCCCCGTCGCCGGACTCGCGCCCGGGTCCGGGCCGCGCGGCTGGACGGACTATCCGGCGGGCGTCGTCTGGGCGCTCCGCGCCGCCGGGCACCCCGTCGGCGGCGCGGACCTCGCCGTCACCGCCGACCTCCCGGCCGGAGCGGGCCTCTCCTCGTCCGCCGCGCTCGAAGTCGCCACCGCCCTCGCCGTCGCCGACCTGTACGGACTCGGCGAACTCGCCGCCGACCGGGCCGAACTGGCCCGCCTCTGCCAGGCAGCCGAGAACGAGTACACCGGCGCGCCCACCGGGATCATGGACCAGATGGCGTCCGCCTGCGCCGAGGCGGGACACGCGCTGCTCCTCGACACCCGCGACCTGGCCCGGCGGCACATCCCCTTCGACCCCGCCGCCGCCGGACTGACGCTCCTCGTCGTCGACACCCGGGTACGGCACGCCCACGCCGACGGCGAGTACGGCCGCCGCCGCGCGGGCTGCGAGGCGGCGGCCCGCGCGCTCGGGATCCCCACCCTGCGGGACATCCCCTACGAAGACCTCGCCCCGGCGCTCACCCGGCTGCGGGACCCCCGGGCGCGGGCGCTCGCCCGGCACGTCGTCACCGAGAACCACCGGGTCGAACGCGCGGCGGCGCTCCTCGAAGCGGGCGATTTCGCCGCCCTGGGCCCGGTCCTCACGGAGGGCCACGCGTCGCTCCGGGACGACTTCGCCGTCTCCTGCCCCGAAACGGACCTGGCCGTCGCCACGGCGGTCGGCGCGGGGGCGCTCGGCGCGCGGATGACGGGGGGAGGGTTCGGGGGAGCGGTGATCGTCCTCCTGGAGACACCGTCGGTCCCCCGGGTGTCCCGCGCCCTGACGACGGCCTTCCGAACCCATTCGCTGAAGCCGCCCCGCTTCTACCCGGCCCCTCCGTCCCGTGGCGCCCACGCGCTCTCTCCCTGACCGGCCCCGCCGTGGGTGCTCCCGGGGTCCCGCGCCCGGCGACTTGATGTTGTCGGCGGTCCGCGGCCCGCCCGTGGCTCGGCCTTGAAAAGGGCCCCGCCCTCGGTAAGAGGGGCCACCTCTTCCCAAGGGCGTTGAGGAGGGCAACCAGGGGCGCGGGGAACTGCGCGACAAGCCACCGACGGCGCGCGGTCGCCCGACGGCATTCGCCCGGCTGGACGGGTGGCGTGGGCCTCACTCGAAGAGCCAAGGCGCCGGGCGAGGCCCGGGTGGTTCGGGGCGGCAACCCGGAGGGCCCGCGGCGCGGGGTCACCGGGACGCGCGGAGCGCAGGGGGTGCCGCCCCGGGGGTGCGGCGGCGGAGGGGGTGCCGGTGACCCCGCGCCGGGATCCGCCTGGTCCGCACCCTGGGGCGGCCACGGGCCGTACGTCGGGGGACGCCGACCCGCCGGACCGGCCCCGGCGGAGGGGCTCAGGCCCCGCCGGAGTTTCCGTACAACTGGTGGATGGATACCTGGATGTGGTGATACATCAGGATCAGCCGGTCCGTGTCCACCAGCCTCGTCCCGCCGCGTCCGGCGTGTCAAGGAATCCCCGGCCCGGGACGGTGTCCGGGCCGCGCCATCACCGGGCGATCGCCCCGCCGGAGCCGGGCTCCGCGGATTCCGGATCGAGTCTCCCGTTTCCCATGCATCCCAACGAACTCATGGGTAACCTTCCAGTACAACCCATCCCCCAGAGCTGGTCATCAGTTCTGCAAATACGCTTCCGCTTCCGCCCGCCGTCCGTACTCTGATGGTCAACGCCGGTGGGGGCCGGTGTTGATCTGGGGACGAGACAGCGGGGTACGAATCCCGGGGTGGGGTAATTCAGTCACGGCGCGGCAGTGGCCGGGCGGGGCTGACGGTCCGTCTCGGGCGGCGTTTTCCGCACCGAGCCGTCCTCCGACACAGGGGGTGTGTCTGTGGTCCGTATCCGGGTCCTGGTGGTGGACGACCACCGAATCTTCGCCGAGTCGCTGGCCGCGGCCATGGCGGCGGAGCCCGATGTCGATGTGGGGGCCGCGGGCAGCGGGCCCGCGGCCCTGCGATGTCTGGAGCGTGCCGCGGCCGACGGCAGACCGTTCGACGTGATGCTGGTGGACGCCGATCTGGGCGCCGCGGCGGTACCGCCGCAGGGGGTTCGCGCCCCGGTGGCCCGGGCCGTGGCGGACGACGGCGAGGACGGTCCGGACCGGCTGGTCGACGGTCTGAGCCTGGTCTCGGGGGTGCGTTCCGGCCAGCCGGAGGTCCGTTGCGTGGTCCTCGCCGAGAAGGACGATCCGCGCCGGGCGGCCCTGGCCCTCCAGGCGGGCGCCTCGGGCTGGGTCGCCAAGGATTGTTCACTTCAGCGACTGCTGGCCGTGATCCGGGGCGTACTGCGGGAGGAGACGCATCTGCCGCCCGCTCTGCTCACGGGTGTGCTGCGGGAGCTGACGGCGGCCCGCAAGCACCGGACGGAGAGCGAGCGGCTGGTGGAGTCGCTGACCCCGCGGGAGCGCGAGGTGCTGCGGTGCATGGTCGCCGGACTGGGGCGCAAAGCGGTCGCCGAGCGCCTCTTCCTGTCGCCGCACACCGTCCGGACGCATATGCAGAACGTGCTCGGCAAGCTCGGGGTGCATTCGACGCTGGCCGCCGTCGCGCTGGCCCGCCGGGCCGGGGTCGGCCCGGCGGATCCGGCCGGGAAGCTAGCCGGGAATGTTGTCGAACGGGGCGGTCAGCTGGCGTAGCAGCGCCGCCAGTTCCGCCCGCTGGGCGTGGGAGAGTTCGGCGAGGATCGCGCGTTCCTGGGCGAGCAGCCCGGCGAGCGCGCGATCGGCGCGATCACGCCCTTCGGGGGTGAGCCGGACCAGGACTCCGCGCCGGTCGGAGGGGTCGGGCAACCGCTCGACCAGGTCTCTTTTCGCCAGCCGGTCGATCCGGTTGGTCATGGTGCCCGAGGTCACCAGGGTCTGGGTGAGCAGTTGTCCCGGGGAGAGCTGATAGGGCGCGCCCGCCCGTCGCAGCGATGTCAGGACGTCGAACTCCCACGGCTCCAGATCGTGCTCCGAGAACGCGATCCTGCGGGCCCGGTCCAGATGCCGGGCCAGCCGGGAGACGCGGCTGAGCACTTCCAGTGGTTCCACGTCGAGGTCGGGGCGCTCGCGGCGCCATGCTGCGACCAGTCGATCGACCTCGTCCTCCATGACGATCAGTGTAGAGGGTCTGTCGATATGAAGTCTCTTGACGTCAAGAGATAATGTGGCGGATGGTGGGGCAGGGACGGGCCGCGACTCGTTCCGTTTCGGCCCGATGTTCCTGCGAGGGGGCTCTACCGTGAATTCCGTACCCATTTGGGATCCGCATCAGTACCTGCGTCATTCGGGTCACCGTGCCCGGCCGTTCCTCGATCTGCTGGCCCGGCTGCCGGAGCCGCCCGCCGCCCGGCTCCGGCCGCCGCGGATCGCCGATATCGGCTGCGGTCCCGGCAATGTCACGGCCCTGCTGGCCGAGCGCTGGCCGACCGCCGTGATCACCGGCTTCGACAATTCGCCGGAGATGCTGGCACTCGCCGAGAAGGAGCACGCGGGGGCCACCCCGGGCGGCGGCCGGCTCGATTTCCGGGAGGCCGACGCCGCGTACTGGACGCCGGATGAGCCCTATGACCTGATCGTCTCCAACGCGGCCCTCCAGTGGGTGCCCGGCCATGCCGATTCCTTCGCCCGCTGGATCGACGCGCTCACCCCCGGCGGTGCCTTCGCCTTCCAGGTCCCCGGAAATTACGAGGCCCCCAGCCATGCCCTGCTGGGGACCCTGTGCGCGCTGCCGGAGTGGCGGACCCGGCTGGCGGGCCGGGGCCGGGACTTCGCCCATGTCCTCGACCCGGCCGACTACCTCGACCGGCTGACCGGTCTCGGCTGCGCCGCCGACGCCTGGGAGACCACGTACTACCAGTTGCTGCCCGGGGAGGATCCGGTCCTCGACTGGGTGAAGGGGACGGCGCTGCGGCCCGTACTGACGGAGCTGGGCGACGACGCGGATGCGGTGGACGCCTTCCTCGGGCAGTACCGCGATCTGCTGCGGAAGGCGTATCCGGCGGGGCCGCACGGCACGGTCTTCCCGTTCCGCCGGATCTTCGCGGTGGCCCGTACACCGGAGGCGTAGCGGTAGGCGGGGGTACGGGGCCGGAGCCCGCGAGGCGCGAGCCCGCCCCGTACCCGGATCCCGTACCCGGATCCCGCGCGGGGGCCGGGTACGGGTCGCCGGTCAGTTCCTGCGGTGGCCCACCAGGCGCGGCCGCTGCTCCAGGCCGTCCAGGCCGTGCCACGCCAGATTCACCAGATGCGCCGCGACCTCGGACTTCTGCGGGCGGCGGGCGTCCAGCCACCACTGGCCCGTCAGCGCCACCATCCCGACCAGAGCCTGGGCGTAGAGCGGCGCCAGCTTGGGATCGAAACCCCGGTTCTTGAACTCCATCCCCAGGATGTCCTCGACCTGGGTGGCGATATCGCTGATCAGCGAGGCGAACGTGCCCGTCGACTGGGCCACCGGCGAGTCCCGGACCAGGATCCGGAATCCGTCGGTGTACCGCTCGATGTAGTCGAGGAGGGCGAAGGCCGCCTGCTCCAGCAGCTCCCGGGGGTGCCCGGCGGTCAGCGCCCCGGTCACCATGTCCAGCAGCTGGCGCATCTCCCGGTCGACGACGACCGCGTAGAGCCCCTCCTTGCCGCCGAAGTGCTCGTAGACCACCGGCTTGGACACCCCCGCCGTGGCGGCGATCTCCTCCACCGACGTGCCTTCGAAGCCCTTCTCGGCGAAGAGCACCCGACCGATGTCCAGCAGTTGTTCCCGGCGCTCGGCGCCGGTCATCCGGACCCGGCGCCCCCGCCGCGCGGTGGTTCGGGGCTTCGCCGGGTTCACCGTGCTCGCCGTGCCCGCCGCGTTTGCTGCGTTCGCCGCGGGTGCTGCGGTTGTCTCGGTCCGGGTACTGCTGCCGTCGGTCGCCACATCGTCCATCATGCCGTGTCGGCCGCTCCGCCGGTCCGGGGGGACGTGGCGCGACGGGCCTCGACGCGTTCGGCGCTGGGCCAGCGGACGTCGTACGCCCACCCCAGCTTCTCGAACCAGCGGATCAGCCGGGCACTGGAATCGACCTGGCCACGCAGTACGCCGTGGCGGGCCGAGGTCGGATCGGCGTGGTGCAGGTTGTGCCAGGACTCGCCGCAGGAGAGCACCGCGAGCCACCACACGTTGCCCGAGCGATCACGTGATCGGAACGGCCGCTTGCCCGTGGCGTGGCAGATCGAGTTGATCGACCAGGTCACGTGGTGCAGCAGGGCGACCCGGACCAGGGACCCCCAGAAGAAGCCGGTGAAGGCGCCCCACCAGGAGAGCGTCACCAGACCGCCGATGATCGCCGGGAGCGCCAGCGAGAAGAAGGTGAGGACGACGAAGTAGCGGGAGATCGCCCGGATCGCCGGGTCCTTGATCAGATCGGGGGCGTACTTGTGCTGCGGTGTCCGCTCCTCGTCGAACATCCAGCCGATATGCGCCCACCACAGGCCCTTCATCAGGGCGGGGACCGTCTCGCCGTACCGCCACGGCGAGTGGGGGTCGCCCTCGGCGTCGGAGAACTTGTGGTGCTTGCGGTGGTCGGCGACCCAGCGGACCACCGGGCCCTCGACGGCGAGGGAGCCCGCGACGGCCAGCGCGATCCGCAGCGGGCGCTTCGCCTTGAACGAGCCGTGGGTGAAGTAGCGGTGGTAGCCGACGGTGATGCCGTGGCAGCCGATGAAGTACATCCCGACCAGCAGGCCGAGATCCAGCCAGCTCACCCCCCAGCCCCAGGCCAGCGGGACCGCCGCGGCCAGGGCGACGAAGGGGACGGCGATGAAGAGGAGCAGGGTGATCTGTTCGATCGACCCCTTCTCGTCCCCGCCGAGGGTGGCGGAGGGCGGGGTGGCGCCCCCGGCGGGCGCGCCGTCCGGGCCGGGACGGGGGCCGGGTGCCGTGCCCGGTTCCGCCTCCGGGCCCGGGGCGTCGTCGAGCAGATGGGGGCTAGTCGTCATGAAGGGTCCCCTGGGGGGTGAGGAATGGTAGGAGATGTCCGCGTCTGAGCCGTGCTACGGCTGCGTAACCTACGGCATCGTAAGTATGGCAGCGCTCAGCTCGGCGGCAAGAGCCCCACTCGATGGCACCGGGTGCCAGGGCGCCTATCCTGGGAGCTGCCGGACAGCGCGGTCCGCCGACTCCAGTACCCCTCCAGACGTGCTCGAACACCGCAAGGAGCAGCACCTGTGAGCAGTGCCGACCAGACCCCCACGGCCAGCGCAGAACTCCGGGCCGACATCCGCCGACTGGGCGACCTCCTGGGCGAGACCATCGTCCGCCAGGAGGGATCCGAACTGCTCGACCTCGTCGAGCGAGTCCGAGCCCTCACCCGCAGCGACGGCGAGTCCGCCGCTGAACTGCTGGGCGACACCGATCTGGAGACCGCGGCCAAGCTGGTCCGCGCCTTCTCCACCTACTTCCACCTGGCCAACGTCACCGAGCAGGTGCACCGTGGCCGGGAGATGCGGGAGCGGCGCGCGGCCGAGGGCGGGCTGCTGGCCCGTACCGCGGACCGGCTCAAGGACGCCGACCCCGACCATCTGCGGGCCACCGTCCGCAACCTCAACGTCCGGCCCGTCTTCACCGCCCACCCCACCGAGGCCGCCCGCCGCTCCGTCCTCAACAAGCTGCGGCGGATCGCCCAGCTCCTGGAGGGCGACGCCGCGGTCGGCTCCGGCCCGGCCGACCGGCGCCGCTGCGATCTGCGGCTGGCCGAGAACATCGACCTGATCTGGCAGACCGACGAACTGCGGGTGGTCCGCCCCGAACCCGCCGACGAGGCCCGTAACGCCATCTACTACCTCGACGAACTCCACGCCGACGCCGTCGGCGACGTCCTGGAGGACCTGGCGGCCGAGCTGGCCAGGGTCGGCGTCGAGCTGCCCGCCGGGACCCGGCCGCTGACCTTCGGCACCTGGATCGGCGGCGACCGGGACGGCAACCCCAATGTCACCCCCGACGTCACCTGGGACGTGCTGATCCTCCAGCACGAGCACGGCATCACCGACGCCCTCGCCCTGGTCGACTCGCTGCGCGGACTGCTCTCCAACTCCATCCGCTACACCGGCGCCACCGACGAACTCCTGGCGTCGCTGGAAGCCGACCTGGCGGCCCTGCCGGAGATCAGCCCCCGCTACAAGCGCCTCAACGCCGAGGAGCCGTACCGCCTCAAGGCCACCTGCGTCCAGCAGAAGCTGGAGAACACCCGCGCCAGACTCGCCAAGGGCACCGCCCACGAGCCCGGCCGGGACTACCTGGGCACCGCCCAGCTCCTCGCCGACCTCACCCTGATCCAGACCTCCCTCCGGGCCCACCGCGGCGGACTCTTCGCCGACGGCCGGATGGACCGCACCCTGCGCACCCTGGCCGCCTTCGGGCTCCAGCTCGCCACCATGGACGTCCGCGAGCACGCCGACGCCCACCACCACGCCCTCGGCCAGCTCTTCGACCGGCTCGGCGAGGAGTCCTGGCGGTATGCCGACATGCCGCGCGACTACCGGCAGAAGCTGCTCGCCAAGGAGCTGCGCTCGCGCCGGCCGCTGGCCCCGACCCCGGCACCGCTGGACGCCGCCGGGCAGAAGACCCTCGGCGTCTTCCACACCGTGAAGGAGGCGTTCGAACGGTTCGGGCCCGAGGTCATCGAGTCGTACATCATCTCGATGTGCCAGGGCGCCGACGACGTCTTCGCCGCCGCCGTCCTCGCCCGCGAGGCCGGACTGCTCGACCTGCACGGGGGCTGGGCGAAGATCGGCATCGTGCCGCTGCTGGAGACCACGGACGAGCTGCGGGCCGCCGACGTCATCCTGGACGAGATGCTCTCCGACCCGTCCTACCGGCGGCTGGTCTCCCTGCGGGGCGACGTCCAGGAGGTCATGCTCGGCTACTCCGACTCGTCGAAGTTCGGCGGCATCACCACCTCCCAGTGGGAGATCCACCGGGCCCAGCGGCGGCTCCGCGACGTCGCCCACCGGCACGGAGTACGGCTCCGCCTCTTCCACGGCCGCGGCGGCACCGTCGGCCGGGGCGGCGGCCCCACCGCCGAAGCCATCCTGGCCCAGCCGTGGGGCACCCTCGACGGCGAGATCAAGGTGACCGAGCAGGGCGAGGTGATCTCCGACAAGTACCTGATCCCGTCGCTGGCCCGGGAGAACCTGGAGCTGACGGTCGCCGCCACCCTCCAGGCGTCGGCGCTGCACACCGCGCCCCGCCAGTCCGAGGAGTCCCTGGCCCGCTGGGACGCGGCGATGGACACCGTCTCCGACGCGGCCCACTCGGCCTACCGCAGGCTGGTCGAGGACCCCGACCTGCCCGCGTACTTCTTCGCCTCCACCCCGGTCGACCAGCTCGCCGACCTCCACCTGGGCTCCCGGCCGTCCCGCCGCCCCGACTCCGGGGCCGGACTCGACGGACTGCGGGCCATCCCGTGGGTCTTCGGCTGGACCCAGTCCCGCCAGATCGTCCCCGGCTGGTTCGGAGTCGGCTCCGGCCTCAAGGCCCTCCGGGAGGCCGGACTGGACACCGTCCTGGACGAGATGCACGAGAAGTGGCACTTCTTCCGCAACTTCCTCGCCAATGTCGAGATGACGCTGGCCAAGACCGATCTGCGGATCGCCCGCCACTACGTCGACACCCTCGTCCCCGACGAGCTGAAGCACGTCTTCGCCACGATCGAGGCCGAGCACGAGCTGACCGTCCGGGAAGTCCTGCGGATCACCGGCGGTGAGCGGCTGCTCGACTCGCACCCGGTCCTCCAGCAGACCTTCGCGATCCGGGACGCCTACCTGGACCCGATCTCGTACCTCCAGGTCTCCCTGCTGGCCCGCCAGCGCCGGGCGGCGGCGGCCGGCGAGACCCCGGACCCGCTGCTGGCCCGGGCCCTCCTCCTGACGGTCAACGGCGTCGCGGCGGGCCTGCGCAACACGGGCTGACCCGTCACTTCGACCCCTCGGGGTCAACGCCACTCCGGCCCCATCACCCGATCCGGTGATGGGGCCGGATGCGTACGACTAACGTGGAAGGGGTAGGCCAGGATGCCCTCCATGGGAGGAACGATGACCGCTGAGCCGCTTCCCGGGGCCGATCTGCCGACGGGACCCACCGAGGTGACCGAACCGGGAACGCGCTGGCCTGTTCCGCCCCAAGAGGGCTGGACCGTGGACGATCTGCTGACGCTCCCCGACCTCCCGCCGCATACGGAGTTGATCGACGGGCGCCTGGTCTTCGTGAGTCCGCAGCGCTATTTCCACAGTGTGGCGATCGACCTGCTGGTCACCGGTCTGCGTGCGGCGGGGCCGCGCAGTTGGAGGGCCGTCCGTGAGATGACCGTGGTTCTCGATCGCCGTAATGCTCCCGAGCCGGATGTACTGGTGGTACGAGCCGAGGCGGTGACCGGTCCGAAGGCGACGAGGTTCGCTGCGGACGACGTCCTGCTGGCGGTCGAGGTCCTGTCGCCCGACTCTCGGGCGCGGGACACGGAGGCGAAGCCGCGGAAGTACGCCGCCGCCGGTATCGCGCACTTCTGGTTGGTCGACAGCACAGGCGACGGCTCCCGGCCAGTCGTCCGTGTCTACGAGCTGGATCCGGTCACCAAGGCGTACACGCTCTCCGGTATCCACCACGACAGGCTGAAGCTGGACAGCCCCTTCGCCCTCGATCTGGACCTGACCGCGCTCGACGACCTCATGTAGTCGTCGACTAGGAGTTGTACGCGCTCTGCGCCCGCTCCAGGCCCTCCGTGACCAGGGACTCCACCGCGTCCGCCGCGCGGTCGGTGAAGTAGTCGAGTTCCTTGCGCTCCGTGGCGGAGAAGTCCTTGAGGACGAAGTCGGCGACCGGCTGGCGGCCCGGGGGGCGGCCGATGCCGAAGCGGACCCGGTGGTAGTCGGGGCCCATCGACTTGGTGATCGACTTCAGACCGTTGTGACCGTTGTCGCCGCCGCCGAGCTTCAGCCGCAGGACGCCGTAGTCGATGTCCAGCTCGTCGTGGATCGCCACCACATGGTCGAGCGGGATCTTGTAGAAGTCGCGGAGCGCCGTCACCGGGCCGCCCGAGAGGTTCATGTACGACATCGGCTTCGCCAGCACCACCCGGCGGCTGCCGGGGCCGGGGACGCCCAGCCTGCCCTCCACGATCTGGGCCTGGGCCTTCTGGGCGCGCTTGAAGGAGCCGCCGATCCGGCCGGCCAGCAGGTCGGCGACCATGAAGCCGACATTGTGGCGGTTGGCCGCGTAGCCGGGGCCCGGGTTGCCCAGGCCCACGATCAGCCAGGGGGCGGTGGCGTCGGTCGTCATGGGGTGATCTCTCTCCGTGCGGATTCCGTGAGGAGGGGGCGGGCGGGGACACGGGCCGGAAACACGGCGCCGCCCGCGCCCGGGAAGGGGCGCGGGCGGCGGCGTACGGCGGAAAGGCGCCGGGGGCGTGCTTACGCCTCCGCGGCCTCGTCGCCCTCGGCACCCTCGGCGGCGGGCTCCTCGGCCTGGGCGGCCAGGACCTGGAGGACGACCGTGTCCTCTTCGACGGCCAGGGTCACGCCGGACGGCAGCGCGATGTCCTTGGCGAGGACGGAGGCACCGGCCTCCAGGCCCTCGACGGAGACCGTGAGGGCCTCGGGGATGTGGGTGGCCTCGGCCTCGACCGGCAGCGCGTTCAGGACGTGCTCCAGCAGGTTGCCACCGGCGGCCAGCTCGCCCTCGGCGTTCACCGGGATGTCGACGTTGACCTTCTCGCCGCGCTTGACCAGCAGCAGGTCGACGTGCTCGATGAAGCCCTTCAGCGGGTCGCGCTGCACGGCCTTCGGGATGGCCAGCTCGCCCTTGCCCTCGATGTCCAGGGACAGCAGGACGTTCGGGGTACGGAGCGCGAGCTGAAGCTCGTGGCCCGGGAGGGTCAGGTGGACCGGGTCGGTGCCGTGGCCGTACAGCACACCGGGAACACGGTTCTCACGGCGGACACGGCGGGCGGCGCCCTTGCCGAACTCGCTGCGGAGACCGGCGGAGATCTTCACCTCGGACATATGCACTCCTCGTACATCAGACGGATCGATGGTCACCCGGCCGTGAACGGCCTGCTACGCCTGATGCGAAGAGCGCGTCGATAACGGACCGCCGCACCCGATGGTGCGGCCTCCCTCGCCGAGCAACCCCAGCAGTCTACGTGAAAGGGCCGCGGGCTCCGAAACGGAGCCCGCGGCCCTTCACTCACCGCTCAGGGGCGGATGCCGGTCAGCCCTGCTCCTCGAAGAGGCTGGTGACCGAGCCGTCCTCGAAGACCTCACGGACCGCGCGGGCGATCGTCGGCGCCATCGACAGCACCGTGATCTTGTCCAGCTCCAGGTCACCCGGGGTCGGCAGGGTGTTGGTCAGGACGAACTCACTCACCTTGGAGTTCTTCAGCCGGTCCGCCGCCGGGCCGGAGAGCACCCCGTGCGTGGCCGTCACGATGACGTCCTCGGCCCCGTTGGCGTAGAGCGCGTCCGCCGCGGCGCAGATCGTGCCACCGGTGTCGATCATGTCGTCGACCAGGACACAGACCCGGCCCTCGACATTGCCGACGACCTCGTGGACGGTCACCTGGTTGGCGACGTCCTTGTCCCGGCGCTTGTGGACGATGGCCAGCGGCGC
Source organism: Streptomyces sp. NPDC006798 (assembly GCF_040635975.1). Classification (NCBI taxonomy): domain Bacteria; kingdom Bacillati; phylum Actinomycetota; class Actinomycetes; order Kitasatosporales; family Streptomycetaceae; genus Streptomyces; species Streptomyces sp. NPDC006798. The sequence continues at coordinate 79,041 of NZ_JBEYIS010000030.1, forward strand.
GCCCAGCCGGTCGCACCAGCGGTCGGCGACCCGGACCCGGCCCGCGTCGGGGGAGACCACGGTCAGCTTCGCCGGGTCGACCTTCGCGGCCACGTAGTCCGCCAGGATCGGCAGGGCGAACAGGTGGTCGACCGGGCCGTCGAAGAAGCCCTGGATCTGGTCGGTGTGCAGATCGACCGTGAGAATCCGGTCCGCGCCGGCGGTCTTCATCAGATCGGCGATCAGCCGGGCGGAGATGGGCTCCCGGCCGCGGTGCTTCTTGTCCTGGCGGGCATAGCCGTAGAACGGCACGATCACGGTGATGCTCCGGGCGGAGGCCCGCTTCAGAGCGTCGATCATGATCAGCTGTTCCATGACCCACTTGTTGATGGGAGCCGTGTGGCTCTGCATCAAGAAGCAGTCGGCACCGCGCGCGGACTCCTGGAAACGGACGTAGATCTCGCCGTTCGCGAAGTCGAAGGCCTTGGTCGGCACCAGGCCGACACCCAGTTGATGCGCGACTTCCTCGGCCAGCTCGGGGTGGGCGCGGCCGGAGAAGAGCATGAGCTTCTTCTCGCCGGTCGTCTTGATCCCGGTCACAGCACTGTCTCCTCAGAGGGTGTTCTCTGGCCGCGGGCATGGGGAATCGCGAGCCAGCCGAATGTGTGCACGTATCACGGTACGCCGTCTTTGGCGCACCTGTTTCCGGTCAGTTCTCGCCGGACGCCTTGTCGGTCGCCGCGGCGGCGGCCTGCGCGGCGGCGCTCCCGGGCCGCTTGCGGGCCACCCAGCCCTCGATATTCCGCTGCTGGCCCCGGGCGACGGCCAGTGAACCGGCCGGTACGTCCTTGGTGATGACCGAACCGGCCGCCGTGTAGGCGCCGTCCCCGACCGTGACCGGAGCCACAAACATGTTGTCCGAACCGGTCTTGCAGTGGGAGCCGATCGTGGTGTGGTGCTTTGCCTCTCCGTCGTAGTTCACAAAGACACTGGCCGCGCCGATATTGGTGAAATCGCCGATCGTCGCGTCACCGACATACGACAGATGGGGGACCTTCGTCCCCTCGCCCACGCTGGCGTTCTTCATCTCGACATATGTTCCGGCCTTGGCCTTCTTCCCCAGCCTGGTGCCGGGACGCAGATAGGCGAACGGGCCTACGGAGGCGCCCTCGCCGATCTCCGCCGAGTCCGCCACCGTGTTGTCCACCCGGGCGCCGGGGCCCACCACGGTGTCCCTCAGCCGGGTGTTCGGACCCACCTCGGCGCCTTCGGCGAGACGGGTGAGACCGAGGAGCTGGGTCCCCGGGTGAATGATCGCGTCCGGCTCGAAAGTGACGGTCGCGTCGACCAGGACGGACGCCGGGTCCACCACCGTCACCCCCGCCATCATCGCGCGCTCCAGCAGCCGGATGTTCAGCAGCCGGCGGGCCTCCGCGAGCTGCACCCGGTTGTTGATCCCCAGGATCTCCCGGTGGTCGCCCGCGACACAGGCGCCCACGCGATGCCCGGCCTCCCGCAGGATGCCCAGGACGTCCGTCAGATACTCCTCGCCCTGGCTGTTGTCCGTCCGCACCTTCCCGAGGGCGTCCGCCAGCAGCTGGCCGTCGAAGGCGAAGACCCCGGAGTTGATCTCCCGGATCGCCCGCTGCCCGTCCGTGGCGTCCTTGTGCTCCACGATCGCGGTGACCGCGCCGGTCCCGGCGTCCCGCACGATCCGGCCGTAGCCGGTGGAGTCCGGCACCTCGGCCGTGAGCACGGTCACGGCGTTGCCGTCGCCCGCGTGGGTCGCGGCCAGCTCGGTCAGCGTCTCGCCGGAGAGCAGCGGGGTGTCTCCGCAGACCACGACGACCGTGCCGGAGACGCTCTGCCCCAGCTCGTCGAGGGCGATCCGGACGGCGTGCCCGGTGCCGTTCTGCTCGGCCTGGAAAGCGGTGCGAGTACCGGCGTACCGCTCCGTTAGATGGCCCCTGACCTGGTCGGCGGCGTGGCCCACGACCACGACCAGATGCTCCGGATCCAGTTCGCGCGCCGCGGTGACGACATGTCCGACGAGGGACCGTCCGGAGATCTCATGGAGGACCTTGGGGGTCTTGGACTTCATGCGGGTGCCCTCACCCGCTGCGAGAACGACGACGGCGGCCGGGCGATTGGCACTCACGGGTCTGCCCTTCGGCTTCGAGTGGTGGACATCCGAAGGATACCGGGGTGTCTGACCAGGCAAATGACCAGGGAATCGGGCGGGGGAGCGGTAGGGCTCGGGGGTGGCGTGGATCACCGAAGGGGTGGGGCGGGGTGGGACGGGACGGGGGCGTGTGGGTGGAGAAACGATTCGGGCCCCGACCGGAAAACGGTCGGGACCCGAATCGGGCGGCCGGGCCGCCCCACAGCTCCCAGGGAAGGAATCGAACCCTCATTCAATGGACCAAAACCATTTGTCCTGCCATTAGACGACCTGGGATGGCATGTCCGAGGTGATCCGAGGTGAGAGGTCTCACGACCGGGGGTCACCGGGACAGCCCCTACTATGCCGTACCGCCCGCCTCCGCCGCGACGGTGTACGAGCCGGATCCGTGGCGGGTACGGGCCGGTGCGGTACGGGGGCGGTGCGAGGCGGTGGCGTACGGGCGGCGGGGCCTCCCGGTTCGGGCCCGGTCCGTGCATGGTTCGTACGTCGCCCGCGCGCCGCCCGTACGCCGTTCGTACGTCGTCCCTGCGCGGGCGCTTCCCGGCGTTCGGCGGAGCGTCACCGGGCCGTCACCCGGGCCCGGAACAGCGGCGCGATACCGCTGAATCGCGGGAAACACCCCGAGTGTTCCGCGCCCGCCGCCCGTAGGGTGGACGGCATGACCACAACGGGGGCACACCAGGAAGCCACGGGCACCGCGCCCCGCTCCTGGCTGTGGTGGGGACGGCGGCGAAGCGTCGCACTGGACGTCGGGCTGGGGATCGCCTCGGCCCTGGAATGCGCTCTGGAGGGCTGGCGCTTCGCGGAACGCACCGCGACGCCCATCGCCCTCGGAGTACTGCTCGGGCTCGTCGGCGGGGCGACACTCGTCCTGCGCCGGCGCTGGCCCATTGCGGTCGTCCTCGTCGGAATCGCGATCACACCCGCCGAGATGGGCTATCTGCTCACCATCGTCGGCCTCTACTCGCTCGCCGCGTCCGAAGTACCGCGGCGGATCACCGCGACACTCACCGGAATGTCGCTGGTGGCGACCTTCATCGTCTCCTATGTACAGATGGAGCAGGACGTCCGGGACGCGCCGGAGGACTTCGGCGACCCCGGGGCCTGGTTCGTCCCCGCGATGTCCGCGTTCGTCGCCATCGGGCTCGCCCTGCCGCCGGTCCTCTTCGGCCTCTACATAGGCGCCAGGCGGAGGCTCATGGAGAGCCTGCGGGAACGGGCCGACAGCCTGGAAGCCGAACTGTCCCTCCTCGCCGACCGGGCCGAGGAACGCGCCGAATGGGCCCGAACCGAGGAACGCACCCGGATCGCCCGCGAAATGCACGACGTCGTCGCCCACCGGGTCAGCCTCATGGTCGTCCACGCCGCCGCCCTCCAGGCCGTCGCGCTCAAGGACCCCCCGAAGGCCGTCAAGAACGCGGCCCTCGTCGGAGACATGGGGCGCCAGGCACTGACCGAACTCCGCGAGATGCTCGGCGTCCTCCGCTCCGGCGACGGCGACCGGCGGGCGGCGTCGCCCGTACCGCTAGCGGCCGTGGGCGCCGCGGCCGCCGCTGCCGCCGCGGCGGCAGCCGGGGCCGACGGCGACGGGCCCTGCCTCGCCGACCTGGAGACCCTCGTCGGCCAGTCCCGGCAGGCGGGCATGGTCGTCGAATACGCCGTCCACGGCGAGGCCCGCGACTATCCGCCGGAGGTCGAGCAGACCGCGTACCGGGTCGTCCAGGAAGCCCTGACCAACGTCCACAAGCACGCGGCGGGCGCCAAGGTCCAGGTCCGCCTCGCGCACCGGGACGCGGAGGTCGCCATGCAGGTCGAGAACGGGGCCCCCGACGCGGCGGGCGGCGGCGCGCACGACGCGGACCTCCCCAGCGGCGGCAACGGCCTCGTCGGCATGCGGGAGCGGGTCCAGGCGCTGGGCGGCGTCTTCGTCTCGGGCCCGACGGAGGCGGGCGGCTTCCGCGTCTCCGCGGTCCTCCCGGCGGGGTAGCCGGTGTGAGGTTTCCCGCCTGGTACGGGGCCGTTCGCGCCTTGCGCCCCGGGTGCCTGGTGCTGGAGGCCCCGCCTGGTGCGGGGCTGTTCGCGCCTCAGTCGCCGGCGGGGCGGGGGGCGCCTCCCGCTGTGGGGTTTCTGGTGCTGGAGGCCCTTTGTTCGCGGGTTCCTCGCGGCGGCGAGGTTGCTTGCGCCTCAGGCGCCGGCGGGGCTGAGGGAGGTGTGACCGTTGCTCCGGCGGTATGCGGGCGGTCTTGTGCGGCGTCGGGAGGGTCGGTGGCCTCCGGGCTCGCCTCCTCACGGACGGCGGAAGTGAGGGTCCTGTTTAGGAGACCCGTTCTTCTCCGCCGTCCTCCCCCAAAGCTGCCTTTGGGGGGACCCCCAGGGGGCGACCCCGCACCCCCCGACCACGCCGACTGGTCATGTCTCCTGGGGCTGGAGCCCGTCCCGGGGAGGGAAGGGTGCCACTTGATGTGGTTGGTCCACCTGCTGGCCGGTGGCTGGTTGCCCGCGCAGGTAGATCCGACACTCTGGGAACTACCCGGTACGGGCCGAACCCGCAGGTCAGAAGGGGTGGCCATGGCTACCGCTACCGTCCCCGCGCACTCTCGCAAGGCACCGGTAACACCCACCAAAGGCGTTGGACGCACGCCGAGCGGGAAACTTCCGCTCCCCCGCACCGGCATGGAAGACACCATTTCAACGGGGACGTGCCCGTGCCACGGGCGCCCCCAGGTAGACCTACTGCTGCGGAAGTCCAAGGTGGTCCGCGAGGGTGAGCGGGCTCTCAGCATCCGGGACCAGGAGGACCGGGGCCGACACTGGGCCGAAGAGAACGGCTACTGCGTCCGCAAGATCTGGAAAGAGAACCTGTCGGCCTGGTCGGACATCGAGCGGCCGAAGTACGACGCGGCCATGGCTGCTGTCCTCGCTGGTGAGGTGCCGTGCCTGTGGGTGTTCGCGCTCGACCGGTTCTCCCGCAAGGGCGCGGAAGCGGTCGTGCCGATCCTCGGCAAGGCACGCGTGATCTTCGACTACGAGCGGCTCGACTCCATGGACGAGCGGGACCGCCGGTGGATCATCGACCGTGCCGAGAACGCCCGCGAGCAATCGCAGCGGTTGAGCTACAACGTGCGGCGGACCAAGGGGACGCAGCGGCGCGAGGGCCGTTGGCTCGGGCGGGCACCCTTCGGCCTGAGGGTCGACCCCGCCACCCGGAAACTGCTCCCGAACCGCACCCCGTACCTGTGCCTGGTCGGGGGACAGCGGGAGGTAACCCCGTGGGAAGTCGTCGTCCGGATCTTCACCGAGATCAGTAAGGGCGTCTCGTCCCGCGCGTTGTCCCGTGCGTTCAACGCCGAGGGGCTGCGGACGCCGATGGGGGCGATGTGGCGGGCGGACTCCATCCGGGCCATCGTGATCCACCCGGTGTACGAGGGGTGGCTGACGCACTCCCCGGGCGGAAAGTCCCACACCGACCGGGTCCCGTTCCTGAACGAGAAGGGCGAGAAGGTCCGCGTCGTCACCGATGCCGTACTGCCCGACATGATCCCCGCCGCTCTTGCCGCGCGGGCACGGCGCGTCATGTCCGGGAACCAGATCCCCGCCATGGTCACCGCGTCCCGCGCCGTACGGCAGGGCCGGACCACCCACCCTCTGTCCCGGCGTCTGCGCTGCGCGTCATGCGGCGGGTACATGAGCCTGGACGGCCGTTCCTACGTCTGCGGGCGGCACCACGACGGACGGGAGGCGTGCCCCGCCCCGGCCATGGTGAGCCGTACCGCACTTGAGGCGTACGTGGTCCGGGAATGGTCCGAGCGGCTGCACCTGGCCGACGCACACGACCCCCTCTTGGTCGCCGTCGCCGAACGGTGGCAGGCCCTACGACAGCCGGACGAGAGCCAGGAACTCGCCGACGCACGCGCCGAAGTACAGGCAGCCAAAGCAGCGCTCGACCGATGGCACCACGATGACCGGGCAGGGTTCTACACCGGACGCTCAGCCAAGTACCGCATCCCCCACAAGACCACGGCAGAACGGCGCCTGGACACAGCGGAGGAACGCCTCACCCAGCTTGCCGGACCGGACAGGGTGGACCTGTCCCTGCTCGTCAACGGACAGGCGCACGAAATGTGGGAAGGAGCGGACCCGGTCATGCGCCGCGATCTGCTCGGACTCGCCATCGACACCGTGACGGTCCGCAAGGCACCCGGTCCCGGACACCGGTTCAACGGAGACGCCCGGGTCACCTTCGGATGGGCCGAACCCGAAGACACCGAGGCTGCCGACTACGGGCAAGCCGCGTAGCCGCTCGACCCGCCCCGGTACGCTCGGCCGTAGTCCGTGCCGACATGGGTGCGCGGATCAGGTGCGGTCCCCGGTAACGGGGCGTGTTACGGCCGTACCGCCCTGAGAACCCCCGATGGTCCCTGCGATCGTCGGGGGTTCTGTCGTGCCCGCATACGGGGCCCGGAGTGTCCTCGCCACGCTCGCTGGCTCGCCCTTGGTGCCGCGCTGCCCCTTCAGCGGGGCGAGAGCGTGTCGAGGTGACGACTTTTACCTGTTTTCTAGGTGACATAAGAAAACCTATAGAAAACCTGGAACGGCCCCAAAGTCGTCACCTCGACACCCTCTCGCTCTGGATCCGGGAAACATCCGCTCCCCTGTAGGGGCAGCAGGGAAGTTCGGACAACGGTCCCGAGGCCGCTGGAAACCTTCGCTCCCCTGTACAGAGTGAGCCCGGGGTTACCGCACACCCGCCCAACACGGGGGACACACGGTGGTCCGAGTACCCCGGGCCTCTTCTAGCTCTGCCCGTGCAGCACGCACCCGTACGGGGTGGCCGCAGTGGTCGTGTGGCAGAGCGCAGGGCCTTGTTACCGGCTGAAGAACCACGTGCCTCCGGAGCCTATGGCAGTGGTCAGGGCGATGAGCCAACCCGGGATGCGTTGCACCGTTACATGCACGCCTCCAAAGCGGAGTTCAAGCACAGGTCGGTTCTCCATCTCAGACGCCATCGGTACCTCTCATGTGTCGGTGGCCGCCATCCCACACCATCTTTCGGCTCCGAGTTTTCACAAAAGGTGAAAATCGTTGGGAGGGGGGAGCATGCCGAAACAACCCCGCCACCCCTGCACCATCCCCGGGTGCCCAGCGTTGACCCCCCGTGGTGGCCGCTGCCCGGAGCACCAGCGGGAAGCGGACCGGGCCCGTGCGGCTGGTGGTCGGACGTACGACACCCGTTGGCAGCGGACGCGGAGCGCGTACCTCTACGCGAACCCGTGGTGTGTCCTCTGCTCGGCCGCTGCAACGGTCGCCGATCACTTCCCGCTCAGTCGGCGCGAGCTGGTCGAGCGGGGCGAGCTGAACCCGCACGCGCCGAAGCATCTACGGCCGTTGTGCGCGCCGTGCCATGGCCGCGAGACAGCTCGGCACCAGCCCGGCGGTTGGGCTGCTGAACGGCGCTCAGAACGCGACTCAGAGGGGCGTCCGCCGTTCTGATGCGGGTGGCCCCCCGGGCGGGGTCCCCCTGCCCCTTGCCCAAAAGATCGACAGGGAGGGAAGAAACCCTCGCCGGGGCTGAAGGCGTTCTTGGAATCCCGGACAACGAGAGAGCGAGGCCGTATGGCAGACCGATACAGACCCAAACCCGCCCTCCAGCGGGCACGAGAAGGGAACCCGTCGAAATCGGCGATCACGGAAGGAGTGGTGGTCCCGCGCGCCATCCTGGCAGAACCGGACTGGGTTGAAGTCTTCCGGTTCTCACCCGATACCGCCGTCGAGTCCGCGAACGTCCGCTGCCGTGATGTGGCGTCGCAGGAATGGCGGCGCCTTGTTCCCGTTCTGGAAGTCGCGGCGGGTATCGGAGAGATCGACCACACCACCGTGAAAGACCTGTGCGTCTGCGTGGCACGCATCGACCAGGCCGAGCGGGACCTTTCCGAACGCGGGCTCATGGTGACCGCAGAACGCGGAACGGTGAAGAACGGGGCCGCGACGATCGCGGGGCAGTACCGGACGCAACTCGCACGCTACATCCGCGAACTGGGGCTCTCGCCGAGTTCCCGCGCGGCACTCAGCCCGCCCGAATTCGATGACGACGATGACGACATCTTCGACTGAACACCCCCGACAGCAAGACACAATCCAAAGGAGAAAATCATGGCACTGACCCTTGCCGAGTCCGCGAAGCTCACTACCGATGAACTTCAGCGGGGAGTCATCGAGACTTTCGTTCAGGAATCCCCGATCCTTGACCGTCTCCCGCTGATCACCTTTGAAGGCTCCGCCTTCGCCTACAACGAGGAATCCACCCTCCCCGGTGTCTCGTTCCGGGCCGTGAACGAGGCATACCCGGAAAGCACCGGAACGCTGAACCAGCGGATAGAGACGCTGGCCATTCTCGGTGGCGATTCGGATGTCGACCGGTTCATTGTCAAGACCCGGGGGAACCTGAACGATCAGCGGACGATACAGACCACGATGAAGATCAAGGCCGCTTCCATGCATTTCTCTGACCAGTTCTTCAACGGAGACACGATGGTGAACCCCAAGGGGTTCGACGGCTTGCGGAAGCGGCTCACCGGCCGCCAGGTCATCGACGCGAAGACAGTCGGCCCGATCGCCAACGGGCACGAGTTCTTCGACGCGCTGGACCGGCTCGCCGCATCCGTACGCGGCATCAACGGGTCGAACGGCGCCCTCTACATGAACGGCGAGCTGATCGCCCGGATCCGTTCCGGGTTCCGCCGGCTCGGCGGCGGCGAACTCCTCATGAGCGACATCGAGGGCAAGCGCACCACGACATGGAACGGCATCCCGCTCCTCGACGCCGGACAGAAGCTGGACGGCACCGATGTTCTCCCGCTCACCACCGGGACCACCGGAAAGGAAACCGGAGACATCTACGCCGTCCGCTTCGGCACCACCGAGGCAGACGCAGCCGTCACCGGCCTGACAAACGGCGGCATCCAGGCAACTGACCTCGGCGAAGCACACGACAAGCCCGTGTACCGGACCCGGGTCGAGTTCTACTGCGGCATCGCCGTCTTCGGCGGGAAGGGCGCCGCGCGCCTGATGAACGTACTGAACGGCTGACACAGAACTGACCCGTACCCCGCGTTCGCTGCCCTCCGAGGCGGCGGGCGCGGGGCTTTCTGCGGTCCGGGTCCGGACGCGAGAGAGCCCCGCCCGGTCAGTCACCGAACGGAGCCCTCGTGGTGCGTGCGGAGCCTCAGCCCACGTCTGCGTGGTGGCGTTACAGCTTGACGGACCGGGCGAGGGTGACCAGCCCGGCGAAGGCCGACGCGGACACCATCAGAACCGGGCCGTTCTCCCGCTTGGAGTCCCGCACGGGGACGGTGCCGGTAGCGGACGCAACGGCAGGCGCCCACTCGATGCACTCACCGTGGGGGTCGCTGTAAGACGACTTGATCCAGGTGGCGGCCGGGGCCGCGAACTGGGGGTTCATAGGGTGTACTCCTTGTGGATCTCTCGAAAGCGGGCGATAGATGCATCCTGCCCCAGGGCTTCCGCTCGCGAGCGATCGAAGGTAGCCAACGCGGTCTTCACAACTTGGGCTGCCTCTATCGGGCGGCCACCCTGGGGCCCCTCAACATGGAGCACGGTAGGTGCCCGCTCAAAGGTGAGCAACGTAAAAGCCGCCGCCGACGCCGGTACCACACCAAACGGGATGAGTTGGAAGGTGATGTTCGGGGCTTCCGTCACGCTCATCAAATGCTCTAACTGACGTGCCATCACTTCCCGGGATCCCGCCACGGTACGCAGAGATGCTTCACATAGGACCATCCACATGTCCGGCGGGGAGTCTCGCCTCAGGACCTCTTGCCGCCGCATCCGCGCCTTCAGGCGAGCCTCAAGGGCAGAGGCTGACAACCGAGGGGCCCCGGCGCGGTAAACGGCACGGGCATACTCCGGCGTCTGGAAGAGTCCCGGAACGAACAAGGTTGAGTAGGTGAAGATCCCCGCCGCCTTGCGCTCCTTGTTGGTGTACGGCTCGAACCAAGTCGGGTCGTCCCCATCGATGGCGCGCTGACGCTGTCGCGTCAGCATCGTGCCCGTGCCAAAGACGCGGTCACACCCCATGGCGAACTTCTCGCTTGGCGCGAGCTTGGCGTTCTCGACCTTGGACACGTACGCCCCGCTGCAACCGACCGCCGAGCCAAGCCCCCGGACGGTCATCTTGCGTGTCACGCGTAGCTCTCGAAGGTCAATCCCGAACTGCTCAACAGGAGTTAACGGGTAGTGCTCATCGTTGTGTTCCATGACCCTGACCTCTGATCTTCACTCTTCCAGCCGGATCGAACGCCGTTCTACTTGTTACCGCAATGCAGGAAACAACGCAGCGTTCAGGGCTAGTTGTGCTCATCTGGTCACGCACCGAAACCCCTAAGCGGCGAGGAGGTAGCCGGATGGGCAACAGTCACCAGTTCAGCAACGCGGGACGGCGCGCCTTACCCCTCAGCACCGGCCCCTTGCCGACACGGGTCCCCGCACTGCCGCGCGCCGAGCGACGCGCACGAACCCAAGTCCACCTTGACCGCCACACCCCGAAGCTCCGCCGCCTTGAGCACCTGGGCGCTCTCGCGGCGGATCGGCAGGCGAACCGGTGACGGGCGGGGGTGGTGCCGAACGGGCGCCGTCATCCGGTCTGGAGCCGGTACCCCACCCTGAGTGCCGTATCTGCTTCGCGGCGGACCGGGGCCGGAAGTGGACCCGCTACACCACAACCCGGGCCCGCTTCACCACGATCATCAACCAGCACCCGCACCGCCGGTCGACGGACGATCGGCGCGTCTGGTGAACGGCCAGTCGCCTACCCCCGAACCGCCCGCGTCGGTCTTCGACTGGCCACCGTGCCAGTGCGGCCAGGACACGTGCCCCGAGCGCCGGAGCGAACCGGCGGACTCCGCCCCTTCCGGCGACGACCGGTCACACAGTCCCGTAATAGAGCGAATTCGAACCCAACTGGCGGCGGCTAACCGGCGCGCGGGAGGTTTGCTATGAAGCCTGTGAAACCCAGGATCATTCCCTGTGGCATCTGCGACGACTTGTTCGCCGAACTGCAACGGGCGGAGGAGCGCGGAGATGAGACCCGGGCGATCGACTGCCGTGTGCTCCTGCGTCGACATCCGCAGCACGACAGCATCCCCGTGGAGTACCAGGAGGCGACGCCATGAAGCGGCACTTCCGTCATATTGACTGGACGCTGAAGGAAGTTCCCTCCGCAGACGTGCGCGTCCACGTCGTGTGCGTTTCCGGAATTCCGCAGTGCACGGAAGAGCTTCCCCGGAGCCCCGACCCGGTTACCCGGGAAGACGCGGATGCGTGGAAGCTTTCCCACTTCACGGCCACTGGGCATCGGCGCTTCGAGGAACTGTCTTCTCGCGTCGTCCAGTGGGATCCGGACGACGACGTTGACCCACGCACCATTCTGGGTGTGACGACGTGAAGAAGTTATGGAGCCGATTGCCCGAAGGGTTCCGCGCGCGTGCCGTTGCCGGTGTCTTTTTCGCCTCGTATGCCGGTGCGGGATTCGCACTCGTTGTGCTGATCCTCAGCGGCTGAAAGTGTCCGCCCCCTGAATACCCGCCCACCTCCCTAACGGGTTCATCAGGGGGGCGGCAACCGGTCCGCCCGCCCCCTTCCGGACAGCAACGGGCGGGCGGACCACTCCAGACCCTCCCGGTCCAACACCGGGAGGTTAGGGGGTGCGTGCGGCGCCCCCGGCCCCGGTCGCCTCTTCCTCCCCCACGTTGGCGACCGGGGCCACCCGCACCAGCCGCCGCGAAAGAGGGACATGGAGAAGAAGGCATTCCGAGTGCTCGGAATCGTGACCCGCCCCGACAAGTCAGACCATGGAGTCCTCGAAACCGTCAATGCCGAGACCCCCGCAGAAGCTGCGGAAATGGCCAGGCAGCGTATGAGAGAGGCACACCCGGACTGCGGCGTGTACGCCTATTTTGCAACACCTGTTGACCAGTGGACGTAGGGACACGGCACATGGAGAGCGCGCAGGAAAAGGCGGAACTCTTGAAGCGGTTCGCACTCATGCACAAAGAAGAAGTAATCAAGCGGTACAGGGGTGGTGATTCCCTGTACAAACTCTCAAGAGAGTACTCCGTTAACGCAAAATGGCTCAGGAGTTACTTAATCGAATGGGGCGTCAAGGTGCGGACCTATGTCGAGGCTCAAAAACTGAGGCAGGGAGTACCGATGCCGCCATACAGGCGACGGAAGCGCAGCTAAAGCTTGAGCCGGAACTCACCGGTTCAAGACCATCGGAAGTTTGGGGATTCCCGATGGCGCTGGGCCCTCTCGCGTCGACGCTTGGCGCTCAGCGGAGAGGATGAGGCACGGCCGTGCCGATGCCCCGTCCGGATGCCGATACCGGGCGGGGCATTCACACCCCAACTCGCACCGTGCTACGGTCCGTTACTCACAACAAAACAAAGTGGCCCCACCAGGGTTCGGAGTGCTGGTAACACTCCGCTGGCGGGGCCGGACGACACCCGATCTGAGGAGATCTGTCGCCGTGCGCCACTCTATCGCGCGCGCCGTTCTGGCGTGCCTTCGCACCCTGCTGTCCCTGTGCCTGCCCGCGAGGGGCCGACACCGCTCGACACCCAAGTGCCAGCGCATCAACGCCCCGAAGCGGATCACAGTGGACCTTGCGGGGCTGAAGGACCCTTTCGAGCGCACCCCCGGACACGCACCAGGACACCCGCCGATCCCCCCGTACCGCCCCCGGTTCGTAGAACTTGCCGAGCGGTTCAAAGCGGAGCGATGGGAAGAGACACAACAGCAGGAACGGCGACTCGCGGCAGCAGCAGCGACCACAGATGCCGAGTACCCGTACAGCTACCCCGACGCGCTGATGGTCCCCGCCACGGTCGCCGAAATGGGGGTGTCGGCATGACCGCCGCGACTCAGACCGGAACCCCGGAAGAGGGCTTCACCGCCGTCTGTGTCCACTGCAAGCGCATCTCCGCAGGGGCAGTGGTCGTCGGCTCCATCGAACGCGCGAGTGGCCCCCCGCTGGTCCAGTACGCGTGCCCCGACTGCGCCCCCAAGCACGGCGCGGAGCCGACCCCGTACGACGTGATCCACTAGCAGTTCCCAGGCAGCAGAACGCCCCGCCCAGCCATCGCGCCGGGCGGGGCTTTTCTACGTCTGACCTGCTGCTTTTCGACCTACCAGGGTGTAGGGTCTGCGCAGTTCCCCGCGCCCCTGACGGGGCCCGTCCTCCTTACGTGGTCGGCGAGGGGGAGAGCATTTAGGGGCGCGGGGAACTGCGCGAACGGCCACGGGCGGGCCGCAGGCCGCCGACAACATCAGGTCGCCGGGCGCGGCCCGGGTTGTGGCGCTCACCCGGAGGGCCAAGGTGCTGAAGGTCCCCGATTGCCGGAGGCACGCGGCGCGCGGGCGGAACACCACCAGGGCCGGGAACCCCTAGCGGGAGGCGGTGAGGCGGTGGGGGGTGCGGCCGAGGAGGAGGTGGGTGAGGGCCGCGTCGAGGGTCGCGCCCACGTACCAGTCGCCCGTGTGGTCGACGCTGAACACCCGGCCCGCCGTGTCGATCGCGAGCACCGCCTGGTCGTCGCCTTCGACGCCGAGGGGCGCCAGCTCCGTGTCGAGGGCGCGGCCGAGGTCCGCGAGGGTGCGGGCGAGGTGGAGCCCGTACAGCGGGTCTATTCGCAGTTCGGGCGGTGCGATCTGGCGCCCGGCTTCGAGTGCCGTGACGCGGAGTCCGCCGAATTCCGCCCAGCTCTCGACGGCCGCGGGGAAGACCGTGTGCCGGTGTCCGCCGGGTGAGGTGTGGGCGCGGAGTATGTCGGCCCAGTGCTCGGCGAGTTTGATGTCCCAGCGGCCGGGCCGCCAGCCCGCTTCGCGGAGGGCGGCGTCGACGCCGACGGGGAAGCGGGTGGTGCTGAGGTTGTCGGGGTTGGAGGGGGTGGAAGGTGTGGAGGACATGGGGATGCGGTCAGCCGTTCTCGGGTGCGCCGGGGTCGACGGCGCGGACGCCGAAGTGGTCGAGCATGGCGGTACAGGAGCGGCAGGGCGGCGCGTAGCCGCCGTGCAGCGGGTCGCCGTCCTCCCGGATCCGGCGGGCCGTCAGTTTGGCGCCTTTCAGGGCGCGTTTGGCCTCGCCGTAGGTCATGGGTCGGCGCTGGGCCCGTCTGGAGCGGTTGCCGTCGGCGGTGGTGAGGTGCCGGGAGAGGACGAGGGCTTCGGCGCAGCGGCCGGTGAACCGTTCGCGGTCGCCGCTGGTGAGGGTGGCGAGGAAGTCCTGGACGAGGGGGTGGAGGGCCGGTGGCCGGTCGGCTTTGGCGGCGGTGGAGGTGTGGACGGTTCCGCGCACGGAGAGCGCCGCCGCGACTGTCGGCAGGATGCCGTCGCGGCGGTGGCCGAGCGTCGGCGGGCGTATCGCCTCGTCGCTGCTCCAGCTGAGACGGGGATCACCCGTGTCGCTCTGTGTACGTGGTTGCGCTGTGTGCATGGTGCTGTTGTCCCCTCCCCTGCACTCCCCCCGGGCGGGAACAGCCTGCCAAACGCTGTGCTTTCTGGGGAAGCTGGGGCGAAAAAACGTGTCTTCCCGTCGGCGTTCGGTCACTCGGTCGTGACACTTGGTGAGCATCGACGCCCGGCCGGGGGAGCCCGGGAAGGGGCGTACGAATACGGGGCGCGGCGGCGCGGACACGGGGCGCTCCGGCGGCGCGCGGGCCCGGTTCGGGCGGGGAAAGGCCTGGGCGACGGCGCTCACCCCACCGCATAGGCTGTCCCGAACAGTCAGTAGCCAGCAGGGGGCAGAACCCATGACGACAGGTCGGCAGGGGCTGGGAGCCCCGCCTCCCGGTGCCGGTGTCCAGCCGCCCGCCGGGCCGCCGAACGCGGCCTACGCCGGTCAGGTCGTGCACTTCCCGGATCCGGTCCGGGCCGCCCGCCACCCCCGTGGGGTGCGGGTGGACGCCGACGGCTACCCGGACTTCTCGCCGTACGCCCGCGCCGCCGCCGAGATCGCCGAGCCGCCCGAGGGCTTCGGTATCGACGAACTGCGGCTCACGGACTACGTCTCGGCCAACGCCGCCCTGCACGCCGACGGCCACGAGCTGTGGGAGTCCCTGCCCCCGGTCGCCACTCCGCACGGCTGGACCTGGCACCACGTCCGGGGCGCCCGCCGGATGGAGTTGGTCCCGGTGGAGGTGAAGGCCCTGCTGCGGCATCACGGCGGTCTCGCCACCGCCGCGGCCGACCAGGGCAAACGCGGTACCCGCCCGCTTCAGGAGGCCCGGCCCGCCCATATCGGGCTGCCCCGGCGGGGTCTTGCGGTCACCGAGCCGCAGCTTCTCGGGGTGGAGGAGGACCTCGGCTATCGGCTGCCCGGCGCCTACCGCGACTTCCTGAAGGCCGCGGGCGGCTGCGCGCCGGTCGGCGCCGCGCTCGATCCCCGGCTGGGGCTGCTGGTGGACCAGCCGTTCTTCACGGTCCGGGACGAGGCCGCCGTCGACGACCTGGTCTATGCCAACAAGTGTCTGCGCGACCATCTCACCAAGGACTATCTGGGCGTCGGTTATGTCCAGGGCGGCCTGCTGGCGGTGAAGGTCCGGGGCGGTTCGACCGGTTCCGTCTGGTTCTGTTCCTATGACGACGCCCGGGACCGGGACGGCTGGTCCGCCCAGGAGCGGGCGGAGGCCCTGCTGCTGCCCTGCGGCGACGACTTCGACGACTTCCTCGGGCGGCTGGCGGGCAATCCGCCGGAGCTGGACACCGTGGCGGGGCTGATGGTCGAGGGCGGCTTCGCCCGTCCCGTACCCGTGACCGACGCGCCGGATGGGGAGTGACGCGACGATGGTGACTTTCGCGCAGGCGCAGGAGCGCGCCGAGGAGTGGATCAACGGCGAGCTGCCCGCGTACCAGCATCGTGAGGTGCGGGTCCGGGAGTTCGGCCTGGGGTTCGTGGTGTGGGCGGAGGACCGCGAGGGCGGTGTCCGGTCCGGCGGCGGTACGCAGCGGCTGGTGATCGCCCGCGACGGCGGCGAGGCCACGCTCTGGCCGGGGCTGCCGGTGGGCGAGGTGATCCGGCGGTACGAGGAGGAGTACGGCGGCTCCGCCGGTGCCCCGGCGCCCGCCGCGCCCGAGAAGCCGAAGCGGATCGACCTCCATCAGACGTCGTTCCTGATCACTCCGCCCGAATGGCTCCAGGAGGCGGCGAACCGGCGGGGCGACGAAGCCGATGCCGATACGGACGGCGCCGGGCCGCAGGACGCGGCTCCGGCCGCCGCTTCCGAGGACGCCGTACCGAGGGATGCCGTACCGCCGCGTGACGCCGAACCGGAGGACGCGCCTCCGGCCGATGCGGAGCGCGCCGACGGCGCCTGGCCCACACCCAGCCACGGTACGGCCGCCGGGGTCGACGACGGCTCCGTACCGCTGCCCGTGACCGTGCTCGAAGCGCCTGCCGCCAGGGGGCCGGTAGCGGCGGACGCCGATCTGCCGACCGCGTTGATGGACGGCGGCAGCCAGTTGCCGCCGACGGCCGTGGAGGGCGCGCTGCGCCCCGCGCCCGCGACGCCCGTACCCACCCCGCCGCAGGCGTCGGCACCCGTGGCGCCCCCGCAGGGCGCGACCCCGCCGCCGTTCGCCCCGCCCGCGCCGACGCCCCCGCCGCCGGTCGGCGCGACGCCCCCGCCCGCCTCGCCCCCGCCGGTGACGGCCACCCCGCCGTCCGGGGCCGCCGACATCGCCGACGCGGCCACCGCGAAGGCCCCGCCGCCGCGCAGGCCCGCCCCGCCGGCCGGTGCGGCGACCCCGCCGCCGCCCGGACCGCCCGCGCCTCCCGGCGGGACCGGCGGAATCGGCTACGTACCGACGCAACTCGTCTCCCAGGTCGGCCCCGAGCCCACCCCGGCACCCGGCCCGCCCGCGCCCCCCGGCCCGCCCGGACCCCCGAGCCCGCCGAACCAGGTGCACCACGCGGCGACCATGCTCGCCGGACCCAACCCGCTCGGCCCCGGCGCGCCCCCGCCCCCCGGCGCCACGCCCCCGCCGCCGGGACCCCCCGGCGTACCCGCGTCCGGTGGCGTACCGCGCCCCAACTCCGGTCCGCCCGCCCCGCCCGGACCCCCGCCGCCGGTCGGCGGGCCCGGGGCACCGGCCGGGTACGGCTACCCCCAGCAGTCGGGCGTGCCCACCGTCGGCCCCGGCTACCAGGCCGTACTGCGCTACCGCGCGCCCGACGGCTCCGAGGCGCAGATCATCCGCCGCAGCGCACCCGGCACACCCCACCCCGAGTGGCAGATCTTCCACGAGCTGCGGGCCATGAACATCCCCTCCGACCAGGTGCTGGGCCTCCACACCGAACTGGAGTCGTGCGACCTGCCCGGCGGTTACTGCGCCCGGATGATCCGCGAGCAGTGGCCGCAGGCGCGGATCACCAGCATCGCGCCGTACGGCCGCGACCACGCCGGACGCCAGGACGGCATGCGGCAGCTCATCACCCACCAGGGCGAGCTGCACCAGGTCGCCGACGGGCCCGCCAGGCCCGCCCCGGTCCGGGTACCGCTGCCGCAGGTCCAGCCCGCGCCGCCGGTGCCGCCGCAGGGCGTGGCGCAGGAACTCCTCAACGCCTTCGGGCCGCAGGGCATCCTCCGCTTCGACCAGCGGGCCGTCTCCCGGCAGGGCGTCCCGGACGTGGTCGCCGCCACCCTCGTCTACGCCGGGCTGCCCGGGGACTTCAACCCGTTCTTCTGGGCCCAGCCCGCGCAGCCCGTGATCCCGACCCTGGCCGAACTCGCCGCCCAGCGGCAGGTCCGGGCCGCCGCCGACGCCTCCTCGTACCTGGTCGTCGGCAGCGACTTCGGCCGGGCGATCTGTGTGCAGTACGGCACCGCGAACATCGTCGCCGTCCCCGTCGAAGCCGGCCCCGGCGGGGCTCCCACGACCCCGCAGTTCGTCAATACCGGGCTGCCGGAGTTCCTGCGCTGTCTGGCCCTGCTCGGCCAGATGTGGCGACTGCGGTACGGGCTCACACCCGAGCAGGCGGGCCGCTGGACCGCCGACTTCCAGGGCTATCTCGCCGCCCTCGACCCGGCGGCGCTGGCCTCGCCGGAGAGCTGGTGGTCCGTACTCCTCGAACAGATGTGGGACGGGCTGCTGTAACTGCTTCGCAGGACACCCCGGGGCGTCGGTTCGGAAGAACCGGCGCCCCGTTCGTCTGCTTTTTCAGGTGCTAACCAGGTGTGTCGCCCACCGGTCGCTTCCTCCGCATCACGGATGATATGAGCACTGTTCGTCATGTCATCCGGTCATGGAAGACGAAGGGGCCCGCGAGATGACCGTCGCCGCAGCACCCGAACCGACCGCCGCCGACCCCGGGCCCGACCCGTCGGCCGAGCTGCCCACGGCGCTTCCCGGCCCCGATGGGACGTCCGGCCCCGAATCCGGCTTCACCGTCGTACGCCGCGGCTACCGCGCCGACCAGGTCCACGACCGGCTCGCCGCACTCTCCCGCGAACGCGACCAGGCATGGGAACGGGCCGCCAGACTCACCGTCCTCGCCAAAGAGATGACGGCCGAGGCCGCCCGGCTGAAGGAAGCGGTCCAAGGGCTCGGACCCCAGACGTACGAATCCCTCGGCACCCCCGCCCGCCAGCTCCTCGCCACCGCCTGGGAGACCGCCGACCACATCCGCACCAGCGCCCGCGACGGCGCCCGCGACGACGCCGCCCTCGCCGACACCGAGGCCCGGCGGCTCACCGCCGAATCGGGCGCGGCGGCCGGCGCGGCTCTCGCCGACGCCGAGGAACACACCCGGCGCCTGGTCACCTCCGCCCGGGTCGCGGGCGGCCGCCTCCTCATGGACGCCCGCCGCGACGCGAGCGCCTACCGCGCCGAGGCCACCGTCGTCTGGGACGGCATGCGACGCCGCGCCGAGGACATGCTCGCCGCCCTGGAATCCGAACAGGCCGCCCGCTGGGCCGAGGTCGAACGCGACGCGGAACGCCGGACCCGCGCGGCGGACGAACTCCGGGCGGGCGCGGAAGGACGCGCCGAGGCGCTGCTGCGGGAAGCCGAACGGGAGATGACCGCGGCGGAGGAACACACCCGCCGCGTCGACGAGGCCGCCGCCGCCCGAGCCGAGACGGTCCTCGCGGGCGCGCGCGAGGAGGCGGAGGCGGTGGCGCGCGAAACGGACCGCGTGCTGGAGACACATGCGGCGGCCCGCGCGGAGACGATGGCGCCGCTCCAGCTCCTCCACGACTCCCTCCAGCCGGACGAGTCCCCTTGACCGGGAGCCCCACACGCTCCTGAAACCGCGCCGCGCCCGGCGCCCTGATGCTGTCGGCCCTCTGCGGCCCGTTGGTGGCTTGTCTCGCAGTTCCCCGAGCCCCTGGATCCCCCGCTTGCCGCCCTCGCGATGAGGGCGCCCTCCGGGCGGGATAGGTAGTGCCTCCTCCGGAGGAGTTCCGACCGCGGACCGTCGTGGGCCGTTCGCGCAGTTCCGCCCCCTATGCCTTCGGCAATGGGGGGACCCCCAGCGCCTTGGCCCTCCGGGTGAGCTCCACGACCCGGGCAGGCCCGGCGACTAATTCTTGTTTGCGGTCTGCGGTCTGCGGTCTGCGGACCGTGGCCGGCTGGTCGCGCAGTTCCCCCGCGCCCCTGAACACCTCCCCCTCGCCGCCCTCGTAAAGGGGGACGGGTCCCGTCAGGGGCGCGGGGAACTGCGCGGGCAACCCTCCACCGGGCAGCGGGTGGACCACCAACCCCAGGCGGCACCCTCCCCTCCCCCGGGACGGGCTCCAGCCCCGAGCGGCATGTGCGGTCGGCGTGGTCGGGGGGTGCGGGGTCGCCCCCTGGGGGTCCCCCCAAAGGC
>NZ_JBEYIS010000031.1:0-95322 GCF_040635975.1 Streptomyces sp. NPDC006798
CCCCCACCGCGTGGACTCCCTCCTCCGCCTTGCGATCCACGGCACCAGACCCCGCTCGCTGATCCAGCCTGATCCGTCAGACACGCCCTAGGCCGTCTGGTCGGGCCGCTTCTCCGCGCGGCCGAGCCGGCTGTGGCCGCGGCCGTAGAGGTAGTAGACGATCACCCCGAGCAGCATCCAGCCGCCGAACCTGATCCACGTCTCGGTGGGCAGATTGAGCATCAGCCAGAGCGACGCGGCCACCGAGGCGATCGGCAGCCAGGGCACCAGCGGGGTGCGGAAGGCGCGGGGCAGGTCGGGGCGGGTGCGGCGGAGGATCAGTACGCCCAGGGCGACCACGACGAAGGCGAAGAGGGTGCCGATGTTCACCAGGACCGCCAGCTCCTGGATGTTGGTGAAGCCCGCGATGACCGCGATGGCGACGCCGAGGAGGACGGTGGCGCGGTAGGGGGTGCGGAAGGTGGGGTGGGTACGGGAGAAGAAGCGGGGCAGCAGCCCGTCCCGGCTCATCGCGAAGAACACCCGGGTCTGGCCCAGCAGCAGGATCAGGCAGACCGACATCAGTCCGATGACGGCGCCGAAGCTGATGACGCCCGCGTACCAGGGGTGGCCGGTGGCCTTGAAGGCGTCGGCGAGCGGGGCGTCGATGGAGAGCTCCGAGTAGTGCTGCATCCCGGTGACGACCAGGGACACGGCGACGTAGAGCACGGTACAGATGAGCAGGGAGCCCAGGATGCCGCGGGGCATGTCGCGCTGCGGCAGCCGGGTCTCCTCGGCGGCGGTGGCGACCACGTCGAAGCCGATGAAGGCGAAGAAGACGATGGACGCGGCGGTGAAGATGCCCATCACACCGAAGTTCGTGGGCGCGTAGCCGAACAGCAGCTGGACCAGGGGTTCCTGGAGTCCGGAACCGCCGGTCTGCGGCTCGGCCGGGGGGATGAAGGGGTCGTAGTTGGCCGCCTTGATGAAGAACGATCCGGCGATGATCACGATCAGCACCACCGCGAGCTTGATCGCCACGATCAGTCCGGTGACCCGGGCCGAGAGCTTCATGCCCAGGACCAGAACCACGGTCAGAGCCAGGACCAGCAGAAACGCCATCAGGTCGAAACCGAAGCCGGTGACGTCGTTGGTCCCGGCGAGGGCGTCGGGGAGCTGCCAGCCGATGTTGTCCATCAGGGACCGCAGATAGCCGGACCAGCCGACGGCGACCACCGCCGTACCGAGGGCGAATTCCAGGACGAGGTCCCAGCCGATGATCCAGGCGGGGAGTTCGCCGAGGGAGGCGTAGGCGAAGGTGTAGGCGGATCCGGCGACCGGCACGGTGGACGCGAACTCGGCGTAGCAGAGGGCGGCCAGCGCGCAGACGATCCCGGCGGCGACGAAGGCGAGGGCGGTGGCGGGGCCCGCGTTCTCCTTGGCCACGGCCCCGGTCAGCACGAAGATGCCGGTACCGATGATGACTCCGACGCCGAAGACCGTGAGATCGAGCGCGGAGAGGGACTTCCTGAGCGCGTGTTCCGGCTCCTCGGTGTCCCGGATGGACTGCTCGACGGTCTTCGTACGGAACGCGCCCGGCCTGGGCGCGGGGCCGGTCTGAGTACTCACCGTGGACCTCCAGATCTGTCGTCCCGACATGATCGGGACGACCTGTGGTCCACCGGGGTCCGGTACGGCTGGGTTTCACGCGAATGGGCCGGTAGAACCACCCGTCAGGGGTGTTTCCGCCCGGCCCATCACATGTCGGTCCTGGATGTCAGTCCCGGACGGGTTCGACCGCCCCGGCCTCTTCCGGGGCCGCTTCGGCCGCGTCGACCGTGCCGTCGAGCCGGGCGACCAGACCGGTGACCTGCCGGGCGATGTCCGGCGCCGTCAGCCCGATCTCGGTCAGCAGCTCGGCCCGCGAGGCGTGGTCGAGGAACCGCGGCGGGATACCGAAGTCGCGCAGCGGTACGTCGATCTGCGCGTCCCGCAGGGCCTGGGCGACCGAGGCGCCCACCCCGCCGGTGCGGACGCCGTCCTCGACGGTGACCACGACCCGGTGGCGGTCGGCCAGCGGCACGATCGCCTCGTCGACGGGCTTGACCCAGCGGGGGTCGATCACCGTCGTGGAGATGCCCTGCCGGTCGAGGAGGGCGGCGATCTCCAGGCACATCGGGGCGAGCGCGCCGACGGAGACCAGCAGCACGTCCGGGGTGTCCGTGCCGGGCTCGCGCAGGACGTCCATCCCGCCGATCCGGCCGACGGCCTTGACCGCGGGGCCCACCGCGCCCTTGGAGAAGCGCACCACGGTGGGCGCGTCGTCGACGCTGACGGCCTCCCGGAGCTGGGCCCGGACCTGGTCGGCGTCGCGCGGGGCGGCGATCCGCAGCCCGGGGACGACCTGGAGGATCGACATGTCCCACATCCCGTTGTGGGAGGGGCCGTCGGTGCCGGTGATCCCGGCCCGGTCGAGCACGAAGGTGACCCCGCAGCGGTGCAGGGCGACATCCATCAGGACCTGGTCGAAGGCGCGGTTGAGGAAGGTCGCGTAGACCGCGAAGACGGGGTGCACCCCGCCGGTGGCGAGTCCGGCGGCGGAGGCCGCGCCGTGCTGCTCGGCGATACCGACGTCGTAGACCCGGTCGGGGAACGCCTTGGCGAACTTCTCCAGGCCGACGGGCTGGAGCATGGCGGCGGTGATCGCCACCACATCGGGCCGCTCCTCGCCCAGCTTGACCATTTCCTCACCGAAGACGGAGGTCCAGTCGAGGCCGGAGGAGGCGATGGGCAGACCGGTGTCGGGGTGGATCTTGCCGACGGCGTGGAACCGGTCGGCCTCGTCCTGGAGGGCGGGCTGGTAGCCGCGGCCCTTCTCGGTCAGGCAGTGGATGATCACCGGGCCGTTGAACCGCTTGGCGCGGGCCAGGGCGGACTCCAGGGCGTCGATGTCGTGCCCGTCGATGGGGCCGACGTACTTCAGGCCGAGGTCCTCGAACATGCCCTGCGGGGCGATGAAGTCCTTGAGGCCCTTCTTGGCGCCGTGCAGGGTCTCGTAGAGCGGCTTGCCGACGACGGGGGTGCGGCCGAGGATGTCCTTGCCGCGGGCGAGGAACCGCTCGTAGCCGTCGGTGGTGCGCAGGGTCGCCAGATGGTTGGCGAGGCCGCCGATGGTCGGGGCGTAGGAGCGCTCGTTGTCGTTGACCACGATCACCAGGGGGCGGTCCTTGGCGGCGGCGATGTTGTTCAGCGCCTCCCAGGCCATGCCGCCGGTGAGGGCGCCGTCGCCGATGACGGCCACCACGTGGTCGTCCTTCTTCAGCACCTCGTTCGCCTTGGCGAGGCCGTCGGCCCAGCCGAGGACGGTGGAGGCGTGCGAGTTCTCGATGACGTCGTGGTCGGACTCGGCCTGGGAGGGGTAGCCGGAGAGGCCGCCCTTCATCTTCAGGCGGGAGAAGTCCTGGCGGCCGGTGAGCAGCTTGTGCACATAGCTCTGGTGGCCGGTGTCCCAGAGGATCCGGTCCTTCGGGGAGTCGAAGACCCGGTGCAGGGCGATGGTCAGCTCGACCACACCCAGGTTGGGTCCGAGGTGGCCGCCGGTCTTGGCGACCGCGTCCACGAGGAAGGTCCGGATCTCCGCGGCCAGCTGAACCAGCTGCTCCGGGCTGAGCGTGTCCAGATCGCGCGGTCCCCTGATACGGGTAAGCAGCGTCACCCGTGCCTCCTTGCGTGTTGAGCTGGGCGTATGAGCTGGTCGTGTCGTCGCCGTCGAGCCGGTGATCTGACCGAGTCTAGTGTTTGGGCGGTGCGGCGCGACCGAAGGGGCGGGCTGTCACCTCACGAACAACTGAACGCCCCTGTGGGTGAACGGTGCCACCGGGCCGTTCACCGGATGGTGTGAGGCACGTCTCAGCGCCGCCCGGGCGTGGCGGCCCCGGCCGGGCCGGGCGCGGCGGGCCGCCGGGGCGGGGGTGGCGGGCCCGGCCGCCGGAGGGCGGCGTTCCGGGTGGTCCGGAGTGTCGGGTTCCGTACGGTACGGTGCCCGGCCCCGCGCGCGTCGTACGGCCCCGGACGCCGTACGGCCCGCCGGGCCCCGGGCCGCGCCGGGGGCGGGGCCCGGGTTGTCAGGCCCGGCCCGCCGCCTGCTGCGTACGGCGGGAGACGGAGTCGATCACCACGGCGGCCAGCAGCACCCCACCGGTGATCATGTACTTCACGGGTTCGGCGATGCTCTCCAGCTGGAGCCCCTTCTGGATCGAGACGATCACCAGCACCCCGAGCAGGGCGGACCAGGTCCGGCCCCGGCCGCCGAAGAGGCTGGTACCGCCGATCACGGCGGCGGCGATGGAGGACATCAGCAGATCGCCGGAGCCCGCGCCCTGGTTCGCCGCGTTGATCTTGGAGGCGAGCATCAGTCCGCCGGACGCGGCCAGGGTTCCGGCGATCGCGAAGACCGCGATCCGGACGGCGGCCACATCGATCCCGGCCCGCCGGGACGCCTCGATCCCGCCGCCGAGGGCGAAGACCCGCCGGCCGAAGACGGTCCGCCGGAGCACGAAGTCGGTCCCGGCCACCACCGCCAGAAAGATCACCAGGGCGAGCGGCAGGCCCTTGTGCTGATTGAGGAGGTACGCGACCGGATAGCAGACGGCCGCCAGCAGCGCCGTCCGCAGCAGCAGCTCGCCCGGCGGCCGGGACGGCACCCCGGCCGCCTCCCGTCCGCGGGCGCCCAGGAGGGCGGCGGCGCCGTATCCGGCGACGGCGAGGGTCGCCAGACCGTAGGCGGCGGCGATGTCGGAGAAGTAGTGGGTGGTGAGCCCGGCGACCAGTCCGGTGTCGTCCAGGTTGATGGTGCCGTTGGCGCCCAGGATCTGGAGCATCAGCCCGTTCCAGGCCAGCAGACCGGCCATGGTCACCACGAAGGCGGGGACCCCGATCCGGGCGAAGAAGAAGCCGTGGACCACCCCCGCCGCCGTGCCCGACAGCACGGCCAGGATCAGGGCGAGCCACTCGGGCACCCCGTGGGTGATGTTCAGTACGCCGAAGGCCGCGCCCGCGAGTCCGCTGACCGAACCCACGGAGAGGTCGATCTCGCCCAGCAGCAGAACGAAGACCACCCCGACCGCGATCAGGCCGGTGCCCGCGATGTCGACGGAGATATGGGAGACGTTCTGGGCCGACATGAACGCCGGATTCAGGATCTGGAAGGTCGTCCAGATCACGATCAGACCGACCACGACCGGTACGGAGCCCAGTTCGCCGGAGCGCATCCGGCGCCGGAACTCGGCGGCGTATCCGGCGAACCCCCGCTCGCGGACGAGCAGCCGGGGGTCGACGGCGGTGATCGCGTCCGGCGCGGCGGCCGGGGCGCCGGACGAGGGCGGCCGGGTCCGGTCGCCGCTCCCGGCCGGGGACGTCTTCCGTACGGGCGCCCCGGCCGGGAACGCACCGCCCGACGGGGGTGTCGGTCCCGCGGTCATCGGACGGCCCCCTCGGTCCGGGCGGCCCGCCGGGTGACCGCGTTCTCGGCGGCGCCGGTGATCGCGGCGACGATGTCCTCCCGGGTGGCGTCGCCGATGGTGAAGGTCCCGTTGTTCCGGCCGAGCCGGAGCACCGCGACCCGGTCGGCGACCGCCTGGACGTCCGCCAGGTTGTGGCTGATCAGCAGGATCGCCAGGCCGCGGGTCCGGAGCCGTTCCACCAGATCGAGTACCTGGGCGGTCTGCTCGACGCCCAGGGCGGCGGTGGGCTCGTCCAGGATCACCAGCCGGGGCTCGCCCAGCAGGGACCGGGCGATGGCCACGGTCTGGCGCTGGCCGCCGGAGAGCGACGCTACGGGGATCCGGACACTCGGGATCCGGATGGAGAGGGTGGTCAGCAGCTCGTGGGAGCGGCGTTCCATCTCGATCTCGTCCAGTACGCCGGAGCGTCTCAGCTCCCGGCCGAGGAAGAGATTGCCGACGACATCGAGATTGTCGCAGAGCGCCAGATCCTGGTAGACGGTGGCGATGCCCAGCTCCTGGGCGTCGTGCGGATCCTCGATCCGGACCGGACCGCCCCGCCATTCGACGGTCCCGCCGTCCACGGGGTGGACCCCGGCGATCATCTTGACCAGGGTCGACTTCCCGGCCCCGTTGTCGCCGACCAGGGCGACCACCTCGCCCGCGTGGACTTCGAGGTCCACCTCGGTCAGGGCCCGGACGGCGCCGAAGCGCTTCGAGACCCGGCGTAACGCCAGTACCGGCACTGCGGACATATCGACCAACTCCTTCGCCGCCTGACCGGCGGGGTGCACACCGGGCCCGGCCGGGCGGGGCGGGGCCGCGGTACGAGTACGGGTGCTGTGGGTCCGGCGGCCCCGGGGGGACGCGCCGGGCGCCGGGGACCGGGCTACTTCAGCCCGAGCGCGTCACAGGCGGCGCGGTACTTGTCGGTACAGATCTCGGCGATGGTGTAGATACCGTCCTCGACGACGGTCTCCCGGACGTTCTCCCTGGTCAGAGATGTCACCTCCACCAGGGCCGCGGGGATGTCCCGGGTCGTGGGGCTGTCGACCGAGTCCTTGGCGACGGTCCCCAGATCACGGCCCCGGGCCAGGGCGACGGCCATCTCGGCGGCGGCGTTCGCCTCGCCCGCGTAGGGCTTGTAGACGCTCTGGTACTGCTCACCGGCGACGATCCGCTGGACGGCGGCGAGTTCGGCGTCCTGCCCGGTCACCGGTGGCAGCTTCTCGAAACCGGCGGCCTTCAGGGCGGTGATGACGCCGCCCGCCATACCGTCGTTGGCCGAGTAGACGCCGATGATCTCGTCCTTGCCGAGGGCCGTGATGGCGCTCTCCATATTGGAGTTGGCGTTCTCGGGCTTCCACTCCTTGGTGTCGTACTCCCGGCCGATGGTCACCTTGCCGTCGAGGACGGCATGGGAGCCCTTCTTGTAAAGGGCGGCGTTGGGATCGGTGACGGAGCCGTTCATCATCACGATCCGGCCCGACTTCGCCCGGTCGCCGAGGGCGGCGAGCAGCGCCTCGGCCTGGACCCGGCCGACCTCCTCGTTGTCGAAGGAGGTGTAGGCGTCGATCGGGCCCTCGGCCAGCCGGTCGTAGGCGACCACCGGGATCCCGGCCTCCTTCGCCTTGCGGACCCCGCCCGCGACGGCCCTGGAGTCCACCGCGTCGAGCACCAGGACGTCGACCTTGTTGGTGATCATGGTGTCGATCTGCTGGCTCTGCAGACTCGCGTCCTGTTTGGCGTTGGCGTAGACGACCTCGCCCCGGCCATTGGTCAGCTCACTGATCCGCTTCTCGATCAGGGGTTTGTCGAACTTCTCGTAGCGGGCGGTCTGATTCTCCGGGAGGAGCAGGCCGACGGCGATGCCGTCGCCCTTCGCGGCCCTGGTACCGGTGGCCCGGCCGCCCTCCTCGTCCCCGGACTCCTTGGCACTGCCGCAGGCGGTCAGGGCCAGGGCCGCGGCGGCGGATAAGGCGGTGGACACGACACGACTCAGCCGAGCGTTCATCGTTACCTCCTGACGCGGCCGCGTCATTGCGGCCGAGGTGACAGGCAGTCAACTCGGCCGTATCCGCAGGGTCAAGGAGTAAATCATTAACGAGATGACAACGGTGCCATCCGTTCTCTAAGTGAATGCTTCTCACCCTCCGGCGGTGGTTCGCCCGACCAGGGCCGAGTCCCCCATCTCGCTCAGTACCAGCGCCACCGCGCCCAGCACCTCGGCCCGGGCGCCCAGCGCGCCCTTGACCACGGTGAGCCGCTGGGCGGCGCTGGGAATGGCGTACCTGGTCAGCGCCGCGCGAAGCGGGGCGAGCAGCACCTCACCCGCCTCGGCGATCTCCCCGCCGACCACCACCACCCGGGGGTTGAGCAGATTGCAGAGCGCCCCCACGCCGACGGCCAGATGCCGTCCCGTGTCGGCGATCACCCGGGCGCAGCCGGGGTCCCCGCTCCGGGCGAGCCGTACCACCCGGTCGATGGTGAGCCCGGGGCCGTGGACGGGGTGGAGCAGCGGCAGTACGTACCGTACGGCGGCGAAGGTCTCCAGACAGCCGCGGTTGCCGCAGCGGCAGACCGGACCGGACTCGTCGAGGGTGAGATGGCCGATCTCGCCCGCGGTGCCGCCGGGGCCCCGGTAGATCCGGCCGCCCATCACCAGTCCGGCGCCGACGCCGCCCGCGACCTTGATGTAGGCGAGGTCGGCGACGCCCCGGGCGGCGCCCCAGACCAGTTCGCCCAGGGCCCCCAGATTGGCGTCGTTGTCCACATGGACCGGGACGCCGAGCCGGTCCGACATCTCCTTGCCCGGGTTGGAGCCCACCCAGCCCGGCAGCATCGAGGTGGAGCCGATCACCCCGGACTCGCCGTCGATGGGTCCCGGTACGCCCAGCCCGACGCCGAGGACCTGCTCCGGGCCGGTCCCGGTGGCGGCGATCAGCCGGGTGACCATCCGTTCGGCCCGGTCGAAGCCGCCGTCGGCCGACGAGTCCACATCGAGCGGTTCGGAGTCCTCGGCGAGCACCTGGTGGGCGAGGTCGGCGACGGCGACCCGGAGATGGGTATGGCCGAAGTCGACCCCGACGACGACCCCGGCGGCGGCGCTGAGGGAGATGGACCGGGCCCGCCGGCCGCCCGCCGAGGTGGGGGTGACCTCGACGGTGCCGCTCTCCTTCAGCTCGCGGACGATATTGGAGACGGTGGCGGCGGAGAGTCCGGTACTCCGGGCGATCTCGGCCTGGGTGAGCGAGCCCGCCATCCGGACGGCCCGGACGACCCGCTCCAGATTGGCCCGGTGCAGGGACGTCTGCGAACCCGGAGTCTCCACGACCCACCACTCCCGCCGAATGCGTACAACTTGTGAACTCCAAGCTGACCCGGGCGGGGGAATGGCGTCAAGGGGCGGAGGGCCGGACCGGTCCCGGGACACCGCTCGCGGCGGGGCGGCGGGGCGGTGCTCCGGGGCGGCGGGGCGGAACGCGTCGACGCCCCCGGCGGGACATCAGCCGGGGGCGTCGGGCCTGGGGCGCCCCGAGGGGCGCGGGCCGGTTCTTCCGTACGGGCTACTTCAGCGCGCCGGCCGTCAGACCGGCCACCACCTGCCGCTGGAAGATGATGTACGCGGCGAGTACCGGCAGCATCGCCATCACCAGTCCGGCGAAGAGACCGGAGTAGTCACCTTTGTATCCCTGGCTGACCGCGAGCTGGACCAGCCCCTGGGAGAGCACCTTCCGGTCCGGATCGGTGTTCAACACCGTCGGCAGCAGATACTGATTCCACTGTCCGAGGAAATTGAAGATCCCGACACTGATCAGTCCGGGCTTCGCCATCGGCAGCATGACCTGGAAGAACGTCCGGGTGTGCGAGGCCCCGTCCATGAACGCCGCCTCCGCCACCGAGGTCGGCAGCGTTCGGAAGAACGCCGTCAGGAAGAAGACGGTGAACGGGAGCGAGTAGGCGATGTACACCAGGATCAGTCCATGCAGGGTGTTCAGCATGGACATGTTCTGAAGGACGTAAAACAGCGGCACCAGCGCCAGGATCACCGGGAAGCTCATTCCTCCGATGAAGAGGAAGTAGATGAACCGGTTGCCGGGGAACTCGAACCGGGCCAGGACGTAGGCCGCCATCGATCCCAGCAGCAGCGTCCCGATCAGCGAACCCCCCACCACCAGAATGGTGTTGAAGAAGTAGTCGCTCATCCGGGCCTCGTTCCAGGCCCGGGACCAGTTGTCGAGCTGGAGGCTGTCCGGCAGCGACCACGGCGTGGTGAAGATCGCCTTGTCCGTCTTGAAGGAGGACATCACCGCCCAGAGCAGCGGCAGCACCACCAGGATCGCCCAGATGACCAGCACACCGTGGGAGAAGACATTGAGGACGCCGCCCTCGGACTTCCCCGTCCGGCGGACGGGAGCCGCCGGCTCCGGCACGTCGGTCGTCTTCGTCAGCTCGGGCCCGTCACCGGCCACACCCTCGGCCGTGGTGTCAGTCGTCTTCATCTCAGTACTCCAGCCGCTCGCGCCGACCCAGTCGCATCACCGCGGCCGCGAAGAGCAGGGTGACGAAGAGGAGGGCGACACCGATGGTCGTCGCGTAGGCGGCCTGGCCGTCGCGGAATGCCTTCTGGTACACGTACAGCGGCATGACGATGGTCGAGTAGTCGGGTCCGCCGCCGCTGGGGCCGACCGTCATGATCTGGACCACCGCGAAGGACTCGGCGCCGAGCGCGAGGATGCCCATATAGATCCACCCGGACTGCACGGTGTCCCAGAGCAGCGGCAGGGTGATCTTGAAGAAGGTGGTGAAGCGGCTGGCGCCGTCGAGCAGGGCCGCCTCGTAGAAGTCCCGGGGGATGGAGGCCATGCCCGCGGAGAAGAGGACCACGAAGAATCCCACGGTCGACCAGACGAGGACGACCATCACACAGATCAGCGCCAGATCGGGGTCTCCCAGCCACTGCGGCTGGGCACCGATGCCGAAGGTCTTCAACGCGGTGTTGATGGCCCCGTCGGCCGGGTTGTACGCGAACTTGAAGAGCAGGGCCACAATCGCGATCGAAAGGACCTGCGGGAAGAAGTACACGATCTTGTAGAAGCCCGAACCCCGGACTCCGGTGACCGCCGCACCCTTGCGCCGCCGCCCGCCGACATTGATCATAAAGGCGAAGAACAGTGCCAGGCCGATCGTCACCAGTGGCAGCGCCACGGCGAACGTCAGACTGTGCTGGAGCGACTTCCAGAAGACGTCGTCCTCGAACATCCTGGTGTAGTTGTCGAAGCCGACCATCGAGAATTCGGGACTGAGTCCCGTCCAGTTCGTGAACGA
Organism: Streptomyces sp. NPDC006798; assembly: GCF_040635975.1. NCBI lineage: Bacteria > Bacillati > Actinomycetota > Actinomycetes > Kitasatosporales > Streptomycetaceae > Streptomyces > Streptomyces sp. NPDC006798. Next base: position 10,809 of record NZ_JBEYIS010000031.1, read on the forward strand.
GTAGTAGATCGACTGGATGAACGGCCAGATGACGAAGAGCGCGTAGAGCGCCAGGGGGACTACCAGGAACCCCGCGATGAAACGGTACTTACCGTGCTGCATTTCCTACCGACCCCGATCTTCCCTCGGAAAGCACCGCTGGTGCCGTGTGGAGAGCCGGGGCCCCGTCCCCGGTCGGCCGGACGGGGCCCCGACAGGGTTCACTGGCGCTTGAACTTCTTGATGGAGTCGTCCTTGGCGGTCTCGTCGGCGACCTTCTGGGCCTTCTTGATGGCCTCGGCCGGGGTGATCCGGCCCGCCATCAGCTCACCCAGAGCCGCACCGATCTTCTCCTTCTGAAGCGCCGCGTACCAGTCTCCGAGCCGCGGGTTGACCACATTCGTACCGGCCTTCTCAAGGGCGGCGACGACGGACTTCATGCCCGGGGTCAGCTCGATGCCGTCGGTACCGCCGTCGAACGCGCTCAGCGACTTCACGGCCTTGGTGAAGTTCCGCGACGAGTCGGCACCGAGCATGATCCGGAGCTGCTCCATGCCGCCGGCCTTGTTCTTCGCCTTGGAGGGGACGATGAACGGCTCGCCGCCGGAGGCCCAGAGGGTACCGAAGGGCATCTTGTCGCTGGAGTCGATGCCGGTGGGGGCGCTGACGGCCAGGTCGAAGTCCTTCGGCATGGTGTTCGCCGCCTCGTTCTCCACCCAGGAGCCGTTGGGGATGAACAGCGCCTTGCCCTCGGTCCACTTGGTCTGCGACTGGATGTGGTCCAGACCGGGGGTGCCGTCGAGGACGTATCCCTTCTTCTTCAGCTCGTAGTACCGCTCGAAGCAGTCCTTGACCGCGGGGTGCTTCCAGGCGTTCGGCTCCAGGTTGTCGATCGCCTTGATGACGTCCGGGCCGCCGCGCTTGGCGATCATCGGGTAGAGCGTGAAGGGGATGTAGTACGGGTGGACACCGGCGTAGGTCCAGCCGGCGATGCCCTTCTTCTTCGCCTTCTCGCAGACCGCCAGCATCTGGTCCCAGGTCTCGGGGTACTCGGCGTCGAGCGAGTTGAGCAGCTTCTGCGAGTACCAGACGCCGTAGACGGTGTAGGCGTAATAGAGCATCCACACCGGGGAGCCCTCGAACTGGCCCATCTCGACGATGCCCGGCCGCAGGGTGTCGCGGACCTTCTTCTTCGGGTCGTCGTAGGAGGGCGCGTCCAGCAGCTCGGTGAGGTCGTGCAGCTGCTTCTGGGCGACCAGGACGCCCATGTCCATCTGTTCCTTGCCGGAGTTGTCGATCAGGTCCGGCGGGGTGCCGCCGTTGAAGCGCGGCTGCAGCTCGGTCTGGATCGCCTGGGTGGCGTGGAACTTCACCTTCGCCTTGGGGAAGTTCTTCTCGTAGACCTTGACGGCGTCCCGGGCGTACTGGTCGCCGAAGCCGCCGTTGAAGAGCACGAAGTCGAGTCCGGCCGTCTCATTGACCGCCAGTGGGTTCTTCTCGGACTTCGTGCCCTTCGTCTCCTTCTCCTTGTCGCCGTCGCCGCTGGCACAGGAGGACAGGAAGCCCACTGCGGGTACGGTCATCAGGCCCAGCGCCGCGGAGCGCTTCATCAGCTTCCGACGGCCGAGACCGCCGTTCTCGTGGACGGAGGTGGATCCCATGCTCAAGTCCTCGCCTTCATCAGGACTCAGGCGGTGAACAAGTCGCCCGTCCGTCACGCCTCCCGGCGCAGGGCTCCGCACACCGCGGTGAATTGCTGTGATTTCCCGCAGGAAACTCAGTAAAGCTTGGGTAGTGCACCTTTCTTCGGGAGCCCCGGCGGTGGTCATCGCGTTAACGGCACACGGCGGCCCACCCGCCCGTTCCCCCTGGCCCGGGCGGTGTCGTCGGACACCCGCTCGGACGCCGACAGGTATAGTCCACTTCCCTCAGGGGGAGCAAGATCAAGAGCAAGGTTCATCGTCAGTCTTTCCCTAGTTGAGACCGTACGGATATCTCCCCCGCCCCGGACGTGGGACATCCCGCTGACACCCGCCTGACATGCGAAGGCGGGTATGACCAGATCGTTCTTGGCGGAATGGCTGATTCCAAGCACATCGCGCCGCTATTGCGCCCCGACATCGCACCGGCACTCTTGACACGGCCGGGCACCCGCCTCCGCATTGGGTCGCTCCGGGCATTCGGACAACGTTGCCAATATCCCGATCACCATGATCGACAGCCCTTCCGCGCCCCGGCCGATCCGCCGCCGGAGCAGAGCAATAGCGGGAAAGACGGGGCGGACGGAAAGAAACGGCTATCAAGCCCCAAGAGTGCATTCGACGGGGGAATTCGGGCACTGCCGGAGAACGGATCGCCGGGGTTCACCGAGACTCACCGGGGCGACGAATGCCGTGATTCGGGCGGACCGCAGGAGGACGCGGCCGATCCACACCGGTGCGAAAGTGGCTGGAAATAGCTGTGCGACCGGTCGGATTTCGATGGTGATCCCGGGGCGGAACGTGCCCCGGTCCGGCTCGGAGCGCCTCCGGTTCCCGGTCGCGTACGCCCCTGGTCCGGCACCCCGCACCCGGCCCCGGACGCCCGCTTCGGGCCCCGTTGACCTCCGCCGCCCCGGCCGTACGAACCCCGTACGGGCCCTGGTGTCCGGCCTCAGGGGCTGCTGTGTCCGGCCGTACGGCGGCCCGGAACCGGACTCTTGGATCCGGGCCCGACACGGGCCCGGTACGGCGTCCGGGGCGCCCCCGGACGCACCCCGGAGGCGCCCGGGAGGCTCCCCTTTTCCCGGCCCTCGGGCACGCCTCTGCGGGCACGGCGAAGGGCCGCACCCCCGGGAGTTCGCCCCGGGGATACGGCCCTCGTCGTACCGGTACTCGGGTCGCGGACCGTGGTCCGCGACCGCGTCAGCCGCGGATCAGGTTCCGCAGGACGTACTGCATGATGCCGCCGTTGCGGTAGTAGTCCGCCTCGCCGGGGGTGTCGATCCGGACGACCGCGTCGAACTCCACGCCGGTGTCGGTGGTGACCTTGACGGTGCGCGGGGTGGTGCCGTTGTTCAGCTCGGTCACACCGGTGAAGGAGAAGGTCTCCTCGCCGGTCAGGCCCAGGGCCTCGGCGCTCGCGCCCTCCGGGAACTGGAGCGGGAGGACACCCATGCCGATCAGGTTCGAGCGGTGGATACGCTCGTACGACTCGGCGATGACGGCCTTGACGCCGAGCAGCGCGGTGCCCTTGGCGGCCCAGTCGCGGGACGAGCCGGAGCCGTACTCCTTGCCCGCCAGGATCGCCAGCGGGGTGCCCTGCTCGATGTAGTTGCGGGAGGCGTCGTAGATGAACGACACCGGCGCGTCCGCCTGGGTGAAGTCGCGGGTGAAGCCGCCCTCGGTGCCCGGCGCGATCTGGTTCCGCAGCCGGATGTTGGCGAAGGTGCCGCGGATCATGACCTCGTGGTTGCCCCGGCGGGAACCGTAGGAGTTGAAGTCGCGGCGCTCGACGCCGTGCTCCGTGAGGTACTTGCCGGCCGGGGTGTCGGCCTTGATGGCACCGGCCGGGGAGATGTGGTCGGTGGTGACCGAGTCGCCCAGCTTGGCGAGCACCCGGGCGCCGACGATGTCGGTGACCGGGGACGGCTCCATCGCCATGCCCTCGAAGTACGGGGGCTTGCGGACGTAGGTGGACTCGGCGTCCCACTCGAAGGTGTTGCCGGTCGGGATCGGCAGCGCCTGCCACTGGGCGTCTCCGGCGAAGACGTCCTGGTAGGACTTGTTGAACATGTCCTCGCCGATGGCGTTGGCGACGACGTCGTTCACCTCGGCCTCGGAGGGCCAGATGTCCTGGAGGTAGACCGGCTTGCCGTCCTGGTCGATGCCCAGGGCGTCCCGGGTGATGTCGACCTTCATGGAACCGGCGAGGGCGTAGGCGACGACCAGCGGAGGGGACGCCAGGTAGTTCATCTTGACGTCGGGGTTGATCCGGCCCTCGAAGTTGCGGTTGCCGGAGAGCACCGAGGTGACGGCCAGGTCGTGCTCGTTGACGGCCTTGGAGACCTCCTCCGGCAGCGGGCCGGAGTTCCCGATGCAGGTGGTGCAGCCGTAGCCGACCAGGTTGAAGCCGACCTTGTCGAGGTAGGGGGTCAGGCCCGCCTTGTCGAAGTAGTCGGTGACGACCTTGGAGCCCGGGGCGAGGGTCGTCTTCACCCACGGCTTGCGGGTGAGGCCCTTCTCGACCGCCTTCTTCGCCACCAGGGCGGCGGCGACCATCACGTACGGGTTGGAGGTGTTGGTGCAGGAGGTGATCGCGGCGACGGTGACGGCACCGTGGTCGATCTCGTACGTCGACCCGTCGGGGGCCGTGACCAGCGTCGGGCGCGACGGCACACCGTTGGCGGCGGCCGGGGCGTCGGAGGCCGGGAAGGACTCCTTGCCCGCCTCCTCGTCGTCGTCGACGTAGTTGCGGACGTCCTGGGCGAACTGCTCGGCGGCGTTCGCCAGCACGATCCGGTCCTGCGGGCGCTTCGGACCGGCGATCGACGGGACGACCGTGGAGAGGTCCAGCTCCAGCTTCTCCGAGAAGTCGGGCTCGGCGGCCGGGTCCAGCCAGAGGCCCTGCTCCTTGGCGTACGCCTCGACCAGCGCGACCTGCTGCGCGGAGCGGCCGGTCAGACGCAGGTAGTTCAGCGTCTCGCCGTCGATCGGGAAGATCGCGGCGGTGGAGCCGAACTCGGGGGACATATTGCCGATCGTGGCGCGGTTGGCGAGCGACGTGGCGGCCACGCCCTCACCGTAGAACTCCACGAACTTGCCGACGACACCGTGCTTGCGCAGCATCTCGGTGATGGTGAGCACCAGGTCGGTGGCGGTGGTGCCGGGGGTCAGCTCGCCGGTCAGCTTGAAGCCGACGACCCGCGGGATGAGCATGGAGACCGGCTGGCCGAGCATCGCGGCCTCGGCCTCGATGCCGCCGACGCCCCAGCCGAGCACACCGAGGCCGTTGACCATGGTGGTGTGGGAGTCGGTGCCGACGAGGGTGTCCGGGTACGCCTGGCCGTTGCGGACCATGACCGTACGGGCCAGGTGCTCGATGTTCACCTGGTGGACGATGCCGGTGCCGGGCGGGACGACCTTGAACTCGTCGAAGGCGGTCTGGCCCCAGCGCAGGAACTGGTAGCGCTCCTTGTTGCGGCCGTACTCCAGCTCGACGTTCTGGGCGAACGAGTCGCGGGTGCCGAACTTGTCGGCGATGACGGAGTGGTCGATCACCAGCTCGGCCGGGGCCAGCGGGTTGATCTTCGCCGGGTCGCCGCCCAGCTCCTTGACGGCCTCGCGCATGGTGGCGAGGTCGACGACACAGGGGACACCGGTGAAGTCCTGCATGATGACGCGGGCCGGCGTGAACTGGATCTCCTGGCTCGGCTGGGCCTGGGAGTCCCAGCCACCGAGCGCCCGGATGTGGTCGGCGGTGATGTTCGCGCCGTCCTCGGTGCGGAGCAGATTCTCCAGCAGCACCTTCAGGCTGTAGGGCAGCCGCGCGGAGCCCTCGACCTTGTCCAGCCGGAAGATTTCGTACGACTCGTCGCCCACGCGCAGCGTGCTGCGGGCGTCGAAGCTGTTCGCCGACACGACAGTCTCCTTCATCAATGTGCGCGTACTACGTCATGCTGCCGCCATGGCCCCTCATCGATCCGCTAAGGTAGGGCTTAGTTAGGTAACCCTTACCGGGATGGCGACTGCGGTACGCCCGGGCAGTTATCTCGATGTCGAGATAACTCTAGTACATCGCCGCGTCGCGGTCATGCGCGGGCACCCCCGTGGCGCCTCACGGGGGTGCCCCCGCATGCCCGCGCACGCCCTCGACCTGGGACCCCGGCGGCCGGGGCGTACTCGGTCACACCCGGCGGACGGCGACGCACCCTCCCCGCCACCCCGGCCGCGAGTGGCGGCCACGCCCCGCCCCGGGGCGTACGGCGGCACCCGGAACACCACCCCTACGCGGCATCCGGTACGTGACATCCGGCATGCCCCGCCCCTCCATGCCCCTAGGGATAAATCCGACAGGCTCCGCCATATGAGGATGACTCCCTCGCCCCTCCCCTTCGACTTATCGGGATCACTCGAACAAAAGGTGACACCCTCCCCTGCTCCCGGATGGCGGAATTCTTCCCCTTCGATCCGGCCGGGAATAGCCTGTCCGGCAAGGGGCAGAAGTCCGGGACCACCCGAACGGTCCGCCCGGGTTGCCGCGACGCCGCCGCCGACGGAGCGTCAGAAGCGCGGCGGACGCGGCGCGTAGGGCTCACCCGGTTGACACCCCCAACGCGCGCCTCATCTCATATCTGAGATAACCTCTACCGCATGGCAGACGACTACCTCGTACGCATCGGCAGGCTCATCCGTGACGCCCGACAGCATCGCGGCTGGACACAGAGCCAACTCGCCGAAGCGCTCGGCACCAGCCAGAGTGCGGTCAATCGCATTGAACGCGGTAACCAGAACATCAGCCTTGAGATGATCGCGCGCATCGGCGAAGCGCTCGACAGTGAAATCGTCTCCCTGGGGTACGCGGGCCCCATGCATCTGCGTGTGGTCGGCGGACGGCGCCTCTCCGGCGCGATCGACGTCAAGACGAGCAAGAACGCCTGTGTCGCCCTGCTCTGCGGCTCCCTCCTCAACAAGGGCCGTACGGTGCTGCGCCGGGTCGCCCGGATCGAGGAGGTCTACCGGCTTCTGGAGGTCCTCAACTCGATCGGTGTCCGGACCCGCTGGATCAACGAGGGCATGGATCTCGAGATCGTGCCCCCGGCCCGGCTGGACCTGGACGCCATCGACGCCGACGCCGCCCGCCGGACCCGTTCGATCATCATGTTCCTCGGGCCGCTGCTGCACCGGGTGGACAACTTCCGGCTGCCGTACGCGGGCGGCTGCGATCTGGGCACCCGCACCATCGAGCCGCATATGATCGCGCTCCGCCGCTTCGGGCTCGACATCACCGCGACCGAGGGCCTCTACCACGCCCGGGTCGAACGCCCCGCCACCGCCGGACGGCCCATCGTCCTGACCGAACGCGGCGACACGGTGACCGAGAACGCGCTGCTGGCCGCCGCCCGCCACGACGGCGTCACGGTCATCCGCAACGCCTCCTCCAACTACATGGTCCAGGACCTCTGCTTCTTCCTGGAGGCGCTCGGCGTCGAGGTCGAGGGCATCGGCACCACGACCCTCACCGTGCACGGCGTCCCCACCATCGACGTGGACGTCGACTACTCCCCCTCCGAGGACCCGGTCGAGGCGATGAGCCTGCTGGCCGCCGCCGTGGTCACCGAGTCCGAGCTGACGATCCGCCGGGTCCCGATCGAGTTCCTGGAGATCGAGCTGGCGGTCCTGGAGGAGATGGGCCTCGACCACGACCGCTCCACCGAGTACACGGCGGACAACGGCCGCACCCGCCTGGTCGACCTGACGGTACGCCCCTCCAAACTGGAGGCGCCCATCGACAAGATCCACCCGATGCCGTTCCCCGGCCTGAACATCGACAACGTCCCGTTCTTCGCCGCGATCGCGGCGACGGCCCAGGGCCAGACCCTGATCCACGACTGGGTCTACGACAACCGGGCGATCTACCTCACCGACCTCAACCGCCTCGGCGGCCGGCTCCAGCTCCTCGACCCCCACCGCGTCCTGGTCGAGGGACCCACCCGCTGGCGCGCCGCCGAGATGATGTGCCCGCCCGCCCTGCGCCCCGCGGTGGTGGTCCTGCTCGCGATGATGGCCGCCGAGGGCACCTCCGTACTGCGGAACGTCTACGTCATCAACCGCGGCTACGAGGAGTTGGCCGAGCGGCTGAACTCGGTGGGCGCGCAGATCGAGATCTTCCGCGACATTTGACATATGGGCGCCGCCGCACCCCCACTTGACCTGCTGAAACGTAGGTCAAGTGGGGGTGCGGCGGCGTCTGTGGGACTTCTCTGGGACTTTGGGGCCCCTGGGGCGTTTCCGGGCCCCCGCCGGCTAGCCGAACGGCTCACGAGTCCGCGACCGTAGGCGGGGACGAGCTCGTCATCGTCTCCGGGATCACCGTGAACTCCCTGTGCGAGCACTACCTCCAGCCCATGACCCTCACCGTGAGCGCCGGATACCGGCCCGCCGGGCGGGTGATCGGGCTGTCGAAGATCGCGCGGTTCGCCGTGGCGCACGGCCACCGGCTCCGGTTACCGAACGGATCGTGAACGGCGTCGCCGCCGACCCGCTGAAGGCGACCGGCTCGCCTGATGCGGCGGTGCCCGCGTCCGGGAGCCATGGTGGCGTGAGCGCCCGCGGCATCCGCGCCACCGGGGCCGTGAAGACGCCGTCAGACAAGCAAGCGGGCTGCCTTGCCTGGTCCGACACTCGCCCCGTAGGCCGCCCACGTCCGCCGAACCACCCCTGAGGGACGCTGCTGCCGACGGCCAACGAGAGGAAGGAGAAGCCCCAGCCCGGCCTCCGTGCCACTGACCAAGGAGCCTCCGGAGGTGAACGCCTGCGGATTCACCCGACCGGGCGAACTCTTGTCGCACCGCGCCCTCCGCCGGACCGCGCGCCGCCTACCGTGAGCCGTTCGTGCAAGCACAGCAAAAGTAGAAAGAGAACGGAGAGCCGCCCATGAGCTGGATCGAGACTGTCATCGCCCTCGGCGTCAGCCCGATTCTCGTCGGACTCGCCTCGAATCGTGGGGTGAAGCACGGCATCACGCCCATCTCCTGACACCGACGCCCCTCTTGCCGCCGGTGGGCGGCCTGTCACCGCCCGCCGGCAGGAGTGTTCATGCGCATCATCGCCAACGTCCGCGGCATCGTCTCGACGTTCTTCGGACCCCGCCCCCCGAGGACCGAGCGAACCGAACCCCTCACCCGGGCACAGATCCTCGCCCTCCTCGACGAACTCCCCATCAGCGAATGGCGCTACGACTGGGACCCCGACAGCCTCCACATCGGCCCCATGGCCCAGGACTGGCACGCCGCCTTCGGCTACGGCAAACGCGACACCACCATCGACACCGTCGACGCCCAGGGCGTACTCATCGCCGCGGTACAGGAACTGTCCCGACGCGTACAGCAACTCGAAGAACACCACACCCCGGACACCCCCAACGCCCCACCACACCACAGACCCGACCACCCCACAGCGTCCGCGCCCGCCACAACCGCTCCCGCGGAGCGCCCATGAGCGACGCCGATGCGATCCGCCCGATCATCATCGGTGGCCCGACTCCCTTCATCGTCGCCTTCTGACAGGGCCGCCGTCAGGACTTCCCCCCGGCTCCGCGGCACAGGGCCGTGCGGCCCTTCTTCGCCGCCCCCACTGTCATAGGAGCAAGACATGAACCGCATGTCCGCCACTGCCCGACCCGTGTTCAGGGCAGCGGTCGTCCTGGCCGCCCTGACCGCCCTCGGACCGGGCATGGTGCCGACGGCCGCAGCCGAGACCGCCGTGCGAGCGGGTACGTACACGGTGAGCGTGCTGCACTCGGGCAAATGCCTCGGCCCCCGGGGCAACAGCGCCGCGGACGGCGCTCTGATCGTGCAGCAGCCCTGCGACGGGCGTCCCTCCCAGCGGGTCACCCTTGTCGCGACCGGCGGATACGAGCCGAACACCTTCCTGTTCAGAACCGCGTCCGGGAAGTGCTGGGACGTCCAGGGCGACAGCAAGGACTCCTACACCCCGATCATCCAGCACACCTGCCACGGCCGGTGGAACCAGTGGTTCACCCCGCACGACGACCAGCACCCCTGGACCGGGAGCGTCCTGCGCACCGGCACCGGCGGCTGGACCGACCGCGACCGCTGGCGCGTCCTCCACGTATACAACGCGAGCACCGCCGACGACACCCACCTCATCCAGTACGCCCCCCACAACTCCTGGGGCGCGGGGGCGAAGAACGACACCTTCCTCTTCCACCCCGCCTGACCGGCGGGAGGGGGAGCGTGGCCGCCCCGTCGGCAGAGCCCCGGCCCCGCCCGCAGGCGCGCGGGGGAAGCGGGGACCACTCCCCCGCTCGGGGAAGTTCCGGACTGTCCGCGAACGCCCGCAGGAGATCGACGACGCGGACGGCGTCCGACACCACCGGCGCGAGTGATTTCCCGCCACGGCAGCGACGGCCGCCCCCGAACGGGGCGGCCGTCGTCGTGAGTGCCGTACATACGAAGCCCCCTCAAGGGAACGGCGGCCCGCGGAGGGGGACGCCGGTCCCGGCCGTGTGACGCGGCGGTGGGTTCGGCGTTCCGCGGACCGGACTCGGTGTCCCTCGCGAGCAGGCCCGGCCCCGGGCGGATCACGGTGGGCCGGGGCGGGAGCGGTGCTCCTCCTCGGGGTTCCTGTTCTGGTCAGATGCCGGTTTTGGCGTTGATCCAGGACCGGTACGCGCCGGTGTTGGTGTAGACGGACGGGTAGTTGCCGCTGCAGTTGGAGACGCCCCAGCTGACGATGCCGATCACCCTGCCGTTCCGGGCCAGCGGGCCCCCGCTGTCGCCCTGGCACGCGGAGATACCCGAACCGCGGTCGAAGGTGCACAGATGGTTGACCAGGCTCAGGTTCCCATCCGGCCAGCGCAGCCGGCAGCTGGCGACGGGCAGGACGCTGACCGTGGCGTGCTGGAGGATGTCCGCCCTCGGGCCGCCCGCCGTGGTCCGTCCCCAGCCGGTCAGGATCGCGCTGCCACCGAGGAGATCGGGGAGGTCAGGGAGTGCGATCGGCTGGATCTTCGGGGTGAAGTAATACGGTTCACTCAGCTTCAGGAGCGCGATGTCGTTCGGCAGCCCGGCGGCGGAACCGTTGTAGCCCTCGTGACGGATCGTTTCCTGCACATTCCGGAATTCGCCGAGGTATTGAAGAGGCAGGTTGTTCGCCCCGGCGTACACCCGCAGATCGCCGGCTGTCGACTCCAGGCAGTGGGCCGCGGTCAGCACCCACCGGGCGCCGATGATCGACCCGCCGCAGATGTGGTACCACCCAGTGGAATACCTGGCCTGTAGCGAGACCTGATACGGGTACGCGCCGTCAGGAGCGTCCGACCCGCCCACGACCTGCGTCCCAGGAGGTCGCGGCGGCTCCTCGTCCGGGGACACACCCACGGGCGCGCCCGTCCCGCCCGTGATCCGCGCAACCGGCGACGACGCCCGCTCCAGCGGCGGTTCCGGTGGCGATGCCGCTGATGCCGTACCCGTCAGGCCGGCGGCCAGTAACACCGCCACCACAGCCGGAACCACCCGCCCCGGCCAACCCCTCGACAACCTCATACCCACTCCCCTTCCCCCCTGTCCAGCCGCGTCTCCCGGACGGGACACGCCCCTGTCCGGGGGTGACGGAACACGCCACACCCCGCAATCCACGACCCTCCGCATCGGGCACTTCACCGCCCACCGGCCGGCCACGGAATCCGCTCGCGCCAACCGCACGCACGGCCCCGCACCTCATGCCGCGGTCTTCATCCCCGTCAACGACAGAAGAGATGGGCGCGCCGACACAGCGCCGACCTGCTCGAACACGCTCACCGGAAGTACGCCTTTCAGAAAAGCGACTGATACCCACAACTCTCCACCCGGCAGCACCCCGCACCGGCCACGCACTCGCTCAAACCACCCGCACGAGGGAAACCCCCGCCCGGCCCGGGCCGATGCACCCGCGCATGGCCACGCCCGCGCGGACAACCCACGACACCCCCGGCTACCCAGACCCGTCGCAGGGGCACAGCACGGAGCAGCGGCCGGCGGGCCGGCGGAGAGGTGTGCGGAGTGGGAGCGTTCCCGGCTGTTGTCCCGGTGCCCTGGTGCCGACGAGGCCCGACTGGCGGCTTCCACTATCCCTGGCACTTGTTGATCGCGGGCATCTGCGCTCCTGGCGCTGCGGCTCGGAGCCTCGCCGGTTCCGGGACAGACGACGGGCGGCGCGGGTGCGCGATGGCGCGGGTGTCTGTCGTACGGGTGTTCCGCGTCCACTCGAAAGGGGCCGTTCCGCGCCCGTCTCCACAGAGGGTTCGCTCGTCATACTTCATATCCGCGTAGTGGAATGCCGGGTTCACCTGATTCCCGGACCTGCCGCAGTTGACCCTCATCGTCCCTTGTGGAGAGTGTGCCCTTGTCTCGTTCCCTCATCCTCCGGTCCGCCGTCTTCGGCCTCGTGTCGGTCGCCCTCGCCGGCGTGGGAGCCACCGCGCCCGCCACCGCCACGCCCGCGCAGAGCAAGGCAGTTGCGGGGGTTGCCCCCGGCGCCTACACCATCCGCGCGCTCCACTCCGGGAAGTGCTTCGCGCCCCAGGACGGCAGCACCTCGGACGGTGTCCTGATCGTGCAGCAGACCTGCGACGGCAGCGCCGCCCAGCGCGTCACCCTCCAGCAGTTCACCGACCCCAACCACCCCCAGCGGTTCCGCTTCGTGACCGGCGCCGGCAAATGCTGGAACGTCGAAGGAGGCTCACCGCTCCCCTACAAGAGGATCATCCAGTACCCCTGCCAGGCCGTCTACAACGAGGCGTTCGACCTCCACGGCTACCACCCCTGGGGCGGATCGCAGATCGCCCCCCTGAACCACAACAGCTTCTGCCTCCACGTCCGCAACGCCACCACCGCTGACGGCGCCGACATCATCCAACTGCCCTGCAACGTCCCCGGCAGCGGGGCCCGGAACGACACGTTCACCTTCGTACCCGCCTGACCAACCCACCGCACCCCCTCCCGTCCGCACTCCCGCATCCGGCCAGGGGCTTCCGGCTCTCGCAAGTGGGGAGCCGGTCAATACCCCTGCCGGAGCCGCGGGACCTGGTACCCGTCGTGGAGGCGGATCGAAAGAGAACCGGGTCGATTCCCGCGCGAGCAGGGGCGAACGGTTGGCACCCTCGCCTACCACGAGGCCGGGGACCTCAAGGAGTATTCCTCACCCGCCCCCTACCGGGGCTCCCGTCAAGAAGACGGCGGGCGTCAGCGCTTCCAGACGGTCGCACGCCAGGTCGTCGCGTTACCGGCGCCATCGGTGCCGACGGCGAATCCGGCGCTCACTCCGGCGTCGTTGATCCCGAACGCCGCGGCGTAGGGACCGAGAGACGAAGGCGGCAGCGGGACGGCCGTACCTCAGACTTCCACAACAGGGCCTTGTCCAAAGCGGGGTTGCCGGGCCGGCGGCCACACATACCCGACGGCCGTACCCTGGTTGTTGATCGACAGTACCTCCCCGGCCGCTTCCGCCGGATTGGCGAGCACTGTCCGGGTAGTGACCGCGTTCCAGCGGGCCGGGTAGCCGTTCGGGTTGTTCTTCAGCGAAGCCTCCACCGCGGTCCCCGCCCGGTTGACGTCGTATCCCCGCCCGAGCTCGGCGTCGCGGACAGTGCCGTCGGGCGCCCACACCAGAGCCCGGTCGTACCGCATGCTCCCGGCAAGCCGCCCGTGACCGAGGACCACACCGTTGCCGGTGATCCGGCTCGCCCGGGCCCCGACGAAGTCCGGCCGCATCGGTCAATCCTCGTACGCTCGACGGCCCCCGGCCCACCGCGCCCGATGCGGCCCTCCGAGAACTGACCGCAGGCAACCGGCGCTGGCGCACCCTCCACGAGCAGCAGCCGTACGAGACGCATACGGTCCGGCGGGAAGCGGTCTCCGGGACAGCACGCCCTTGAGGAAGTACGTCTGCCGCGCTCCGCCCGCCGCGTCGGGGCCGGTAACAGGGCGTCGATCCGCGAGCGCCAGTCGGCCGGGAGCGCGGTCCCCCGGTTCCCGAGCGCCGCCCACGGCCCCTCGCTCAGCGCGCGTCCCTGCTCCCAGTCGTAGCGCTCCACGTCGTCGTCCCGGGAGAACAGGCTCTGGAGGGCCTCTCCGGGGCGGGACAGCACCGGCCCGGAGTCGCTGTGAGCCAGCCGGCGGACATTGCGCGGCTTCGGCACGGTGGTGCTGAGCCGGTCCGGGCCGGCCAGACGCTGCTCGCTGATCAGGGCACCCTGTGTGCCCCGTCCGAACAGCAGCCGGCACTCGCCACCCGCTGCATACGACCGGCGTGGGGCGTGGGTGGCCTGAATGGCGCTCTGTTCGACGCCGGGGCGGGGTCCCTACTGTGTCCGGCGCACATCCTTCCGCCCCGGAATCGCGGGGCGGTCCGCTGTCCCGTCCAGACGGCGGGACCGTACGCGGGAGGGCACATGGCTCGGTTCAAGGATCTTGACGCGACGTTCGAGGCCCCGGACGGTGAGCTCTACATTTCCCTGGCGTCCCATCCGAATCTGGTGTGGGACATGCCCCGTTTCTCCACCACGGCGGGCACCACTCCCATCCTCTACACCCGTAACAACGGCGCGAACCAGCGGTGGCGCTTCGAGATCCACCACGCCGGAACCGTGTACACGTTCTTCAACATCATCAACGTCCACAGCGGCCTGGCGCTCGCCCTCCAGCCGGACAACACCATCAGCCAGCAAGTCCGGGTGAATCCCAGCTCACAGACCCAACAGCAGTCCTGGGTCATGGGCTACCCGGGCTCCAGGGGCAACACATTCGAACCGGCCAGGCCCGCCGAGCCGCATCCCACCGGCTCAACCGGTACACGCCTACGTGTCCACGGCGCGAGGGGAGGCGGCGGCCCCGTCGACGCGGCCCACGCCGTCTCCGGCACCCCGATAACCCTCAACCTCTGGGAGAATTTCGAAACCGGCTGGACCTTCACCGCCGCAACCTGACACCACCCGCTCGTGTCACCCCGTACCGCGGAATCCGCGGCCGCCGCCCCCCGCTACACCGCGCGGGGTAGGCACCGTCAGAGCGCCCGGGGAATGGGTGTCGGTCATGGACGTCCAGCGTCGACAGCCCCGACGGGCACCCTCGCTCACGACCGCGGGCCGGGCTCGGCAGCGCGACACCGCTTCATCGCGGTTCCGTGGGACCCGTGGTGCGCCAGAGCTGGACCAGGGATCAGAAGTGGTCCAGACCATGCCTCGATCAGGAGTGGGCCCGCCCGGCGAACCAGGCGGGGGGGCGCGCTGCGGCGGGTGGGGTCAGCCCCCTGGGACAGGTCCTTCGCACGGGAGTGGCCCGACTGCTTCGCCACGTCCCGGCTCGCGCCGTCGTTGCGGCGCGCCGCACGGCGCGGGGCTCTGGCCACCTGGCGATTCCGGCCGGGCGTCGTCATCACGCACGACGCACTCGGGGAGATGACCGGGTTCCCTGTCAAGTTCTTCTGTTCAGCTTCTGGAGACCCGTGGCTTCACGTAGCTTTCGCCGCTGAGAAGACCACTGCCACCGCGTCGATCGGCTCCAGCGCGGACAACGCCGCCGCGGAAAGCCCCAACGCCGCCTTCAAGAGGGACACGCTCGAAGGCCGCAAGCCTGGTCGAGCGAGCGTGAGGCCAGACTCCACGCCTTCCGCTGGCTGACTCGACACAACACCCGCCGCCGGCACTCCCGCCTCGGCCGGCGATCCCCGATCGCCTACGAGAACGCCCTCCGACCAGCAGCGACTACCCGGCCCGAGCCGCATAGACCATGTTCAACGTCCAGGGGCAAGGCCCTCCAGGTCCCGGCCCCCGTCATCGCGAAGGCGCTCGGTCACCACGACAAGCTCGGCATCAGCCTTGAACAGCATGGTTACGCCCTGCTCAGCCAGCGCTTCCATGATCGCTACAACGTCCACCGGTCCCCCTCCGGAAGTGCCTCGGACACACCACAGCTTCACTAACCCGCTCCTGGCCCGCGTCCATGCCGGCCAGGAGGAGATTCGCGGCGACTGTGGGGCTTTTCTGGGACTTTGGGCGTGCGACGGGCCAAGGGCCCTGCCGGCTGCCCTCAGGGCCCCTTTTTCGGTGAGTTCCGGGGCCTCGGCACCGGTCATCCCGGCCGGCGCCGGGAACCGGACGGATGTCAGGCCGTGGTGTGGGCGCCGGGCTCGGTGCGTTGCCTGCCGTCGGTGGCGGCGAGCTGCACCGCCAGTTCAGTGAGACCTCGTGCCAGCGCTCGCCGTTTGCTCGCCGGCATGTCGTGGATGGCTTGGTGAAGCGCGGTCTCGCGCTGCTCGCGGATGCGCTGGAGGTGTTCTTTTCCGGCGCGGCTGAGCCGGAGGGTGACTTCACGTCCGCTGTCCGGGCAGGGGAGACGTTCGAGGAAGCCGATGGCTTGGAGGCGGTCGCACATGCGGCTGACGCTCGGGGGCGAGGAGGCCAGCAGGCGGCAGACGGTCCGCATCTTGATGCCGTCCTGCCGGTCGACGACATGCATCAGCCGCATCTGAGGAAGAGAGGCGGGCGCGGTCACCTGCGCGGTGGCGTCTTGTGACCGCTCCCACAGGACGCCGAGGAGTTCGGCGATGCTATGGGCGCTCTGGGCGGTCCGAGAGCGGGTTCCGCCGGGTGCGGCTTCGGGTGCGGACATGGCTTCCCCGTGGGTGGATGCCCTGCCGGGGTCGGCGGGGCATGGTTCAGGTGGTGCCGTCCGGTCCGCTGGGGCGGGCCGCTTGCGCCTCCCCCGTGGTCGGCGGGGAGTGTGTCGTGCTGTGGTGCGAGGCGTCGCCGGTGGGAGGTGTCACCGTGAAGTAGTCCAGCGTACCGGTGATGTCGAGGAGCCGGTCCAGTATCGCCGGTCGGTCGTCCAGGTGCAGACGCGCTCCGGCCGCGGCGGTGCGGCGGCCGATCATCAGCAGGATCGACAGGCCCATGGAGTCGACGACGCCGATCTCGGCGCAGTGCAGATGAAGCTCTTTCAGGCCGGGCCGGGCCGAAAGCTCGTCGGTGACCTCGTCCAGGAGGAGGTCGGCTGTGTCGTAGTCGAGGTCTCCGGTGATCTCTATGCGAACCGTGTCCGCGGTGTCGATGGTGGTCAGTTGAAGGGCGGAAGGCTGTGTCATGCGTGTGTTCCAGCGGTGGAGCGGTCGGCGGTCAGGGCTTCGACACCGCGCCGAAGGGTGCGGGAGGCCCGGGGGAAGTCTTCGAGCTCATGGGCGAGGAGCTTCAGTGCGGGCGGAAGGGACTCTGCGAGCGCCCCTCGGGCTCGCAGGATGCGGGCGGTCCAGGTGATGTAGCGGGTGAAGAGGTCGTCGTCGTCGAGGTAGAGGGCGGTGGCGAGGAACTCCACGATGTGCGCGAGGTCCTCCGCCGTGCGTTCGCGCCGCGTCTCGTCATAGCCGCGCATGGCGGGGAAGGCGTCCTGAAGTCCGGAGAGGGCGATCCGCACCAGCGAGGCACTGCTGCGGGCGACCATCGTGTATTCCTGGTCGGCCAGGTGCGGCAGGTCGTCGACCTGCTGGTGGTCGGCCTGCGGGCGCGCCAGCGGCGCCTCGGCGAGCCGGTCGGCCGCGGCACGGGCGTCCGGAGCCCACGCCTGGGCGCCCAGGAGTTTCGCATAGCGACCGTCGGCGCCGAACGCGGCGCCGCCGACCAGGACCGGAACGCCCACGGCCTGGCAGGCCGTGATCGCCGCGTGCGCCGTGGGCAGCCGGGTGGCGATCGAGCTGGACAGGGCGACCGCGTCGGCCTTCGTGGTGTGCAGGTGGGCGATGAGGTGCGGGGAGGGGACCTGCGCGCCGAGGTAGTCGACCTGCCAGCCGCGCAGCTTCAGCACCTCGGCCACCAGCCGGGCGGGCAGAGCGTGCCACTCACCGTCCACGCAGGCCACCGTGATCCGCCCCCGGCAGACAGGGGTACGGGCGGCGGGGTGCAGGGCGAGCGCGGTGACGGCTCGTTCGTTGATGGAGGTCGCGGCGTGCTCCTGCGCGACGCTGATGCGGTTGGCGGCCCATTCCTCGCCGACGGTGCCCTGGACCGCGGCGATGACGTCCAGCAGGACGGCCTCGGGGTCGAGGCCGTCGTCCAGGGCGCCCAGGACGATGCCGGTGGCGGTGTGTTCGTCGCCGGCCGCCACAGCCGTCCACAGTTCGCCGGTCAGCTCCCGTATGCGCTCACTGTCCGGGAGGCGGGGCGGGGTATGTGTGCTCATGCGGTGAACCTGCCCCGGGTGTGGCCGTTCACCGCGCTCAGATGATGGGTGCGGGGCGCGGAGATCGCGAGGACGGCCATGTCGTCGTGGCGACGGCTGCCGAGCCACTGCGAGGCGAGCATCTGGATGTGTTCCACGATGCCCTCGGCCGGCATCCCGGCGCATCCGGCGAGGGCACGCTGGAGGCGTTCCTCGCCGAAGAGGGTGTCGCCCAGCGGGCCGCCTTTGGCCTCGGTGATGCCGTCGGTGTAGAGGATGCAGGACTCGCCGGGGGCCAGAGTGACGACCGCGGTGCGGGCGCGGACATCCGGCAGGACCCCGACCAGGGTGCCGCGGGTGTCGGCTGTCTGGACCGTCCCGTCCGCGCGGATGATCAGCGGGTTCGGATGGCCGGCGCTGGTCAGCCGTACCTGGACCTCGTTGCCCCGGCGGGCGGCGGAGGCGAGCACCAGTGTCGCGAACCGGGTGTGGTGGGAGTTGAGCAGCGCGGTGTTGAGCAGGGTGAGCATCCGCTGGTGGTCGTCGGCCAAGGGCAGCAGGGCATGCAGGGTGTTGCGGATCTTGCCGGTGAGGACGGCGGCTTCCAGACCTTTCCCGCACACATCGCCCAGCGTCACCAGCGAGGGCTCGCCCTCCACGGTGGCGCGGTGTACGTCGTAGAAGTCCCCGCCGACGCGTTCGTGGTCGGCCGAGGGACGGTAGCTTCCGGCGAAGTCCACGCCGGAGATCTGGTGCAGAGCCGGGGGCAGCAGCTCCCGCATGAGCACCTCGGTGATGGCCGTCTGCTCCGCGTACAGGCGGGCCGCCGACATCGCCGCCCCCGAACGTGCGGCGAACAGGCGAGCGAAGACCTCCTCCTCTTCGGTGAAGGCGGCGCTCCCCTCCTTGCGCAGCATCACCAGCGCGCCGGCCGGTACCCCGTGCCCGGGCAGCGGAGTGATCACCATCGCCCCGATGGGACCGAAATCCTCGGGAATCATCCAGGCCGGAGCGGTGGCAGGGTCGATCCACCGGGAGGGCACCGGCGGAAACCCGCGCAGGGCCTCACCGAGACCGGGCACCTCATCGGGGTCGACCGCTGCCTGCGTGGAAACGGGGATGCCGCCACGCAGGCACGTCACCACGGGGAGCCGACGGCCGCGGGTCGGCGCGATGGCCAGGGCCGCGTCGGCGAGGTTCTCGGCGGCCAACTGCGCTGTCACGTCCATGCAGCGCGCCAGGTTGAGTGAGGAGAGCAGAGTGCTGGACGCCTTCGCGAGGAAAGCGGTCCGCTCCCGCTCCATGTGCAGGGCCTCGCGGGCCAGCTGGTGATCCGTGTCGTCCACCAGCCACCACGCCACCATGCCGTCGTCCCGCATGCTGGGGTGCGCCTCGAAGCGGCGCGCTTCGATCACACCGGAAAGCGGTACGTCCGACTCGTGGGCGGCCCGCGGGCCGCCCGGACACATCGCCTGGTGAGCCGCGGCCAGCCAGTCCGGTGCCACGTCGGCCATGCGGCACCCCTGCCGGGCCGCGGGCAGAAGCGCCCGTGCCGCGCCGTTGCACTCGACGACAAGGCCCGCCGCGTCAGCTACCAGAACCGGGTAGGGGGCACGGCCCCATGGAAAGTCCGGCTCCGTGTCCGGGACGGTCTGCGTTCGGGTGGAGACCAAAGATCGAGGACCCGCTGGGCGAATCCCTCACCTCACCAACTCAATCGGAATCATTTCCTTCAGGCAACGATCCCTCACGGGTCATCCTTCTGACAACCCGCCCCCTCCCACACCCCTTGATCTGCACACATGTGAAGAAGCCGAGCGGACAGGCCGCTCCGCCGCACGACATCTCCGGTGCGGCCGTGCCGAACGTGGATCCCGGTCACGTGCGGGCGGTCCACGGGGGCGAGACCCCTCGGGTCGGTGAAAGGCGCCCCCGGGCGCCGCTGTGGCCTCCGGCCCACGAGCCACCGTCCGCCCGCTGTCGCATGGGCAGCGCTGTCCGTCCCGGGCCTCACGGCGGAAGAGGGACGACCCGGCCCTCCGTACCCCGTACCCTCGCCGGACCGCCTCGGCGTGACCCGCCCGTTCCGCCGTACGGAAAGGACCCGCCGGGCCGCCGCCCGCCGACGGCCGCGGTGGCGCGAAGTGATGCCCCGATACTCCGGTCCGCACTCCGGGCCGCGTGAACAGCGGGGCGAAACGTTTCGGTCCGACGGGCCCGCGGACCGCTCGGGGCCCGTTGTCACTGGGGTCGCCTAAAGTCTCTCCCACTCGTCACGGCGCGTCGCCGTTGACAGGTCTCATCAGCGTGCCGCCGGTCCGGCGGTGTCGGGGAACCATGGGGGAACAGCGCATGGGGTGGGTATCCGCGGGCGACTACGAGGTCGCCCTGGAGGCGGGCAAGGTGGTCTGCCGCAACGGGCAGGGCCGGCGGCTGAAAACCGTCCCGGCCAAACTCAAGGACGATCCGGCGGTCGTCGGGCTGCGGCAGCTGACCGAGTGGCTGGAACGGCACGAGCGGCGGTGCCTGACCGAGGTCGAGCAGTGGATGGTCCGCTCGCTGCCCGTTCCCGCGGCCGTACTCGCCCGGGTCTGGCCCGACCCGGCGTGGCGGGCGGCCCTGCGGGACGTGGTGGTGACCGGGGCGGACGGCGGGGTCGCCGGGTTCCTGCGCGATGTCGACCCCGGTCGCGGACTCGGCCTCGTCGACCTGGACGGCGACACGGTCCGTATCGCCCCGGACGTCGTCCGGCTGCCCCATCCCGTCCTCCTGGACGAGCTGGACGATCTGCGGGAGTTCGCGGTCGAGCTGGAGGTGCGCCAGAACGTGGAGCAGTTGTTCCGCGAGGTGTGGCACCGCCCGGTGGACCTCGCCCCGGACACCACCTCCGTGGACACCTACGCGGGCGGGGTCTTCAAGGAGCTCCGCTTTCTGCACGGCCGCGTCACCCAGCTCGGGTACCGGTCGCGCGGCGGATACGCGGTCTGCCAGGTCGTCGAGGACGGCGTCGGCACCGAGGCGCGGATCTGGATCGGCGAGCACGACGGCTACGACGCGTACGACACCGAGACGGGCCCCCTGGGCTGGACCGACCCCGCCGGGCGCGCCCTGACGGCCGCCGAAGTCGGCCCCGTGGCGTGGTCCGAGGGCATGCGCATGGCGGCGGCGCTCTACGCCGGCCGCGATGTGGAAGACGAGGAGCAGGCGGCATGAGCACCACGACCACGGACATCCGTACGACCAGCACGTCCACCACGGACATCACGGCCGCCGGGCCGGAGTCCGGCGCGGCTCACGCGGCGGCCCTGCTGGACGCGGGCGCGATCCTCCCCGCCGGGACCACCGACCGGGACGACGCCGACGCGCTGACCGCCCGGACCTACACCCACACCGCACTCGGCGACCGCCCCGTGGTCCGGCTCGTACCGGGCACCCTCGGGGAGGCCGAGGACCTGGCCCTGGAGTTCCTGGGGCTGGCCCGGACCGCCGAGGCCCCCGTCGTGGGCCAGGTGCGCCGCGAGACGCTGGGCTTCCCCGCCTGGGCCCTGGTCAACGATCCGGCCAACGGGCACCACGCCCTGGCCCTGGTCAAGGACATCGAGCGGCTGGGCCGGCAGGCCAAGAGCCGCGCCGGGGCGGCCAAGGAGGGCTTCGACGCCCTCGGCACCCGGCTCGGCCGGGCCGTGCCCCACTTCCTCCCCACCTACTACGAGCAGGTGGCGCGCCTCTTCCTGGAGGCCGAGAACACCTCCTACGCGGCGTCCTTCTTCGGCAAGGCCCGGGAGGCCGAGCGGGTGCACGGGCTGGCCGTGGACGAGGACCGGCAGCGGGCCGTCTTCCTGGAGTTCGCCTTCGCCGGGGCGCTGACCGTGAAGGCGCTGCGGCAGTACGTACGGGACCTGGCGGCCCGGCTGGCACCGGCGGACGCCTGGGCGCAGTTCCGCCGGCTGCTGGTCGAGCGCTGCGGTGCCGGGATGCCGCCGTACGCGGCGCTGCCCCAGGACGTACGCGCGCTGGTCAAGGAGGCCGGGCTGGACCGGGAGACCGCCGAACGCGAGCTGGTGGGCGATCTGATCGGCTCGCCGGGCGTCGTCCGCGCCCCCGCCTCGTTCTGGACGGCCTACCGTCCCGCCCTGATCGCCCTCGCCCGGCGGGACGTGGCCGTACGCGTCCGGCTCCTCGGCTTCTTCCCGGAGCACTTCGGCGAGAACGACCGGGACGAGAATGAGCGGACCGGCTGGCTCGCGCTGCTGGCGGAGTCCGGCGCGGAGGAGTTGCTGACCGCCCTCCCGGACGCCTCCGGCGGCCCGGTCGTCTCCGCCGCGGAGTGGCTCGGCCGCTGGGAGGCGCACCGCAGGCGCAACCGGGCCTTCTGCGGCCGCGGCCCGGAGACCCTCGGCCTCGTCGCCCGGATGGCGGACCGGCTGCGGGCCGACGGGGATCCCGTCGAGCTGTTCCAGGGCCGCTGGCGGCGCACCGCCGACCTGGACCTCCTCGATCTCTGTCTGGCCTCGGACGTCCCGGTCGCCGAACCGGGCGAGGGCGACGGCGACTACATGTCGACCCCGGTGCTCCCGCTCGGCACCTGGCTCGCCGACGAGGCGCCCGGCGCGCGGGACCTCGTCGCCGTCGCCGGACGGCCGGTCTTCCGCTCCCTGCTGAGCCGGACCGTCGGCGGCCTCGGCGGCGGACGCGGTCAGCAGTTGAAGGAAGCCGACCTGGCGAGGCTGGCGGCGCATCCGGTGCTCTCCGGCATCCTGCGGGAGTGGCTGACCGCCCGCGCGAGGGAGTACACGGAGGCGGTCGGGCTGCCCCGGCTGCTCACCACGTACAACAGGATCTCGGCGTTCCGTCCGGTGGTCGCGGATGTCGCCCCCGAGGCGGTACGGCTGCTCGAAGGCCATGACGTCGTACCGGTGCTCGCCGCCACGCTGCGTACCGGTGTCCTCGACGAACTGGGCTGGCCGGCCCTCGACGAGACGTACGCCGAACTGGCCGCCGAGTCCGCCGCCGCGCATCAGGGGCGCCACCGGTCGCGGGGAGTCGTCGTCACCGGCGCCTGGCCCGCACTGATCCTGAACACGTCTCAACGGGCCGTCGTCGTCGGCCCCGAAGGCGTTCTGCTCCGGCACGAGCTGCGGCTGCCCGCCACCGTCGTCGAGAACGTGGCGCTCTCCTTCCACTACGTCGACGGCGAACTGCTGGTCATCTGGTGGGAGGACGGCAAGCAGCGGGGCTACTGGTCGAACCGCCCCGGCGAGGTGTTCGCCGTCGGCGGCGAGCAGACCTCGCGCTGGGGCAACGCCGGCCCCTCCGAAGGGGCCTGTCTGCCGCTGCCCGGCGGTGGCCGCGCCACCGGCGGCAAGGCCCTGCACGCGGGTGACACATCACTGCCGCCGCAGCGCGCCGTCCTCTCCGACGGCACCGGTTACTGGCGGGCGGGCCGTCAGGGCACCCAGCGGGTGTGGCTGGAGTACGACCCGGCGACCGGCGCGCACGGCCGGGCATCGCTGCCCGCCTTCCTCCGCGCCGGGGTACGGGACGGCAGCCGTCTGCTCACCGAGCGCTGCCAGGTGCTGCCCCTCCAGCCGGGGCTGGAGAACACGCCGTTGGGCACGGACGGTACGGTCCTCGGCCGCTGGGTCCGCCGTACGGTCGCCGAGCCGGGCGCCGCCGCCCCGGCGGACGGGCACCGGATCGTCGCGGGCACCCCCGACGGACACACCGTCTCCCTGCCCGGCGGTGGTTCGCCGGTACCGATCGGCGCCCTCACGCTGCCCGGTGGTTCGCGTCCGGTCCTGGCCGTCACCGGGCGGTTCGTCGAAGCCCATCCGGCGGACACCGACGGCGCCGGTGGCGATCTGTGGTCCGTCGCCACCGACTCCGCCGGGCGGGACGCGGCGGCGGGCACCCCCTATGTGCCGCCCGTCGTCTACTGGCACGCCCTGCGGACGCGCGACGAAGCCGGTTCCCTCGCCCTGCGGAACCTGACGGACGCCCGGGCGGAGGAGCTGGTCAAGGAGGTCGCCACCGCGATCGCCGCGCATCTGAAGGCGTTCCGGGCGGCCGAGAAGTACACCGGGCCCAGCTCTCGGGAGCTGACGGAGGAGGCCGTCGCCCGGGTACTGCCCGAGGTGTCGGACGCTCGGCTGCGGAGCGGGGTCACCGCGACCGTCTGCGACGCGGTGTACCGGGCCACCGCCCTCGTCCGGTATCTGGCACCGCCCGAGCCGGTCCGGGCGGCCGACCCCCGCACCACCGCCCGCACGGAGGGCATGTTCTTCGACCGCTCGCCCGAGCAGGCCGACGATCTGAGCCTGTCGCAGGCCACTGCCTGGGGCTCGGACCGGATGTACCGCGGCTGGTGGGGCTCCGACGCCCGTTGGTCCCTGATCCGGCAGCTCCTCGCCGTCAACCACGTACTCGGCGGTGAGCCCGCGTACGGGCCGGCCGTGCCGTCCGGGGCTCCGTTCACGGCCGTGGACGGCTGGCGGCGGGACGGGCACACGGTTCCCGTCCAGTCCCCGGACTGGACGTCGCTGCTCGACGTACTCCCCGAACTCGCCTACCGGGCCGCGTCGGCGGCCACCTCGCCGGAGCACCGGGCCGGGCTGCTGGTCCTGCTCGACACGGTCGCCGAGGGCCCGCTGGCCGATCCGGCGGGCACCGTACGCCGGATCAGGCTCACCGAGCTGTCGCCCGCCACGGCGTCCGGGCAGAGCCGAAAGGACCTGACCCCGCTCGGCCAGGTGTTCCGCAACGGAGACCGCACCGTCGTCGTCATCGCCGACGGCGGCTGGAACTCGCTGCGGGGCCAGCCGCGCTGGCTGGCCCTGGACCACGACCCCGCCGGTGTCTTCGGGCCGGTTCCCGGCTTCGCCCTGGAGGGCGAGCACGTCTTCCGGCAGGGCACCGCCCCCGACCGGCTCACCCGGCTCACCGCCCTCGTCCGGGAGCGGGGTCCCGCGCCCTGGCGCCCGGAGGCGGCCGAGGCGTTCCACGCGGCCACCGGTATCGGACCGCTCCAGGCCACGGCCCTGCTCTCCGCCGCCGTCGAGGAACCCGGTGCCGAGGCGCTGGCGCTGCTCGGGGTCAAGACGCGCGCCCTCCAGGACGCCCAGACGAAACTGGACGCCCTGCCCTCGGCCGACCGGTACGCGGTACGGAAGGCCCTGCTCCCGGCCGACCCGGCCGAGCTGTGGTCCACGGGCCCGGACGTCCCCGGCGCCGCCGGGGTCTGGCGGGAGCGGCTGGGCGCGGTCGTCCGTGTCCCCGAGGAGTTGGAGCTCGATCTGACGGGCACCGCGCAGGGCTCCGTCGACCTGGTCCTCAACGCGGCCTCCCGGACCTGGTCGGCCGGGGGCACCCCGATCGAGGACGGCACCAACCGGCCGGGCCTGCGCCGGGTGGGCGCGTACGGCACGATCGGCTCCGCCCTGACCGCCCTGCGGACCCTCGCCTACACATTGCCGTACGGGCATCCGCTGCGGTCCTGCCTGGTCACCGGCCTCGCGGGCCTGCGCCGCCCGCTGCGTGACCCGGAGCTGGTGCTGGACCTGGGGCTGCAGTGGACCGAGGAGGGCAATCCGATCGGCCCCGTGATCCGCGCCGCCCTTCAGCTTCCGGAGTCCGGAGGCGCGGGGTCCGACGGCCTGGTCCGGTCCGGTACGGCGCTGCTCCTGGCGCCCGACGAGAGGAACGGCGAGCGGCTGCTGATCCGCCCGGCGGGCCTGCTGGGCGCCGGCGACCCGGCGTTCGGCCTGATCGAGGGCATCGCCCAGGGGCACCGGCGGGCCGAGGTCCGTGCCCTGCGCGACCTGCTGTCGGAGGAGACCGACGCCCTGGTCTCGGCGGGCGCCCCCGACGGCACTCCGCACTACCCGGCCCAGGATCCGACGCGTACGGTGCCGGAGCTGGTGGCCGAGGCCGCCGAGGTCATCGGCCTTGGCGCCGACGCCGCCGCCCTGTATCTGATGCTGCTCGCCCTGCCCGACCCGACGGACCGCAACTGCGTCCGCTGGACGGGGTGGAAGCCGGCCCGGGTCAAGAAGGCGCGGGCGGAACTGGCCGCCACCGATCTGGTGGTGGAGGCCAAGCGGGCCCGCGCCGGGCGTGCCCTCTTCCTGCCCTGCGGCTGGCTGGAGCGCTCGGCGCCCGGTCTGCCGCTGGAAACCTGGAAGGAAAAGCTGTACCCGGTGGTGGGATCCGCCCGGACCCTGCCCCACCTCCCCGTGTCCGAGCTGTTCGCCGCGGCCTGGTCACGGGCGCGCGGCGGCGACGCCCCCGCCTTCGAGGAACTGGACACCCGCGCAACCCGGAAGGGCCGCCGCCGATGAGCGACAGCACGAACCCCACCGACACTCTCACCTCGGGCGGATCCCCCGACCCGGCGGGGGCTTCCGCCGGCCCGGCGGGCCGGAAGAACCGGCAGGTCGTCCCGCCGGAGGACCGGTACGCCACCGAGCTGGCCTTCCTCGCCGCCCACGACCCGGGGCCGCGGCCTCCCGGCTGGCTGCTCACTCCGCGCGCCGTCGTCACCTTCGTGATGGGCAGCGGGGGCGAGGCACTCGGGCTGCCGAAGGGCGTACGGCCCGGCGCCGGGATACCGGTCCGCCTGGTGATCGAGCAGAAGTTCGTCGGCGAGCGCGCCCTGGTCGAGCGGTGTGTGGTCACCCTCGCCGGGGAGCGGGGGCTGCTGCTCGTGGGCGAGCCCGGTACCGCCAAGTCCCTGCTCTCCGAGCTGCTGTCGGCGGCCGTCTGCGGTACCAGCGCGCTCACCGTGCAGGGCACCGCGGGCACCACCGAGGACCAGCTCAAGTACGGCTGGAACTACGCGCTGCTGCTCGCCCAGGGCCCCACCGAGCAGGCCCTGGTGCCGTCCCCGGTGCTCACCGCCATGACCCGGGGCGCCGTGGCCCGCGTCGAGGAGGTGACCCGCTGTCTGCCCGAGGTCCAGGACTCGCTGGTGTCGCTGCTCTCCGAGCGGCGGATCGCGGTGCCCGAACTCGCGGGCGGTGAGGGTTCGCAGCTGCACGCGGCCCCCGGGTTCACCCTGATCGCCACCGCCAACCTCCGGGACAGGGGCGTCTCGGAGATGTCGGCCGCGCTGAAGCGGCGGTTCAACTTCGAGACGGTGGGCCCGATCGGGGACGCGGACGTCGAGACGGCGCTCGTCCGGAGCCAGTCGCGGGCGGCCGTCGAACGCGCGGGCACCGCCTACCAGGTGGACGACGCCGTGCTGGAGGCCCTGGTCACCGCCTTCCGGGATCTGCGCGACGGCCGCTCGGCGGAGGGCTGGGAGGTGGAGCGGCCCTCCACGGTGATGAGTACCGCGGAGGCGGTCTCCGTCGCGGGCTCGCTCGGTCTGGCCGCCGCCTTCTTTCCCGGCGACCGGGACGTCCTCTCCCTCCTCCCCGGCCATCTGCTCGGAGTCGTACGCAAGGACGACCCCGCCGACGCGGCGCGGCTGCTGGGTTACTGGGACGGTCCGGTGCGCAGGCGCGCGGAGCAGGGCTCGGCGACCTGGCGTGCCCTGTGGGAGCTGCGCTCGGTGCTGGAGGGCTGATGACGGAGCGTCCGACGACCCCGGAGGGCGCGGTGGCCGCCCTGGCGGCCACCGCCCCCGGGCTGCCGTATCTGATCGGGGTGCGCCATCACGCGCCCTCGCTCGCCGCCGCTCTCCCGGCCCTGCTGGACGCGGCGGCCCCCGATGTCCTGCTCGTCGAACTGCCGGCCGACTTCCAGCCCTGGCTGGGCTGGCTGGCCCATGAGGAGACCGAGGCCCCGGTGGCGCTGGCCGCCGTACCCGGGGACGGGACGGGGACGGCGGGTGAGCGGGGGCCCGCCTTCTATCCGTTCGCCGATTTCTCGCCCGAGCTGGTCGCCCTGCGGTGGGCGGCGCGGAACGGGATCCCGGCCGTGGCCTGCGATCTGCCGCTGGCCGACCGGGCCTGGGTCCGGGGCGGTCCGGACGGGGCCGCCGGTACGGGCCCGGCTCCCGGGCCCTCGGCCGTAGCCGGGGAGGGACACGGGCTGTCCGCCGCCCTGCGGTCCCGGCTCACCGGCCGGGACGGCGACGACCTGTGGGACCGGCTGGTCGAGGCCCCCGCCCCCGGTTCGGCACCCGAGGCGGTGCGCCGGGCCGCGCTGCTCACCGGCTGGGCCCTTCGGTACGAGGCCGAGTCGCGGGGAGGTGTGGACGGTACGGACCTGGCGCGTGAGGCGTATATGCGCGAACGTCTCGCCGAGGCGCTGGCGGACGGACGGCGGCCCGCCGTGGTGGTGGGGGCCTTCCACACCCCGGCGCTGCTGCCGTCCGCCTCCTCCGGGCCCGCATCGGGCGAGCCGGGTACGGGCCGGGAGGACGACACCACCGGTGAGCCGGTGTGCACGGTCTCCCTGATCCCCTATACCTATCCGCTGCTCGACTCCCGGTCCGGGTATCCGTCCGGCATCCGGGACCCGGAGTGGCAGCACACCGTCCTCGAAGCGGCCGGGGACCCGGCGGCCCTCCACGAGGCGCTGATCCGTACCGCCGTCCGGATCTGCGCCGACCTGCGCGAACACGGTCACCCCTACGGCCCGGCGGAGGGCCGGGAGATCGTCCGGGTCGCCGCCGACCTGGCCCGGCTCCGCGACCTGCCCGCCCCCGGCAGGGGCGAACTCCTGGAGGCCGTGCAGTCGGTCCTCGGGCGCGGCGAGACCCACGGCACGGGCCGGGCGGTCGCCCGGTCGCTCGAACGGGTCCTCGTCGGCGCCCGCACCGGACGGCCCGCCCCCGCCGCCCCGCGCGGCGGACTGGGCCCCGCGGTGGAGGCCGAGACCGCGGCGCTCTCGCTCCCCGGCCCCGGCGACGCGCACGAGAAGGCGCCGCGCGATCTCCGGCTCGACCCGGCCCGCTCCGGACTCGACGGACGACGCGAACTGCTGCTGCGCAGGCTGACGGTGTGCGGTGTCCCCTACGCGCGGGAACAGGGGGTGACGGGCGCCGGGGGTACGGAGGGGCTGACCACGCGCTGGCAGGTGCGGTGGACTCCGGCGACGGACGCGATGCTCACCGCCGCCGGGGCCCGCGGGGTCACCCCCGCCCAGGCGGCCGAGGGAGTGCTGCGGCAGCGGCACGCGGCCGAGCGCGCCGCGGGCGGCCCCACCGCCGCCCAGGTCGTACGGGGTCTGACGGAGGCCGCCGAGTGCGGACTGCCCGTACTGGCCGGTGAACGGCTCACCGAACTGGCGGCCGTACTCCCGTCCGGCGGCACCCTGCCCGAACTCCTCGCCGGGCTCGACCTCCTGGACCGGATCGCGGCGGGCCATCTGCCGGGCCCGGCCGCCCCGGACACCACGTCGGGCCGCGAAACGGCCGGGGCCTCCCCCGGTGCTGGCGCCGGTGGCTTCTCCGATGTCGGCGTCGGTGTCGCGGACGCGGCGGAGCTGCTGACGGCCGCCGCGGTCCGGCAGGTCGACGGCCTGACCGGATCCGAGGAGCCCGAGGACGCCCGCGCCCTGCTGGAACTGGCCCAGCGCGCGGACCGGGTGGGCGGCATCCGGCTGACCGACGCCCTCGCCCGGCTGGTCGCGAACGGCACCCCGCTGATCGCCGCCGCCGCCGGGGCCGTCCGGGTGCTCACCGGCCACGACGAGGCGGAGACGTTCGGGATACGCGTCGCCTCCTGGGTCGACGCGGCCGTGGACGGCGCCTCCCGGGCCGCGCTCACCGCCCGCCTGACCGGAGTCCTGACGGCGGCGGGCCCGCTCCTGACCGTCGGCGCCGGTGCCCTGGATCCGCTGCTGCACCGCGTGGTCGAGCTGGACGACACCGCGTTCCTGGCCCGGCTGCCCGCTTTGCGTGGTGGTTTCGAGACCCTGAGCCCCGCCGCGCGGGACCGGCTGCTGGAGACCGTCGAGGAGCGGCTGGGCGAGCGGGTGGACGGCCCCGACATCGAGGACCCGGCCGAACTGGCCCGCCGTACGGCCGCCGACCTCGCGGCCCGCGACCTCCTGACCGGCCTCGGCCTGCCCGTTTCGGCTCCGGCACACGACGACCCGCGGCCCCCGGCGAGTGCCGTCCCCCGCCCGGCGGCGACCGCCGCACCCCGGTCCGGCACGGGCGGCGCCGCCGACCCCGTACGGACCCCGGCACCCGCCGACCGCTGGCGGCTCGTGCTCGGCCGCCGCCCCGACCGGCTGCCGTCCGGCGCCGCCCGCCTGGCGACCGCCCTCGACGAGCTGTACGGCTCGGGACACGGCGAAGGCTCCCGGGGCGGTACGGCCGCCCCCGGCCGAGGGGGACGCGAGGCGCCCTTCCCCGGCGTCCGCGAATGGTCCGAGGAGCTGGCCGCGCTGTTCGGCCCCGGAATCCGCGAGGAAGTCCTCGCCGCCGCTGCCGCGACCGGCCGGACGGATGTGTTCACCGCGCTCGACCCGGCCGCCGCCACCCCCTCCGTGGAGCTGCTGCGTACGGTCCTGCGGTACGCGGGCGGCCTGCCCGAGGCCCGCCTGGCGGCGCTGCGCCCCCTGGTCCGCCGCCTGGTCGACGAACTGACCCGGCAGCTCGCCACCCGGCTGCGGCCCGCCCTCACCGGCACGACGACGGCCCGCCCCACCCGTCGCCCCGGCGGACGGCTGGACCTGCCCCGTACGCTGCGCGCCAATCTGGCCACCGCCCGCCGGACGGCCGACGGGACGGTCCGGGTGATCCCCGAGAAGCCGGTGTTCCGCGCCCGCGCCCGCCGGTCGGCCGACTGGCGGCTGATCCTGGTCACCGACGTCTCCGGTTCCATGGAGGCGTCCACGATCTGGTCGGCGCTGACCGCGTCCGTACTGGCCGGGGTGCCGACCCTGAGCACCCACTTCCTCGCCTTCTCCACCGAGGTCATCGACCTCACCGGCCATGTCCACGACCCCCTCTCGCTCCTGCTGGAGGTGAGTGTGGGCGGCGGCACGCACATCGCCGCCGGACTGCGGCACGCACGCGAACTCATCACCGTGCCCACCCGCACGATCGTCGTCGTCATCAGCGACTTCGAGGAGGGCGCCCCGCTCGGCGGACTGCTCGCCGAGGTCCGGAATCTGGTAGCCACCGGCTGCCATGTCCTCGGCTGCGCGAGCCTGGACGACGCGGGACGGCCCCGCTACTCGACGGGGATCGCCGGACAGCTCGTGGCCGCCGGAATGCCCGTGGCCGCGCTCAGCCCGCTCGAACTGGCCCGCTGGATAGGGGAGAAGACCGGATGACCGCCGTCGAGTTGCCCTCCGTAGCGCCGGAGGTCACCGCCGCCCTGGTGGAGGACCTCTCCCCCCGGCTGCGCAAGCGGCTGGACGCGGCGGTCGCCAAACTCGCCGCCCGCCCGGTCCGCCGAGACGGGGACACGGTGACGATCGCGGTCGACGACGAGACCGAACTGCGCCTCCACGCGCCGGGCGGCGTGGTGGCGACGGCGGACGCCATCCGCTGCGGCTGCCTCCTCGCCCCGGCCTGTGTCCACCGCGCGGCCGCCGCCTGCGCAGCCCCCACGGCGGATCCGGCCCCCGAGCCCGCGACGGCACCCGAACCGACCCCGTACACCGACAACCTGCCGGACGCTCCGGCCGAGACCGCGAGCCCGGCCGAACGTACCGCGGCCGGGGCCCTGTGGTCGGCGGGGGCCGCCGTACTGGAGGCCGGTGTCGACGGCGCCGGCGCCGTCGCCCAGGCGGCGCTCCTGCGCGCCGCCCACACCGCTCGGCTCCGGTCCCTGCCGCGCGCCGCGGGCGCCGCGGTCTCCGTCGTCGCCCTGCTGCGCGCGGCCCGCGCCGGAGACCCCTCGTACCGTACGGCCGACCTCGTCACCGCCCTCGCCGAACTCCTGGGCACCGCGCACCGGGTGGGCACGGCGACCGGACCGGAGCTGGCCGCCGTCAAGGGCCGGGCCCGCCGCCCGTACACCCCGGACGGGTCGCTGCGCCTCTACGGCCTGTTCACCGAACCCGTGGTCACCGACTCGGGCCACGGCGGCGCCCGTACCTGGGTCGCCGGACCGGACGGACGGCTCTTCACAGCCGGTGACGTGGCACCCGGCGGCGCCGGGCGGGCCGTGGGCGTGGCCGACCGTGCCGTACGGCTCGGGGACAGCGCGCTCACCCACCGGGAGCTGGGCCGGGCCGGACTGGCGGTCTCGGGGGCGACGGTCTCCCCGGACGGCCGACTGGGCGCGGGGAAGGGCGTCAAGGCCGTCTCGGCCAAGGGGGTGGCCTGGACGGAACCGCCGCTCGCCGCGCTCTGGGAGCCACCGCCGTCCCAGCAGGTCGCCAGAGCCCTCGGATCCGCTTCCCCCGACACGGACCCGTTCGGCGGCGGTGACGACCTGCTCTTCCTGGACGTCGAACTGCTCGGCGCCGTGAAGGAGTCGGGCGGTATCTGCCTGCTCGCCCGGTGCGACGGCGGGATCGCCGTCCGGCTCACGGTCGCCGACGACGACCCGGCGCTGGCCCACCGGGACAATCTGATGCTGCTGGCCACGGCACCGGGGACACGGCTGCGGATCATCGGACGCCTGGTGCCCGCCCTCCACCCCCGGCTCACCCTGCTCGCCTGCTCGCATCCCACCGGCGAGGGCACGATCGACCTCGGCTTCGACCGGCTGGGCCGCGCCGACCTCCCCGCCCCGGGCGCCGCCCCGCCCCCGGTCCCGTACGAGCCCGGCGGATTCGGCGACCACTCGCCCCTGCATCTCCTGGCCCGCCGCGTGGACCAGACGGTCCCGGCGGGGCGCGCCGCCCTCGGCATACTCGGCGACGTCTCCGCCGAGAGCCACCGCCTCCGCCGGGCGGGCCTGCCGACGGCCGCCGACCTCCTCACCGCCCTCCGCGCGTCGGCGGGCCGCCGCGCGCGCGACCCCTTCGGCCGCCTGCTGCCCGCCGACACCGACGGCTTCGCCACACACTGGCTCGCCGCCGCCCGCTATGTGTCAGCCGTCTCCGATGCGCTGTGCGTGGCGGCCTGGGAACCGAGGTGAGGGCGGCCGTTCCATGATGCCCGGCGGCAGATGCCGAGGATCCCCGGGGGGCGAAGACGCTTCGGCCCCGGGATCCGAAGTACGGCTCAGCGCCGGACCGAGATCCGGTATCGCGGGTACCGGACAAGGCCCGGCCAACCCTGTTTGCGGATACCGCAGGCGAGGACGACCCCCGTACCCCGTTGCTTGGTTTGCTGTCGTACAGGTAATAGCACCAGGCAACGTGGCGGCCACGGCTGTCGAGGTCGACCCATGACGATGGGCATGACGGCGGCCACGGCCACCGCCACCCGGGCCGGCGCCAGGACCCGGACGCGGGCCCGGCGGCCCCACGACCAGCCACGGATGAGAAGTCATCGGGAGAGCAGTGATATCCGGGCGAAGCGGATCGGTCGGGATCCCGCCCGCTCCTCGGTGCCATGACGCATGCACATGCCCTTCTGACACGCGCGGGGCCCGGTGTCCCGCACCCCAGGGCATCCTCACACCCGCCTCTCGGGTACCCGCACCACCCTTTCTCCCGCACCCCGCGCGACCGCGCTCCGCCGACAATGAACGTGTCACCCCCCGGAGCCGACGGGGCGATGTCCTCACCGGGCGTGACGCGGCACAGGAAGCGGAGGATTCCGCTACGTGGCCGGAAGCGACCAGCCGCCCCTCCCGGGCGGGGCTCGGCTGATCCGGCGGCCGTACAGGCCGTCGCACCCACCCGTTACTGATCAACGGATTAACAAATCAGTAGGGGGCGTCGCTATTTCGGGGCTCACGTAGTGATCCTCTTCGAGATCATTTTCCATCCCGAAGCCGACAAGAACGCGATCACACGGACACCAAATCCATCCGACCGGCAGGCTATTCGGTCAGCCTTCACCCGACTTTGGTCATTCTTTGCCGATTCATAGCCCATGTAATTCATTCCCTTGACGCTGTCGGGAGAGGCGGCCCGCCCGTCTCGTCGCCGCGCCCGGGGGCCGGACCGGCCTTCGGGTGATCGGGAACACCAAGCCACAGGGAATGGGGTCTCGACATGATCCGCCTTTCCGGAGCAGCCTCCCCCAGATGGTTCGCCGTGGCCGGAGCCGCCGCGCTCATCGGGGTCACGGTACCCGCGCAGTCGGCCCACGCCACGGTGCTGACCTGCGGGCAGACCGTGACGACGAGTGTCGTACTCACGGCCGACCTGCTGAACTGTCCAGGCGACGGGATCGTCGTCGGGGCCGGTGCGATCACCATCGATCTCAATGGGCGCACCGTCGACGGGATCGGTCTGGGTACCGGGATCCGTAACAACGGATTCGCCGGGGTCACCATCACGAACGGCGCCGCGACCGCCGCCCGGGTCGAGCAGTTCGATTACGGGGTCCGGCTCAACGCGGGGACCTCTGGCAATGTGATCGAGAAACTCACCGTCCACAACAACGAGTTCTCGGGTATCGAACTCAACAGCGCCCTCAGCAATAACAAGGTGCGCAACAACCTCATCGACCGGCAGAGCCACAGCGGTATCGCGATCACCGGCGGCGCGGGCGGCAATCTGATCACCGACAACACTCTGACCAACAACCAGGGCTTGGGTGCCGTCGTACGGAACTCCCCCGACAACCGGCTGGAGCGGAACCGGATCACCGGCAGCGGCGGCTCCGCCCTGGCGCTGGAGAACGCCGACCGCGGCACCCTGCTCGCCAATACGGCGGCCGACAGCGGTGATGCCGCGATCACCCTGCGGCTCGGCTCCGACAACAACCTGCTCCAGGGGAACTCGTCCGTCCGCAGCGCCGACGCCGGGCTGATCGTCGCCGACTCCACCGGCAACCGGCTGCTCTCCAACAACCTGCGCAACAGTGGTGACAGCGGGATCGTGCTCCAGGCCGCCCATGGCAACACGGTCACCGGGAACGACGTCAGCCGGAACACCGGCGGGATCGAACTCAGCTCGGCCAACAACAACCTGATCCATACCAATATCGCCAGCGACACCACCGGCGACGGGATCAGCCTGGGGCTCTCCCGCAACAACGACGTCCGGGAGAACCAGACCAGCCGCAACGGCGCCAAGGGCATCCATGTCGTCGGCGACGCGCCGGCCGGGACCGGGAACCAGCTGATCCGTAACACCGCCACCGCCAACCAGGGCGACGGCGTCTACGTCTCCAAGTCCGTCCACACCCTCCAGGGCAACATCGCCCGCGACAACAAGGGCTGGGGCGTCTACACCGAGCCGGGCAACACCGACGGCGGCGGCAACCGGGCCTCCGGCAACGGGCAGGCGGCACAGTGCCAGGGGGTCGTCTGCACGCCCTGATCCGGACGCCGTCCGAGTCCCGTTACGAAGCGGGCGGAGCGCCGGGCCCGGCGCTCCCCCGCACCCCTCTGGGCCCGCCGCCCTACCTCGGCGGGCCCGGCGGCCGGACCGGGCCGCCGCCCGGGTGGGTCGGTCCGCCGCTCCGCCGCCGCCCGTGGAGCTGGAGATAGAGCAGGGCCACGGACTCCTCCGCCCCGTACTCGAACCGCTTCACGACCTTCCCGATCGGGTTCCAGCTCCGCCCGTCGGGCATCCGGACGGCCAGCGGCTGACCGAACAGTTCCCGCTGCTCGGTACTCAGGTCGACCCAGAACCCACCGGCCCGCCGGACCAGTACCTCACCCGCGTACGCGCCGAGCCCGAACAAGGTCTCCGCGGGCCGGGCCCGGTCACCGCCGCCCCGTCTGAGCCCGTCGACCACCCGGTCGACGACCCGCAGGCTCTTCACCGAGTAGTCGAGGGGCAGTCCGACCCTTGCGTTGATCTGCCGGACGAAATCCAAGACGTAGCCATGCGTCTGCGCTGCCGTAGGTAGTGGTTCGACGATCGGCTGCATCGGCACTCACCTTCCCCATCGTGGCCGGGGCCGTCGAACAGCCCCTGAGGAATAAGCGCATGGAGAAGTTCCGCTATCACCCGGGGATAGCGTGACGCGCCGAGCGGAAGGGCACCTTCCGAGGGGGCCGACCGGACCGGGAGGGGATCGCGTGGGTGCAGGTGACGGCGGACTCGAAGCGGACCTGGGCCAGGCGGTCCGCCGGGCGCAGTCCGGGGACGAGACGGCGTTCAGTGTTGTGTACGCGACCGTCCAGCCTGTTCTGCTCCGCCATCTCTCCGGGCTGGTCGGGCCGGACGCGGAGGACGTCGCCTCGGACAGTTGGCTGTACATCGTCCGAAGCCTCGGCCGATTCCACGGCTCGGGCTCCGGCTTCATCGCCTGGGCGGTCACGATCGCCCGCCACCGCGCCGTGGACCATCTGCGCCGCCGCCGGAGCAGACCCCGTACGGACCTCCTGGACCGCGAGATCCATGACTTCCCCGGCCCCCGGGACACGGCCCGGGAGGCGCTGGAGACCATCTCCACCGAACGGGCCCTCTCCCTGGTCGCCGTCCTGCCGGACCATCAGGCCCGGACGGTCCTGCTCCGTGTCGTCATGGGTCTCGACACGGCGGCGACGGCTCATCTGCTCAGGGCCCGTAGATCGGACGTACGGGCCGCCAAGCACCGAGGACTCAATGGTCTGGCGCGGTATCTGGCACTCACAGGTCAGGCCGCGGCACAAGAGCCGAGCACGTCAGTCCTCCGGGGTGAAGAACGGCGTCGGGACGGCCTCCGCCAACCCGAAGAACCCGAAATCGGGGTCGAGCAGCGCCCGGCCCATGAACTCCGAGACCGGCATGTCGAAACGTGACCACTCCCCCGGCCCGAAATCGGAGTTGCGGACAAGAGTCGGCCAGGAGTGCGGAGGGTTTGAGTCGGCCAGCCAGAACATCTCGTCACCGGCTTCTCCTCCGCCCCAGGGAATCAGCCCCTCTCGCCCCGGCCGGTAGATCGGATACGGCGCGTACTGCGACGTATCCGCACCCTCCGAACCCGGCTCGGGGACGGACCGCAGATACACCTGCCAGTCGCTGAGGATGTCCCCACTCTCCTCGGCGCCGATCGACGTCAGATAGTACGCGCCGGAGAACGTTCCGTATCCGAAAGCCTCACACATGCGCTTGTAATCCTCGGGCAGCGACGTCCGCAAGGCGCTTTCCACCGGCCCCCAGGGCAAGGTAAGTCGCTGATCCTGACGCCCGGTCGCCGTCAGCAACCTTTCTACCCACATAAGATCCCCTCCTGATCTGTGACACCAACTGCGCGGCGGGCGGCCCCAAAAGACCGCCCGCCACCCTTTCACTTTTGATTGCCCACCCGATCGGGCCGACTACGGGAGCCCTCGATCAGCGACGCGGCGAGAATCCATCCGGAGTGTTGTAGACAATCGCCGAGCCGTACGTCTTATTCGTTATGCTGTACCATTCCAGATTGAGTTTGTCCGGCGCCAGATTACCCGACGCGTAAGACGGTGTCACCTGATAGAAGAGAGTCTCGTTCCCCTCTTTTATTCGAGCGGCGAGATCGCGCTCGATATTGCTCATTCTCGGACTATTCGCCCTCGCGTGCAGGGCCACGAGGTTCCGGCGGTCGTGTCCCGACCCACCCAGCTGATTCCCCAGCAGATGGCCCCGGGCCCAGCCCTTCTTCTTCATCCCCGGAGGCGTGACCAACGGGTCACCCCATGTAATGTCAGGCGGGCGCGGAACCTGCGTTCCCCGCACATGGGAACCGGCGTTGCCCGACACGATCTTCTCCTTGCCCTTCTCCCAACTGAAGCCTCCACCGGTCAGGCAGGCCCTCATTCCCGTAGCCCGCCCCTTGTCGTCCAGTGGGCTGTAGTAGACGGAGCTCTGGCCCTGCTTGCACTTGGCACGGCTGACCGGAAAATCATGGCCCCAGTGGTACTCGTTGATCTCCGTTTCCTCCGCCAGCAGCCCGACGTCATAGTTCGGCTTCTTCTGGTCGTACGGGGTCTTCGTCGGCGTCTGGATATCATTCCAGCCGATACCAGTGAGAAGGGTGTCGACGACCGTACCGATCGGATTTCTCTTGGCGACGGTCTTGGTAGCGGTTCCAGCAAAGCTCTTGGCCTTGTCGACCGCCTTCTTGAAGGTGTCACGGATCGAGAAGTGACCATCGAACTCGATACTGCTGACCGGGTTCCCACCGCCGTACGCATACCGGTTCCCGGTATACGGATCGGCACCGAGGCCCATATCCGCCAGCGCGCCGTTGTACATATCGCGGCTGGTGAACCGGTTGAGCCCGGGGGTGTAGTCCCGGAAGCCCATGTCGTATGTACCCGAGTTCGCGTCCCAGCGGGTCGCGTTGTACCGGTAGGGGTTGTACGCCTCCTTCGCCGGGTTGGCCGCGTCGGGCTTGTCGATACCGGTGAAGTCGGATTGGTCGTCGTTGCCGTAGGCCGAGTAGCCGTAGGTGTTGGTGGCCCGGCCGTCGGAGCCAGTGACGGTTTCGACGTCGTTGTGGCTGTTGTAGCCGTAGACGCCGCTCTCCGTCGTGCCGTCGGCCTTGTGCTTGATCTGGGAGAGCCGTTCGCCCCACGGGCCGTACTGGTACGAGGCCGTGATCGCGCCCGCGACCGATTCGCCCAGTACCTCCTGGGAGAGCCCGAGGTAGGTGTAGTCGGTGGTCTTGTTGCCGACCCGGGTCTCCGTGGTGCGGTCCAGCGGGTCGAAGCTGTACGTGGTGGACTTCAGGACGCCGCTGCTGTCGGCCTTCTGGGACTCGACCACATGGTCGAAGCCGTCGTAGACCTTGCGTTCCGTGATGTTCCCGCCGGTGGTGACGGTGTCCTGACGGCCGAACGGGTCGTAGTTGTACCGCGAGGTGACCCCGCCGGAGGCGCTGGTCAGCAGGCGGTTGCGGTCGTAGTTGTAGGTCGTGGTGGTGCCGCGGACCGTCTGCCTGATGACATTGGCGTTGTTGTCGTGGACATACGTCTCGGTTCCCGCGCCGTTTCCGGTGCGGACCGACTCGTTGAGCCGGTCGTTGGGGTCGTAGGAGTAGTTTGTCGTCGATTCGAGATACGCCGTCGTGTTGTCGGCGTTCATCTTCTTCGCGACGTCCTGCGTCTTGTTGCCGTTGCCGTCGTAGTCGTAGACGTGCGAGGCGACCAGGGTGCCGTTGGACTGCTTCTCGGTGGTCGACTTGATGGTGCCGTTGAGGTGGTACGCGTGGTCGACCGTGTTGGCGTTGGCCTTGGTCTCGCGGAGCCGCTGGCCCTTGTCGGTATAGGTGTAGGTGGTCACCTTCGGCGAGGTGTCGGCCGCCGAGCTGCCCACGGAGACGGTCCTCACCAGGTCCCGCAGGTCGTAGGTGTATCTGGAGAACTGGTCGGGGTGGGTGACGGTCTCGGGCTGCCCGTTGGCGTCGTAGGTGTAGGAGGTGGACTTCCGTTCCTGGCCCGCCAGCGCCTCGGTGACCTTCTGGAGCTGGTTGAGGCCGGTGTACGTCATCGTGTACGCGTCGATCCTGGCCCCGTTCGACGTGTCGTCGATCGAGGTCAGATTGCCGTTGACGTCGTACGCGTAGGCGAAGTTCCGCCGCTCGGTGTCGGCGGGGTCGCCGGTGGTGTCCCGGATCAGCCGGACCGCGTCGGCGGCGACGGTCCCGGTGGCGTTCTGGCCGACCGTGATCCGTCCGGCGTTGCCCTGGTTGAAGGTGTAGCTGCCGAGGGGGACCCAGGTTCCGGCGGCCACCGTCTGGTCCTTGCTGACCGTCGCGGTGCCCGAGGCATGGGTGACGGTGTACTGGGCCGCCGTGGTCGCCCCGCTGACCTGCGGATACTTCACATAGGCGGTATAGGTGCCGTTCCTGGGGACGTTCAGGGTCCAGGTGAAGGCGTCCGTACCGGCGCCCGGGGCGTGGGTGCGGTGGTCATGGCCCTGCTGACCGGCGATGTCCCCCTTGGTCCAGGTTCCGGTCGACGAGGTGTTCTGGATGTCGGAGTTGTCGACCACCACCACGGACCGGCCGGCCGGGTGGCCCTCGTCGGACTTGGTCCGCAGGCTGCCGTCCGGGTAGTACGACCAGTTCATGGTCCGGTCGGCGGCGTCACCGGCGGAGGAGATGGTGCGCCGGATCTGCTGTCCGAGGTTGTCGTAGTCGTGGCCGGTGACGATGTCCCACTGGTCGGTGGCGGTCTTCGCCCAGCCGTTGTCGTAGTAGCTATAGCTGGTGTCGTTGCGGGCCGTCTCGCCCTCGGACGGCGGCAGCGACACCTTGGCGACCCGGCCGACGGCGTCGTAGTCGGTACGGGTATGGACGTTCGGGTCGTTGTAGCGGGTGTCGGCCGGGTCGTACGGCTGGTACTGGCGGATCGGCCGGTTCAGCGCGTCGTACTCGGTCCGTGCGGTGAAGTCGTCGGCGGCGGCCGTCGCCGTGCCGCGCGGGGTGACGACCCTGGTGGTGTTGCCGACCTGGTCGTACTCGAACCGGGTGGTCCGGTCGGTGCCCGCGACGTAGGGGACGCGGATCTCCTTCTGGTCGCCCCGCTCGTCGTAGTCGATCTGGGTGGTGTTGTTGTCGGCGTCCGTGGACCGGACGACCAGGTCGTCCTTGTCGTAGACGGAGGAGGAGATCTTGCCGGTCGGGTCGGTGATCGAGACGACCCGGTGGTTCAGGTCGTAGGCGGTCTTCGTGGTGAAGTCGTTCGGGTCGGCGGTGGCGTTCTTCTTGGGGTCGACGACGGTGGTGAGGTTGCCGACGTTGTCGTAGGCGTACGAGATGGTCTCGTTCGCCGCGTTGGCGACGGTGGAGATCCGGTGCAGCTCGTCGTAGGTGTAGGTGGTGGTGTAGGAGCCGGGGGTCGCGCCGGGCAGATTGCCCTTGGGCTCGGTGACCGTCCGCAGATTGCCCTCGGCGTCGTAGCTGTACGTGGTCCGCCGGTCGGCCGAGGTGTGGTTGTTGCCGGGCGCGGTGGCGGAGACGACCTGGTCCGCGTTGTCGTACCCGGCGGTGGAGACGGCGCCGTTGGGCGCGGTGGAGACGGTGATGTTGTCGTTGGTGTCGTACTCGGGCGCCGGGGTGGTGATCAGCTGTCCGGCGCTCTGGTCCTTGGGGACCGTGGAGACCAGGGGCCGTCCGAAGACGTCATAGGTCTGGGTGGTCTTCTTCCCGAGGGGGTCGGTGACCTCGCGGACGAGGCCGCGGGCGTCGTAGACGGTGGTGCTGGTCCGGTTCAGGGCGTCGGTGCTGGTCGCCGGGTAGCCGTGCGGGCCGAAGCCGGCGTTGGTGCTCGGGTTGCCGTTGGCGTCGGTCGCCTTGGTCAGCAGCCCGTGCGCGTTGTACTCGTACTTGGTGGTGTAGTCGTTCGGTACGGACGGGGTGGCGACGCCCTTGGGGTCGGTGACCGTTGTCAGGTTCCCGAAGGTGTCGTAGCCGAACAGCCAGGCCCGGCCCTCCGGGGACGTCTTGCGGAAGAGGTCGGCCGAGAAGCCGTCCGCCCGGGTCTGGTACTCGTACCGCATGGCGTTGGCCGGTACCGCGTTGGGTGCGCACTCCGCGGCGGTCGGGACGCCGTTGCGGTTCTGCTCCGCGTCCCGGATCCACAGCGGGTAGCCGGTCTTCTGGTCGTAGCAGTACGCCGTCTTGGCGCCGTTGTGCTCCTCCAGCTGCACCACGTTGTTGTCGGTGTCCCAGACGCTCCGGGTGGTCTCCGCCTTGGCGTTGGTGTGCCGGATGCCGCGGCCCGCGGCGTCCGTGACATAGACCGCTGCGCGGTTCGAGGCGTCGGTGACGGTGGTCGCGGTGTGGGTGGCGTCGGTGGTGTCGACCGCGTAACCGAACCGGGTGTCGCCGCCGGTCCGGTCGGTGATGGTCTTGGTCCGCCAGTTGTCCTTGACGTCCGTCCCGGCGCCGGGCACGTTATGGACGAGTGCCGTGTTCTTGCCGCGCGGGTCGGTGGCCCGGATCAGTTTGACGTTGCGGTCGCTCTGGCCGGGGTCGTAGCCGAAGGTGAAGACCTTCGGCTGGCTGCCGCCGTCACCGTCGGTGAGCTGCCCGAGGATGCCCTTGGCGGTGTAGTGGAAGGACACCTTCCGGCCGGATATGTCCGTGATGGACTTGACGTGGTCGTAGATCCGGGGGTTGGTGAGATTGGTGCCCGTGACCTTGGTGCCCGCGTCGTTGATGTACTCGTAGCTCGCGTCGCCCTTCTCCCAGTAGTCGACGGTGAGCGACTGCCGGTTGGCGGGGTCGGTGACATAGACCAGGAACTTGATGGTCCGGTTGTTGGAGACCCGCTCCTCGTAGGCGAACTCCTGGCTGTTGCCGTTCTTGTCGACGGTCTCGGTCAGATAGCCGTCGCAGCCGAACCGGAACCGGGTGCCGTCCGGCCGGGTGAGGGTCCAGGCGTCGGAGACGGAGTCCTGGGACGGGGTGCAGCTCAGGCCGGTCTTCATGGTGAGCCGGTAGTGGAGTCCGGCGGGCGCCTGCCAGCTGCCGTCTGCCTGCTTCCGGAACAGATGGGTGGTGCCGTCGCCGTCGGTGAGCCGGATCTCGGTGGGGTTGGTCCGGGGATGGAAGTCGAGCGGTGTCCCGAGCCGGACGGGTCCGGCGAGCTGGGCGGTCCAGCCGTGGCCGAGGACGGTGTCCGAGGTGTCCTGCGAGTTGTAGGAGAACCGGGCGAAGGTGTTCAGACCACGGCCGGGGTTGCTGAAGGCGTTGTACGACCAGACGGCGTTACCGGCGCCCAGGTTCGTCATCAGCGTCGAACCGGCGCCGGTGTTCTTCCCGGCGTACGAGTGGTACCTCTCCGCACCCAGGTGGTGGGCCTTCAGGTCCTCCACCGCGACGTCCTGCCGGAGCGGTGGGATGCCGCCCGCGCCCGCCGAGAGCCAGCTGCCGTCGGAGACTTTGCGGATGTCCCAGTTGATGTAGTGCTCGGCGCGTTCATTGCCGGTGGTCGTGATGTCGGGGGATCTGATGGCCGCGGTCACGGTCGCCGACTTGCCGGGCAGCAGCGCCGGGATCGCGGTCCGCTTCTGGTTGGCCGCCGTGGTGACATCGGTGCCGTCGGGGAGCTTCCAGGTGTACGACAGCTCCCGCTCACCGGCCGCCCACGCGGTGGAGGTGGTGTTGGTGACCGTGACGGCGCCCGTGTAGTCGGTATTCGTCGTCATCCGGTGCGGGGTGTTCGGCGCGTAGTACGTGTTCTCCGCGGTGGCGTCGACGTAGATCACCCGCAGCAGCGGGCGGAGCTGGGGGTCCAGGGCGCCGGCGGAGAGGAAGAGAGAACGTTCCTGCGGTCCGGTGGCCGACTCGTCGTGCAGCTTGACCAAGGCGCCCTTGTTGTTGGCGGGGGTCCGTACCCAGCTCTGGGTGATGCCGGTGGCGTCCCACCAGTGGCGGCCCAGATCGGTGTTGAAGGAGGGCACGTAGTCGGCGACGGCGGACGAGTGGTCACCGCCGGGCGCGGTCCACGCCGTGGTGGCGTTGGCGTTGTTCCAGGTGGCGGCGGTCTCAGTGAACTCCCTGGTGAGGCTGTGGAGGTTGTAGCGCGCTTTGGCCGTGCCGGTGCGTTCGGTCTGGTTCCGCCAGAGGAACATCCGGCTTTCGAGAATGGTGGCCGTGGTCGGGATCGCGGTGGTCGGGAAGTCGATCACCGCCCGGGTCTTGCCGTAGGTCGTGGAGTTGTTACCGACGGTCAGCCAGTGCTGTCCGACCGCGCCCTGTTCGATGGTGTTGAGATTGGTGGTCGGCTGGGCCGACGACAGGGTGGTGTCGGTCTGTCCGGCCTGGATCAGCCGCATGGTGCGGCCTGCCTTGGGAATGGCGACCAGTCGCGTCGGGGAGCCGAGGAGCTGTCCGTCCTTGGTCCTGACGGCGATCTGGTAGTAATACACCTTCCCGATCTCCTCGGGATGGCTGTCCGGGGTGGGGACCGCGGTGGTGTCGGTGTACTGGGTCCGAGTCCGGGCAATCGGTGCGATCCGGGTGGCGGACGAGGGGGTGAAGACCTGCTGGGTCGAGCGGTGCAGCTGGTACTCGACCAGATCGAGATCCGGGTCCCCGGTGCCGTTGCTGTAAGCGGGCCAGGAGAGTTCGGGGCCGGTGGAGTGGATCACGGTCGGTGACCGCAGCGATGTGCCGACCTTGTCGAAGGTGACCGTCAGCCGGGGGATCGTGGAGGTCTCGCCGCCGTAGTCGAAGTCCCCCGCCTCGTAGGCGGGCCCGCCGAGGGGCGCGGTCGACGTCTCGTTCACGGCCTTGACCACGAAGCCGTGGTTGGGCGAGCTGCCGTTGACCCACTTCTGCACGGTGTCGGCGACGGCGAAGTTGTG
This sequence comes from Streptomyces sp. NPDC006798, assembly GCF_040635975.1. Lineage (NCBI taxonomy): Bacteria > Bacillati > Actinomycetota > Actinomycetes > Kitasatosporales > Streptomycetaceae > Streptomyces > Streptomyces sp. NPDC006798. The sequence goes on from NZ_JBEYIS010000031.1 coordinate 54,898, forward strand.
CCAGGAGTTGTACTCGCCGACGTCCTTGCGGATCTGGGCCGCGTTGACCAGCCGTACGGCGTCGGCCATGGTCCGCTTGGCGGCGTCACCCGTATCGCCGAGCACGATGCTGCCGGTGGTGCCCTTGGTGAAGTCGATCTGAGTGGTGCCGAGCTGCCGCCAGCCCGCGGTCCCGGTGGACTGGTTGACCGTGTAGTTCTGGGCGGGCTCGGCGGAGTTGATCCGATAGGGGGCGGCCGGGGCGCCGTCGGTCTGCGGGGTGGTGTACACCTCGACGCGGTAGTCGGCCGTCTCGTGCACCCGCGGCTGGTAGGTGTACGACTCACCGGTCGCCGCGTTCTTGTTGTAGGAGTAGTCTCCGCCGATGCCGGTACCGGTGACGCGGGGCCATTCGCCGACGGCGGCCGTCCCCGGGTCGCCGTCGTCCAGCTGGACGGTGGTCGAGGACTGCTCCCCCACCAGGGCGTTGGTGTTGTTCCAGGTCGCCGTCGCCTCGTCCCACGCGCCCGTGGCCCGGCGGATCTCGACATCCACATTGGTGGTGGCGGTCGTATGGGTCTGGTCGTAGTAGAGCCCGAGCCGGGCCGCGTCGATCTTGGCTCCGACCGGGATCTCGTCCAGCGGGAACTTGATCAGGGAGCGGGCGATCCCGGTGGCGCTGGTCTTGCCCGCCGCCATCTCCCAGGTGCCGTTGAAGTTGGTGGTCGGCTGGTCCGAGCGGACCATCACGTCCTGCGACACCGATGCGGACGGGGCGATGGTGATGGTCGGATCGATGACCACGGGGTACGCCCGCTCGGGCGCGGCGAGCCAAGCCGCGTCCGGGGTGAGAGCGAGCCGCCAGCCCTTGCCGTGCCGGGTGAGCTTCTGCGTCACCTTCGGGCTGAAGGACTTCCCGTACGGGGAGGTACGGTCCTTCCGGCTGTCGGTCATGAAGGCGGGCGGGATCACCAGCACCGGGGTGCCGGGGTCCTCGCCGAACAGGGCGATCGAGCCGTCCCGGCGTTCGGTGGGCCGCAGGGTCCCGGCGTCGAGGGTGAAGACGTACGACACCGGTTTCGCGGGCCGCCGGGCGAGGGTGATGTTCTCCTTCACCCGGCCGGCGCCGACCTGGTACGAGACGTCCGCGCCACCGGCCAGGCCCTTGTAGGTGACGGTGTCGCCCTTGGCGGCGGGCCGTACGCCGCGGGCCGCGTCCAGCAGTCCGAGGGTGACGGTCTCGCCGGTGGGGGCCTGCAAGCGCAGCAGCCGCCCCGGGTCCGTACCGAACCAGCTACGGGTGACGTTGGAAGTGTTGGCGAAGGCGAATCCCTTGGTCTTCGTCGCCTTCACGGTGGGGTCGACGGACTTCCAGGCGGCGCCCGACCGGTAGGAGACGGGGGCGGCTGATAATTCAGCCTCGACCCGACCGTCGGAAAGCTGCCAGAATCTTGCCTGCGGGGTTCTGCGTTCCGCCAGTTCCTTGATCCGCTTGGCCGGTGGCGCCTTCTTGCCCCGGGTCAGCTTTTCCCGGCTGGGTATCTCGATCTTCCCGCCGACCGGAGGTTCGGCCCGCTTCGGCTTCTTCTCGTCGTCGTCCGAGAACCAGCCTTTGACCGTATCGAATGCACCCTTTCCGTCACCCTTGCCCGAGGACGACGTCTGTGCGGCATGCGCCGCCTGAGGTAACAGTGTGCCCGCGATCGCCGCTGCGACCAGGCAGGACACCCATCTCCCATAGGGGTTTCTCACCTAGCGTCCTTCCGTTCCGGCGCACCGCCCCATCGCTGGAAAGACGAAAAGCGGGCACGCCGAATGAGCTGGAGCGGAGTTTTCCGCCCAGCCGAAACCCTTTTCCACCGCACCGGGAGAACGTTCGGATTTCTTCTCCAGGCATGGCGGCGAAGAGTATCCGGCATATGCCCGACGACCTGTCAACCCTTTGGACATTTGGGGCAGTAGCCGGGTTCAAGGGCGGCGTATTGCCCCGTTTTCGCCCGGGGCTTTCGCTTCGGCAGGACGATGGTGTATATCCACCGGGTCGACTGTCCGGAGATCCGGGAAAGGCGGGTGGCGGTCATTTCAGCCAGCAAAGTCCATGAAGGGGAAGAGACGACACCGGAGCACACCGACGCCCCGGAGGTGACGACGGAGAGCGAGCGGGGACCGCGCGCCCGGTGGTCGCGGCGCCGTTCGGGCGCCATCGCCGGGGCGCTGGCCCTGGTCTGCGCGGCCGCCGCATTCGGCGTCTACGTGTCATCCGGCGACGACGGCTCCGGGGACGATCCGCCCGCCCAAGCGGTCCCGACGGTGGCGGTGACGTACGAGGTCACCGGGGACGGCCCGGCGGAGATCACCTTCCGCCCGGCGGGCGGCACGGCCCCGGCGACGGTGGTCCGCGACGCCGCCCTGCCCTGGCGCACCTCGATCCGGTTGCCGGTCGGTACACCCCCGACGGTCTCGGTGGTCCTCGGCGATCGAGGCACTACGGCGACCTGCACGGTCACGGTCGGCGGCGAGCACGTCCAACGCGCCGTGGCCATGGGCCGGTACGGGCGTACGACCTGCGGCGGGGAGGGGGCGGCGACGGGGCGGTGACGCGCGGGCGGGGCCGGCGGGTACGGGCCGGAAGACGGTAAGCAACCTGCGTTGACAACACCCATCGGTCAACCTAAGTTGCTCGCATGACGAGTGTGGAGGACGGCCTCGTATCGCACGATCCCGCCCGGCAGTTGGCCGCGGCGGTGGCACTGCGGCGCCTGGCCGATCAGCTGGAGGACGCCGCGGTGGAGCGGGCCATGCGAGCGGGCTGGAGCTGGCCGGACGTCGCCGAGGCACTGGGGGTGACCCGTCAGGCGGTCCACAAGAAGCACGCCAGAAGGCTGATCGCCCTCGGTGTCGAACTGAAGAGGAGGATGATGTGACCCGGCGGCAGTTCGACGTCTATATCGAGACGGTGATCGAGTCCGGTGCCGAGGAGGCCCAGCGGGCCGGATCACCCACCGTGGAAGCCGAGCATCTGCTGCTGGCCGTCGCGGCCGACCGGGAGAGCCCCGCCGGACAGCTCCTCGAAGCGGCCGGACTCGGCCGCGACGCAGTCCACCGGGCGCTGGTACGGGAGTTCCGGGAGAGCCTGGCGGCGGCCGGAATCTCGATCGCCGAGGAGGATCTGCCGCGCCCTGGAGTGTCGGCGACACGCCCCTCCCGGCTGGGCCAGTCCGCCAAACTGGCCCTGGAACGCGGCCTGACGACGGCCGGTGCGCGAAGGGATCTGCGGCCGCGGCATCTGCTCCTGGGCATTCTGCTGCTGGAGTACGGCACCGTGCCCCGCGCGCTGTCGCTCGCCGGAGTCGACCGCCCGGAACTGCGCGCACGCGTCGAGGCGTCGCTCGGCACGGAGTCCGCCTCATGAGGGCGCGCGCCTCGACAGGGTTACGAACCCCGGGCCGCGATACGGCACGCGGGGGCGACCGATGACGGCCCGGGCCGGGATCGCCCTGGAGGTGGAGAGCCTCCGGATGCGCTACGGCAGCCGTGACGTCCTGAATGATGTGACCTTCCGGGCGCACCGGGACGAGGTCCTGGTGATGCTGGGCCCCAACGGGGCGGGGAAGACCAGCACGATCGAGATCCTGGAGGGCTTCCGCGGGCGCTCGGCCGGCCGGGTCCGGGTGCTGGGTGTCGACCCCGAGGACGGCGACGAGTTCTGGCGGGCCCGGATCGGGATCGTGCTCCAGTCCTGGCGGGATCACGCGAAGTGGCGGGTACGGGAGCTCCTCGCCCATCTGGCCACGTACTACACCGCATACGCGACCCCCGGGGTCCCGCGGCCCTGGAACGTCGCGGAGCTGATCGCCCGGGTGGGCCTCACGGACCACGCCGACCAGCGGGTCCGGATGCTCTCCGGCGGGCAGCGGCGCCGTCTCGACGTGGCCATCGGCCTGGTCGGCCGCCCGGAACTGCTGTTCCTGGACGAACCCACCGTCGGCTTCGACCCCGAGGCCCGGCGGACGTTCCATGACCTGATCCTGGGGCTCGTCGCCTCCGGGGGGACCACCGTCGTACTGACCACCCACGATCTGGCCGAGGCGGAGAAGCTCGCCGACCGGATCGTCGTCCTCGACCGGGGGCATGTCGTCGCCGACGGCACGGCCGGTGAGCTGGCCGAACACTTCGCCGGTGCGGACGAGGTCCGCTGGACGCTGGACGGACAACGCCATACGCGGTCGGTCGCCGACTCCACCCGGTTCGTCCGGGAACTCTTCGAACGGCACGGCCGGGCCGTCGACGGGCTGGAGGTCAGCCGGGCGTCGCTGGAGGACACCTATCTCTCCCTCGTACGCCGGGCCGAGTCCCGCGCGGCCGGGGCCGGTACCGCCGGAAAAAGGGGGCGGGCGCGATGAACGCCGTAACAATCACGATGCGTACCGGCCTCACCCGGGGGTTGATCGAACTGCGCCAGGCTTTCGCGGGGTTCGAGCTGCTCAACCAGCTGCTGTGGCCGGTGGCGACGCTGGTGGCCGTCTTCTTCCTGCGCGACCGGGAGTTCGGGGACACCGGAATCGAGCTGGGCCTGCTGGTGATGCCGGGCGTTCTGGGCATGTTCATCGCCCTGGGCATGCTGCTGGTGATCCAGTACCTCGCCGTCGAACGCGAGGACGGCACCCTGCTACGGGCCAAAACCCTCCCCCACGGTATCCACGGCTACTTCCTGGGCAAGCTCGTCACCACCTCCGGATCGACCCTGGTCTATCTGGTAATCCTCTTCGTCCCGGGCGCCTTCCTCGTCGACGGCCTGAAACTGAACGCGCCGGGCTCCTGGCTGACCCTGGCCTGGGTCCTGGTACTGGGACTCGCGGCCACCCAGTCCATCGGCGCCGTCCTGGGCGCCCTGGTCTCGGGCCCCCGGGCGGCGGGCGCCGTATCGGTACCGGTGATGGCCCTGATCGGTATCTCCGGGATCTTCTACCCGATCACCTCTTCGCCGGACTGGTTGCAGTGGACTGCCCAGGTGTTCCCGGTCTACTGGCTGGGTCTGGGCATGCGCTCCGCGCTGCTCCCCGACGGCATGGCCGTCATCGAGATCGGCGAGTCCTGGCGGCGGTTGGAGACCCTGGGCGTACTCGGCGCGTGGGCACTGGCGGGACTGGTTCTGGCCCCGGTCGTACTGCGCCGGATGGCCCGGCGGCAGTCCGGCTCGAAGGTCGCGGAGTATCGGGAGCAGGCCCTTCAGCGGGTCGGGTAGGGCTGCGGGCGAGGCCGGGAACAGGTCGGCTACAGGGCCCTGAACAGGGGGTTTCAGCCGTTCCGAAGCCCCGGCTCCAGCTCGGTGGATGCCGGTGGAACCCGGCCCGGGGCCTCGGCTACGCCTGGACCTGCCAACGGGGCCCCAGCTGCCGAGGGAGTTGCTTTCGGCCATGGCCGGGGCGACGGCCCGATGGAGTGTCAGTACCCGGCATTACGGTCGTGGTCTCAGGCGAAGCCGATGGAGGACGGAGTCTATGGAGTCCGATTTCGCCTCGGAATGGCGGCAGTTGAAGGCGGATGCCCTGGCTCGTCGCACCGCCGCCGGTGAGGGCGACTGCGATGACGGCGACGGGTCGCCCTCCGGCATGCCCGCTCCGGACGGCGGCCCTTCCTCCGCTTCGACGGCCGAGACTCCTCCCGCCCGGGGGCCGCTGTCCGTGCCGCACGTACAGGACGTGCAGGGACACGGACGGGTGGCACCGGAGGACGTACGAGTCCGTGCGGAGGCCGAGCTGCGGCACTTCCGCAGGCAGCGGGTCCGGGTACCCCTGGACGAGGCAGGCGGTCCGCTCACCGTGGCCTTCGGCGGGATCGACTGGATCTGCGCCTTCACGGACGAGACCGCCCTGGCCGCGTTCCACCGGGCTCGCGGGAGCGGCGAACCCGGGCTGCCGGTATCGCGGGTGCCCGGCGCCTATCTGCTGGACGAGGTGATCCCGGCGGCGGGCTTCCCGTGCGGGGTCGCGGTCGACGCGGCGGGGCCCGAAGTCCGGATGTATCCGCCGCTACGCGGAATCGTCCCCGACCGCGCGGCCCTCGACCGGGGCGTCGCACCACCGGGGCTGTGAACGGAGTTCGAATCGACGGGGGGAGGAACATGAACGACGGAGCGGGTGACCTCGCCGCGTCCGAGGCGGCCATCGCACGGATCACGACCGGGATCAACAAGGCGCTGGCCGAGCTGAGGGAACTCGGCATGGTGGGCTCCGCCAGTGCGGGGCGGGGCTTCTCGGATATCGCACTCTCCGGGGTCGAGACCGGGCACGACGGGCTGACATCGGCCTTCACCACCTTCTGCGAGCGGTGGGAGTGGGGTGTCCGAGGCCTGATCCGTGAAGCCAATGAGTTCGCCGAGGACGTCGGCCTGGCGGCGGGGGCCCAGTTCGAGGCCGAACGATATGTGCACGGCAGCTTCAAAGTGCTGGTCAATGCGGGGATCGGCAATCCCTACGCGTCGGAGGACGAGATCATCGCGAAGGACTGGGGGGAGGTACTCGCCGAGAACCCGTACAACCATGTCCGCGACGCCGACTACAGCGACGAGTCCTCCGCCCGGGCGGACCGGGCGGTGGAGGAGATCTGGCGGGAGACCGTCCGCGAGGTCGCCGATTCCCCCGTACTGCCGGTGCCACGGCTCGCCGACGCGGTCGGACTCGGCGGCGAACTGGACGATCTGGTGGACCGGGCCGACCCGCCGTCCGCGCCCGAGCGGGCGGGTGAGCCCTGATGGTCGACCTCGGGGACCTCGCGAATAGGGGCCTGGGGAAGCTGGAGGACGGCTTCGACGCGGGAAAGAAGGCGCTCGGCGAGGGCGTCGACTGGACGACGGACCGTCTCGGCGACGGCCTGGACTACGTCGGCGCGGAGGGCGTCGCGGACGATGTCGAGGACTGGGGCGACAGCGTCGCATCCGAACTCGGCGCGTCCGTCCGCGAGCAGTCCCTCGACGAGACCGACCAGGCCGACGAACTGATCCACGGCTCCCCCGGCACCATCAGAGCATCGGCCGGTCATCTCGACGATTTCCAGGCAGCCTTCGACAATGTGGGCGGCGGCATGAAAGCCCTCGGTTCACAGGGGTGGAGGGGTGAGGCGGCCGACGCCTTCCGGGGGAAGTTCGAGATGCATCCGGCCGAGTGGCTGAAGGCCGCCGACTCCTTCGGCGCCGCGTCCCGGGCCCTGCGGCGGTACGCGGACAGCGTGACCTGGGCACAGGGGCAGGCCCGGCAGGCGGCCGAGCTGTACAAGGCGGGCCGCCGACGCTCCCGGGAGGCCGCGCGGGCGCACAACGCGAACATCGACGCCTATCGCGCCCGTATGGCCACGGGTGGCGACCCCGGCCCACCGCCACCGCCGTTCTCCGACCCCGGCTCGGCGGAGCGGCGACATGCCCGGGAACTGCTCGCGGAGGTACGGCGCCAGCGCGACACGGTCGCTGCGGAAGCCGCTGACGCCGTCAGGGCGGCGACACGGTACGCCCCCGCCGAGCCTCCGCCGCTGGACCGCGCCCTGGCGAATCTGAACGATCTCCACACGGCCGTGAACATCGAGGCGGCCCATGTGGGCGGCGGCATCGTCAAGGGCACCGCCGACATGCTCAACTTCGCTCGGGGCCTCAACCCACTGGACATCTACAACATCACGCACCCCGCCGAGTACCGGGAGAACCTCAACCTGACCGCGGCGGGCATCATCTCCACGGTGGCCCACCCGGAACGCATCCCGGGCGCACTGCTCGCCCCCTTCAAAGACGACTTCAGCGAAGGCGCCGGACGGCTCGTCCCGGAAATGCTCGGCGGCAAGGGCCTGGGCGCGGGCCGCAAGGGAGCCCGGCTCGGCGACGAGGACCCCGACTCCGCTCCGGACGCCGAGAAGGAACAGGAGAAGAAGTCCACCAATCCGGACGGCTGGTGGGAGTATCTCGCCCGGCGCACGGAAACCGTGAGCGAGCCCGCCATCCACGCGGACTCCGTTTCGCCGGAGAACGCGCGGAAGTTCCTGGAGGACCGGTATCCGTGGCTGAAGGACGTCAACAACACGGACCAGCCGGGGTACACGCAGAACTGCACCTTCAACGTGGTCACCGTGGATCGGCGGCTCGACGGGATCGACGTGAGCGCCGCCCCCCGAGCGGAGGCGGGTCCCATTCCCTTCAAGGAACTGGGCGTCACCAAAGACGCGTTCAAGGATGTCCAGAGCTACGACGACATCATCCGTGACCTCAATCAACGCGGCGATGGTTCACGCAGTGTCGTATGCATCGTTCGGCCCGACGGCTCCGGCCACGTCTTCAACGCGGTCAAGACACCGGATGGAGTAGCGTTCTTGGACGGCCAGACCGGAACCCTCGCCACGCTGGAACGAAACACGACCCGGATATCACATGTCCCATACCGATGAAAGCGATGGAAACCGGCACATGCTGAGCAAGGAAGAGGCACTCGCAAAGGCCGCAGCCCATCTGGAGCGGGCCTACGCCGATGACGAGTGGACCATTGTCGTGCTCCCCGAGCGCTCGTACCGGTACTGCGCAGGCTGGATCGTGTGCTGGGATACACAGGAGAGCATCGACGCGGGCGTCCCGGTCGGCCCGATCAACACGGTGCTCATCGTGCCGGACGACGGTTCCGGACCACACGGGAGACCGTCCTACGCCACGTCCGAGCAGTTCCAGGAGTTCCGCGAGACGGGCGTCTGGCCGGCCGCGTTGAGGATGCCGAGGTGACCCCCGTCGAAGCCGCCCACCACTGGCTCCGGCAGACGTACGGCGGGCTGGTCGAGCTCGCCGTCCCGCAGCCCGTCGCGCAGGACGAGGCCACCTGGTTGTTCGGCTGCCGGACGGTCCCGTTTCCCGGGCGGGAGCAGACGCCGATGCTGGCCGCGTCCCTCGTCGTGCCCAAGGACGGCGGGGTGCCGTTTCATCCGGCGGGGGACGATCCGTTCGGGGACGCGGCCGCCTATCCCCGTACGCCGCCGGAGCTGCGGGCACCGCAGGCGCGGGCGAGGCGGTTGAACGCGCGGGGGTGTGTGCTCGCGACGGCCGCGCGGTTCGAGGGGGCCGAGGCTTCGCCGTTGCCGTGGCAGCCCGCGCACGAGGCTCCGGGGTGGTGGGAGGGGCTGTTGCGGCAGTCGTTTCCGGCTGCCGAGCAGTTGCGGCTGAGGAGTTGGGACGAGGTGGTGCGGGCCGTTCGTGAGGCGGGGCCGGGAAGCCGGGGTGTGGTGTGGGTGCGGCGGGCGGTCGGTGGGGTCGAGGCCAGTGGGCATCTGCTGAACGCTCTCAACGACAACGGTGAGGTCGTCTTCCTCGACGGGATGACCGGCGGGCTGGGGCGGCTGGACACGGCGGGGGTGACCGAACTGGTGCTCGCGAGGGCGCGGGCCGGAGCGACCGTGACCGCCGACGACCTTCCGGGTGCGCGCCGCAAGGCGGAGGAGTGGCTGCGCCGGGTGTACCGGGAGCCGGTGGAACTGGTGGCGCCGGACGAAGGGGACCGGACCGCGCGCGGCTGGCTGTTCGCCGTGGAGACGGTGGCCCGGTCGCGGGGCGGGGACTGGCGGGATGCGATGGTCGACGCGGCCGTCGTCGTACCGAAGGGCGCTCAGCAGCCGTTTCTGCTGCCGAACGACGACCCGTGGGGCTACTTCGCCGCCTGGGACCGGGGGGACCCCGTGGGGCCGACGCCCGAGCCCGGTCCGGCGGCGTGGTTCGCGCCGACGCTCCGTCAGCTCGGCGCGGTGCTGTCCGTCTCGGAGCACCGGGACATCGGCGAGGCGTTGGCCGGGCTGTGCGCGCTGCCGCCCGGGGCGCGGGCCCTGGTCTGGGTGAGCCGGCTGGACGGGCGGGGTCGCTCGTCGACCGGGCTGCTGTTGACGGGGGTCCGCACATCGGACGGCGGCGCGGCGCTGCTCGACGGTTCGGCCCGGGCCCTGACCGATCTCCGGGGGCTGCGGGAGCACACGGTCCGGGTGGTCCGCTACCGGTAGGCCGGTTGCGGGGAGACCGCGAGGGAGAAGGAGTGGCCCGCCGGGTCCGAGTAGAGGCGGACCTCGCGCGGGCCGCCGCGGTTCTCCGTGTCGACGGGGCGGGCGCCGAGGCCGATGAGTTCGCGTTCCGCCTCGTCGAGGTCGCCGCGGTCGACCAGGATCCGCAGATGGGACTGGAGGGAGTCCTCGGGCCTGGGCCAGCTCGGCGGGGCGTGGCCGAGGTCCCTGCGGATGGCCAGATGGACTCCCCGGTGGCCGATGATCTCCACGAAGTCGGGGTCGTCGCCCCGGTGGATCTCGGCGTCGAGAAGCGCGGCGTAGAACTCCGCCAGCTCCAGGGGTTCCGCACAATCCAGTACGAGCACACTCGTCTTCGTCACTGCCATGGGCCGCGTCTACCCGGGGACGCGGTGGGCATGCCTGTCCGGGCGGGACGAGTGCCGGTACGGCGTCACGCCGGGTCCGGGCGGCCCTCGCCCGCCATGAAGCGCCAGACCAGGCCGTGGCCGAGGAGGACCAGCAGGGAGAGCAGGATCGCCTCGGCCTGGATCGGGCGGAGCGAGATCCTGCCGGCGAGGGACGGGACGGTGCCCACGACGGCGACCAGGGCGTAGATCAGGGCCGCCGCCAACTGGGGCAGGGCGAGATGGGCGAAGGCCCGGTCGCGGGCGGTCAGGGCCAGCAGTCGCAGTGTCGACGCGCAGCCGACCACCGCGATCACCACAAAGCTGACGCGCCAGATGCCGGGGGTCTTGACTCCGCCGACCTGGGCGAAGAGTCCCATCACGGCGGGGAGCAGAAACGACAGGTAGATACCGCCGACGACTCGGCGGACGGGGGGTACGCGGAGCCATTCGGCATGCCCCTGGACCACGTTCCACCAGAGGCCGACCAGGGTGAAGCACGTCGCGGAGAAGAGCGCGTAAAACGTACTGACGTCCACCGGGCGGTCCTCGCGGGGTCGGGGGCCGGGGGTGCCGTCGTCCTTCGCCCGGTCCTTGGGTGCCGAGCGTCCCACGCCGGGGCCCCGGGAACGCGGGAGCGACACCCGCCCCAGGAGGGGGACGCCCGGGTGCCGCGACCGTGGTCGCCGCGGCACCCGGGCGGGTGTTACGGGGCCGAGCCCTCCATCGCCTCGCGGAGGCTGCGGGGGCGCATATCAGTCCAGTTCTCCTCCACGTAGTCGAGGCAGCTCTGGCGGGATTCCTCCCCGAAGACGGTTCGCCAGCCGTCGGGGACGGGGGCGAACGCGGGCCACAGGGAGTGCTGGTCCTCGTCGTTGACCAGGACGAGAAAGCGGCCGTCCTCGTCGTCGAACGGATTGGCGCTCATACGCGGATTCCCTTCTGCGCGGACCGGGACCGGACCGGGACCGGACTGGGCGCCGACGGCTCCCGCGCCGGGCGCCCGGCCGACGCGGGAGCCGTCGGCGATGGGGCAGCCTTACCCCGGCATGATCGCCGAGTCCGGGGCGCCCGGGCAAGATGCCGTACCCCGCGGGGACCGTGGAGCCCGGGTTTTCGCGGCGGCGCCCCGAATTCACCTCCGACGGTCGGCGTATGCGTTCCGGAATTATTTCGGAGCCTCGATCTTCTTTACCGCATACATAACACCCGGGGAATACGGATATCGCGGGTTTCGAACTGTCGCTTCATCGAGTTCGATCGAACTCCCACTCCGGCAATTGACCGCCAACCCGACATCTCGCCACGCCCTCGACAGCTCCCGCGACAGGGATTCACACGACAGTCGACAACCCGACCAGGGAAGATTTCACACTTTCTTCACATCAAAATCACTCAATCACCACCTCTGGGGTGACGATTTGGCAAAGGCTCCAGGGCTGTACGGCCCCCCACGGGTCGGGCGCACCGCGCGGCGGAGGCGACCGGCACGGACCATCATGTCCGATCCGGACCGTTTAGGGCCTATAGTGGCCAGCCTGACGTATAGGCCCTATAGTGGCCGCGGTGGGGCCATCGGCCGCCGCCGCGCCTCGCCGCACCGCCTCCGGGCCACCGTTCACGCCGGAGCGGGCCCGAATGATCCGGTGCGATAGGGGCGGACGGCGGCAAACGCTGGAGCCACCGAATAGGGGTTGACGCAGATGGGGGCAACTGGCAAATTCGGCAGCCAAGCGGTGGGAAGATCAACGCACGAGCCCGCGTTCTTCCCTCCGCTTTTTGCAATTCTCCGCACCGTGACGGCGAGACCGGTATTCGCGGGATTCCCCCGGATGGCGGTGGAACTGGCTCCGCGGGCCACGCGGTCCACTCCGAGGGAAGGGCAAGAACGTTGCACCGGACGATACGCAGACTCATGGTGGCGGTCGCCCACGGCGACGACGAGACCCTGGGGGCGGGCGGCACCCTGGCCCGCCTCGCCGACGAGGGTGTCCGGATCGGGCTGTGCGTACTAACCGACGACGACGGTTCGCGGTCGGCCCCCGGTTCCGGCCACGGCGTCACCTCCCGCCGGGCCGCCGTCGAGCAGGCCGCGAAGATCCTCGGGATCGAGCAGGTCTCCGTCCACTCCTTCGGCGACAACCGGCTCGACACGGTGAGCCAGCTGGAGCTGAACCGGGTCTTCGAGCGGGAGTTCCGGGAGTTCGGCCCCGATACGGTCCTCACCACCAGTCTCAGCGACCTCAACTACGACCACCGGCTGGTCAGCCGGTGCGTCCGGGTGGCCGCGAGACCCGGCAAGGGGACCGTGCGCGAGATCCGGTGTTTCGAGGTCAGATCCGCCACCGACGTCGGTGAGGCGTCCGGGCTGCCCGTCTTCTCACCCCAGATCTGGCAGCCGCTGGAGCCGGCCCATCTGGAGCGGAAGCTGGAGGCGCTGCGCGCCTACGGCGACGAGGTCCAGGAGTGGCCCTCCCCGCGGAGCGAGCGGGGCACCCGCGCCCTGGCCGAATACCGGGGTTCCCAGGTGTCGGTACCGCTGGCCGAGGCGTTCGAGCTGGTCCGGGCGATCCTCTAGGCCGTGTGGGATCCCCACCGCCACCGGCGCCACATCCGGTGTGCCGTAGGGGCGGATAAGGGTAGGAAGCGCGCGCGTCGGCTGCGTAGCATCCCAAAGGGAATTCCGGGGAACACATGAGCGACACCACGAGTCATGTGCCCGCCCGGACATTCGCCGGGAATCCGGGGTGCCATCCGCCCCGTTCCGCGATGCGCGACCGGGCTGCGGATTCCCTCCGTATCGCCGATCGCCATATCACCTTTCCTTCCGCTCAGGACACTCCTCCGGCCCATACAGCGAATTCGGGTGGAATATGCTGAACACTTCTACCACCGAAAGACCTCCCGCCCTGCCGACGGCGCTGACCTCGGTCGCGGTCGTCGGGATGGGTTATGTCGGCCTGCCGACCGCGCTGGGCCTTTTAGAGGGCGGTGTGCGGGTCCTCGGCATCGACCACAGCCCCGAGCGGCTGCGGGCGATCGAGGCGCGCGATGTCGATCTGATCGAGGCGGACCACCGGCGTCTGGAGAAGGCGCTGTACCTGGACGGCTTCGAACTCACCGGTGATCCGGCCCGGTTGGCCGAGGCGGACGCGGTCATGGTGTGCGTACCGACCCCGGTGGACCGCTATCTGCTGCCCGACCTGGGGCCGCTGCGGTCGGCGTGCGAGGCGCTGGTACGGCACGCCCGGCCGGGCCAGACCCTGATCCTGACGTCGACCAGCTTCGTCGGCACCACCCGGCGGATGCTGGTGGAGCCGCTGGCGGCGCGCGGGCTGACCGTCGGTGAGGACGTGCTGGTGGCGTCCAGTCCGGAGCGGATCGATCCGGGGAACTCCACCCACACCCAGCGGGAGACGCCCCGGGTGCTCGGCGGGGTCACCGAACGCTGCGCCGCTTCGGCGGCCCGGGTGATCGAACTGCTCACCCCGGCCGTGCACCGGGTGGCCTCCCCGGAGGTCGCGGAGATGACCAAGCTGTACGAGAACACCTTCCGGGCCGTGAACATCGCACTGGCCAACGAGTTCGCCGATATCTGCGCGGGTCTCGCCCTCGATCCGATCGAGGTCGTCGACGCCGCGCGGACCAAGCCGTACGGCTTCATGGCCTTCGATCCCGGCCCGGGGGTGGGGGGTCACTGCATCCCCTGCGATCCGCACTATCTGCTCTGGCAGCTGCGGGAGACCCGGACCGCCGCGCCGCTGGTGAACCAGGCCATGACCTCGATCGCGGAGCGGCCCCGGGGGGTGGTGGACCGGGCGCACGAGGTGCTCTCGGAGACCGGCCGGGGGCTGGGCGGGGCACGGGTCCTGGTCGTCGGGGTCGCCTACAAGCCGGGTGTCCTGGACGTCCGTTCGTCGTCGGCGCTGGACATCATCGAGGATCTGAACCGGCGCGGGGCCCTGGTGGCGTACCACGATCCGCTGATTCCGACGCTGGCCCTGCCCGGCGGCGCGATGCTGGAGTCGGTGGCGCGGCCGGACGGCGGGGAGTGGGATCTGGTGCTGGTGCACACGGTCCATCCCGGGCACGACTACGGCTGGATCGGCGACGGGACACTGGTGCTGGACGCCACCTACCGGTTCCGGCCGGCCGACGGCTCGAAGGCGGGGGCGACCCCGTGAGATTCCAGGACATCCACGGGGCACCCGCCCCGGAGAGGGGGCGGTCTTGCGCTGTCTGATCACCGGTGGCGCCGGTTTCATCGGCTCGCACCTGGCGGAGCATCTGCTCGGGCTGGGGCACGAGGTGGTGGTGCTGGACGATCTGAGTACGGGCCGCGAGGAGAATCTCGCCGGGCTGCCGGGCCGGGAGCGGCTGCGCCTGGTCCGGGGTTCCGTACTGGACGCCGACGCCGTCGAGGGGTGTATGGCCGGGGTGGACGCGATCTACCATCTGGCCGCCGCCGTCGGGGTGTTCACCATCATGGGCCGCACGCTGGAGAGCCTGCGGACCAATCTCGGCGGCACCGAGACGGTGCTGGAGGCGGCCCGGCGGCACGGGGTGCCGATCCTGGTGGCCTCGACGAGTGAGGTCTACGGGAAGAACACCGCGATCGGGCTGACGGAGGACGCCGACCGGATCGTCGGATCGCCGCTGCTGAACCGCTGGTCGTACGCCGAGGCGAAGGCGCTGGACGAGACGCTGGCCTATCTGTACGGCGTCGAGTACGGCGTCCGTACGGTGATCGTCCGGCTCTTCAACACGGTCGGGCCGCGGCAGAGCGGCCGGTACGGGATGGTGGTGCCGCGCTTCGTCCAGCAGGCGCTGGCCGGCGAGCCGATCACCGTCTTCGGCGACGGCCAGCAGGTGCGCTGCTTCTGCCATGTGCTGGACGTCGTACCGGCGTTGCCGGCGTTGTTGGCGGACGAGGGGGCACACGGCACCGTGTACAACCTCGGCAATCCCGAGCAGACCAGTATCGGCGAACTCGCCGAGCGGGTCCGGGCGGCGACGGGTTCACGGAGCCCGATCGTCAAGGTGCCGTACGAGGAGGCGTACGGGCCCGGTTTCGAGGATATGGAGCGTCGAGTACCCGACTGCACCAGGGCGTTCGAGCGGATCGGCTTCCGGCCGACCCGGTCGCTGGACACCATCCTGCGATCCGTGATCCAGGAATACCGGTAACGGCAGTGGCGGTTGGGGCGTACGCGGCGGCGGGGACTACGGACCCCCGCGGGCAAGGCGACACACCAACCGCCACTCAACCGGTCGAACTTTCACAGCATTTCGGAAAGTTCTTCACCGGGCATTAGGTTAATGACGGGTACAACTGTGACAAAGGCTCTGATATGGTACCAGTGCGGTAACTAACGGAAACGAGGGGTGATACGCGGATCATCCCTCGATCAGTACGGGGGCATAGACGTATGGCATCCGTTCGAAGTACCCAACTTCACATAGCGCCGGACGGCGCGAAGAAATATTTGTGGAAACAATTTCAGCAGAGTTCCGCCGGGGCCGGTCGATTGATCATGGTCAGCGGCGGTATCGCCAGTGGTAAGACGGTTCTCCAGGAGGAGTTGCTGGACGAGGCGGCCGGAGCGGGGGCGCTGACCCTCAGCGCGACCGGCGCGCGCGACGAGCAGCACATCGGGGCGGCCGTCATCGATCAGCTGCTGACGAACTCGTCCCTACCCATCGACATCCCGTCCACCTTCGCCTGGCCGGGCAGCGGCGCCGCCGTCCCCGACGGGCCCGACGAGTACGCGGGGGCCCGGCTCGTCCGGGACGTCTGCGACACCCTGCTGGGCCTCGCCAGGACCCAGCCCATCGTGATCGGCGTCGACGATCTGCACTTCGCCGACGAGACGTCGCTCAAGCTGCTCTCGCAGCTCCAGCGCCGGATCCGGCGCACCCGGCTGATGATCGTCCTGACCCAGCCCGACTGGCAGCACTCGCCGACCCGGCTCAGCAGCTACTTCGCCCGGCAGCCCCGGTTCCAGGCGGTACGGCTCGCGCCGCTGCCGCCGCGTTCCATCGCCCGGCTCCTCCAGGAGGCGCCGGAAGGGACGGCGGACCCGGCGGCGGACGAGGCGGCGAGCCGGATCCACGCCCTGAGCGCCGGCAATCCGCTCCTGGTCCACGCCCTCGCCGAGGACTACCGGGAGAGCGGCGAGCGCCGCCAGGTGGCGGCGGGAGCGGCGTACAGCACGGCCGTGCACTCCCTGCTGGAGCGGCCCGACAGCCAACTGCTGGACGTCGCGTCGGCGGTGGCCGTTCTGGGCCGCCACTGCAGCGACGGCCAGCTGATCGCCAAGCTGACCGGGATCGACCCGGATACGGTGACCGCCCTGCTGGAGGCCCTCCAGCAGGCGGGACTGCTGGCGGACGGCGCGTTCCGGCATCCGGCGGCGGGCACGGCCGTCCTCAATGTGCTGACCCCTTCCGACCGGACCCGGCTGCACGCCGACGCGGCGGAGCTGAAGTACCGGGCGGCGGCCACGGCGACCGATGTGGCAACTCATCTGATCACCGCGGCGGACGCCTCGGCGACCTGGTCCGTACCGCTGCTGCGCACGGCGGCGGAGCAGGCGATGACCGCCGACGACGTGCAGTTCGCCACCCAGTGCCTGGAGCTGGCGCTCCAGGTGACGGAGGACGAGCAGGAGCGCCGGTCGCTGCGCCAGTCCATCGCCCGGAGCCTGTTCCGGGTGAACCCGTCGGCGGTGAACCCGTACGCGGCACCGCTGCGGGAGGCCGTACTCGACGGGGTCTCCGACCACGCCGACTGCTTCGCCGTGATGCGGCACGCCCTGTGGCAGGGGGACCGGCAGACCTTCGTCCGCGCGCGGACGGCGCTGCTGGCCACCGGTGAGCCGGTGGATCCGCAGACCATGGTCGAACTCGACCTGGCCTACCGCTGGCACTTCGGGCCCCGGCCCGAGGCACCCGGCGAACCCGGCGCGAAGAGCGCCGGGGAGCGGCCCGGGGCGGAGGCCGGGACACCGTCGGCGGCCCCGCAGCGGGCCACCCCCTGGAGTCATACGGCGGACACCCTGCTGCGGATGTGGCGGCAGCGGGGCGACGGGGCGACGATCGCCGGGGCGGAGCGGATCCTGCGCAACTGCCGGCTGGGCGATACGGCCCTGGAGGCGATCGCCATGGCCATCTCGGCGCTGGTCAGGGCCGGTCGGGTGGACAGTGCCGAACGCTGGTGCGTCACCCTCAGCCGGGAGGCGCACCAGCGTTCCGCGGTCACCTGGGAGGCGATGCTGGTCGCGCTGCGGGCCGATATCGTGCTCCGGCGCGGCGATGTGTCGTGCGCGGAGGACCGGGCCCGCGCCGCCCTCGACATGCTGGGCGACCAGAACTGGGGCACGTCGATCGTCCACCCCCTCTCCACCCTGCTGATGGCGAACATCGCCGCCGGGAATCTGGAGGAGGCGGCCAGGACGCTGAAGCGGCCGGTGCCCGCCGCCGCCCTCAACACCCTGGGCGGGCTCCAGTATCTGCGGGCGTGGGGCCACTTCCATCTGGCGACCAACCGGCCGCTGGCGGCGGTCAGCCTGTTCCAGCGGTGTCAGCAGATCACCCGCGACTGGGACCAGGAGGCGGCGCCTCTGGTGCCCTGGCGCAGTGATCTGGCGGAGGCCAACCTCCAGCTGGGGAATGTGGCGATGGCCCGCGATCTGGCCCGGCAGCAGGTGAAGCTGGCGGTCGACACCGATCCGTACGCCTGCGGTCTGGCGCTGCGGGTGCTGGCGATGGCGGCGGCGCCGCAGGAGTCGGCGGGTATCTCCAGCCGGGCGGCCACGTACTTCCGCGAGGCCGGTCACCAACTGGAGCTGGACCGGACGCTGAAGCTGCTGGAGCGGGCCAGGCCCGTGGTCCAGGGCGGTGCCGACCGGGCGGTGGCGGCCCGGCGCGAGGGCGACCGGCCGGTACGGGTGCCCTCGGTGCCCGAGCAGCGCCGGATGATGGTGCCCCGCGCCCCGGGCCGGGAGCTGGTGGTCAGAACGGCTTCGGTGGCCGGGAGAGCCGATGTCCCGGTCCGGGAGCCCGAGCGGGTCCGGGACCGGGAGGCCGAACGCGACCGTCCGGAGCCGGGCGAGAGCACCGTACTCAGTGAGGCGGAACTGCGCGTGGCCCATCTCGCCGCCCTGGGCCACACCAACCGGCAGATCAGCAGCGCCCTGTTCATCACCGTGAGCACGGTCGAGCAGCATCTGACCCGGGCCTACCGGAAACTCGGCATCAGCGGGCGCAGCGCGCTGGCGAACAAGCTGAGTCTGCGTGAGCCCGAACTCGCGGCGAAGAACGGGGGCGGGTTCTAGGCACGTCCCGTCGCGGCCGGTCCCGACGGAAGGGGCCGGGCGGTGGTACGTGGGCACGGCACGGCGGCGTCCCCCGGGTTCAGGGCCGGGGGGACGCCGTTGTCGCATCCGGGGCCGGGCGGTCCGGACGGGCGGTCCGGACGGCGGTCCGGACGGAACAGGCGCGAGTCGGCGCCGGGCGGTCCGGCCCGGCCCGGGAAGTCCGGCGGCCGGGTGGAAAAGAGGGGGTGGATTCGGCCCGGAAACGGGCCTCGTCAGGGGTTTTAGGGGCCGTCATAGGGGTAGGGCCGCCGCTAGGATTTCGGATGTTCCGCATTCGAGGTCACCCTGTGAGGCGAACATGAGTCGGGAAGTCTTCACCCTCGCCCAGAATCCGGTGGAAAGGCTCCATGAATTCCTTCTGGTCGGCGCCCGGCTGACGCCGGACAAACCGGCGGTCGTGGAATTCTCCGGAGCCGAGCCGGGCAGTATCAGCTATCGCCAGTTGGCGCGCCGGGCCGAGGAGTACGCGACGGTGCTCCGCGGTCTCGGACTGGATATCGGCGACCGCGTCGTCCTGGAGTCCGACACCTCCGCGTCCGCGATCGCGGCCCTGCTGGCGTGCTCGTCGCTGGGTCTGCCGTTCGTCCCGGTGACCCCGGAGACGCCCGCGAAACGGCTGCTCTCCGTGGTGGGCACCGTCTCCCCCGCCCTCTATCTCCAGGCCGACGGCGGCCGCCGCGAGGGCATACCGGAGTCCGTGGGCACCGGGCGGTTCGGCCCCGGCGGGCTGGTGATCGAGCGGGCGCCCCGGCCGGGCCCGGGGTTCCGCCGCGAGGTCGCCCCGGCCGACCCGGCGTACATGGTCTTCACCTCGGGCTCCACGGGCCGTCCCAAGGGTGTGGTGATGAGCCATCGGGCGATCCTCTCGTTCTACCGGGGGATGCTGTCGCAGGGCATCGTCGGGCCGGAGAGCCGGGTCGCGTCCACGGCGCCGTTCCAGTTCGACTTCTCCCTGCTGGACATCGGGCTCGCCCTGGGCAGCGGCGCGACCGTGGTCCCGGTGCCGCGGGCGCTGCTGCGCTGGCCGCGCCGGTTCGTCCGCTTTCTGCGGGACTCGGAGGCCACCCAGGTCAACGGCGCCCCCTCCATCTGGCGGGGCGCGCTCCGGCACGAGCGGGAGGAGCTGGCGGTCCTCGGCGACCGGATCGAGGGGGTGCTCTTCTCCGGCGAACCGTTCCCGCTGCCGGAGGTGCGGGCCCTTCAGGAGGCGCTGCCGCTGGCCCGGATCGTCAACTGCTTCGGGAGTACGGAGTCGGTGGCGGCGTCCTTCACGACCGTGCCGCGTCCCGTGCCCGAGGGGCTGACGAAGCTCTCCATCGGCCGGGCGCATCCGGGGGCGGAGATGATGCTGCTGGACGGGGCCGGCGTCCCGGTCACCGAGCCGGGTGTGACCGGCCATATCCATCTCCGCAGCGGTTCCCTGTTCACCGGCTACTGGGGCGATCCGGAGGCCACGGCGCGGGCGCTGGTCGCCGATCCGACGAATCCGCTGACGGGTCAGACGGTCTTCCGGACCGGCGATCTGGCGCACCGGGGCGCGGACGGCGAGCTGTACTTCGACGGGCGGGCCGACTCGCAGGTGAAGATCCGGGGCAACCGGGTCGAGCTGACGGAGGTGGAGCGCCGGGTCGCGGAGTTCGCCGGGGTGGCCGCGGCGAGTGCCGTACTGCTGCCGGTGGAGGGGGCCGATCCGGTCCTGGCGGTCTTCGTGGAGCTGTCGCCGGGGGCGGAGTTCGACGAGATGGAGCTGGGCGCGTTCTGTCTGGAGGAGCTGCCGGACTACATGGCGCCGCAGCGGATCCAGGTACTCGACGCGCTGCCGCTCAACCAGAACGGCAAAGTGGACCGCCCGGCGCTGGTGGAGCGGCTGTCCCGGGAGCTGAGCCCCTCGTCGTGAACGGGCCGGTGGCCGGAAGTACGACGGCGCCCGCCGTCCCCGCCCGTGAGGGGCGCGGGACGGCGGGCGCCGTCGTTCTCGGACCGTCAGCTGTCCTACGGCTCCGGGGCCGGGCGGTCAGGCTGCCGGGGCCGGGCGCGGGGGCCTGCGGAGGGCGGTCCTCGGGTCGACCGGGGTGACCCGGAAGGCCCGGGTGGTCACCGGCACCCGGCCGAAGAGGCTGTCGGGGCCGCAGACCCGGAGGTTGGTGACTCCCCGCGCGGCCAGGGCGGCGACCACATCGGGCCAGCGCACCGGCTGGACGAAGCCGTCCAGCAGCATCCGGCGGACGCCGTCGGCGGTGGTGCGTACGGTGCCGTCCTGGTCGGCGACGACCGGGGTGTGCGGGTCGGTGAAGCCGAGCCCGGGGAGGACCTCGGCCTCGACCCGGTCGCGCAGCGGCCCGAAGACCGAGCAGTGCATGGGCGGATCCATGGTGTACAGGGGCAGGCCCCCGGCGGCCCGGATCCGTTTGCCCAGCCACTCCAGCCGTTCGCGGCGGAGGGAGAGCATATGGAAGTCGGTGTCGATGTGGCAGGAGATCTCGTGCCACTCCCCCATGGCGTCCAGTTCGGCGCGGATCTCGGTGAGCGCGCCGGCCGGGGTGCGGGCGAAGGAGTGGGTGATGATCCCGGGCTGTTCGCGGCTGAAGTAGTCGGCCTCGTGGCGGGCGAGCGCGGCGGTGAGGCGTACGGCGTCGGCAAAGCTCAGGGCACCGGAGTGCACGGCCGCCGCCTTGCCGCCGAAGCTGGGGCCCGCGATGTGTCCGGGCGGGGTGTCGCCCCGCCCGTCCGACCAGCGGGCGAGCGCCGTACAGGTCGTCAGAAAGGCGACCTGGGCGGCTTCGGAGTAGTCGGCCGCGCCGTCGCGGTAGCCGCGGAACAGGTCGTAGCCGAGGACGTCGGACGCCTCGTCGACCAGGGCGGCGGCGATCGGGTTGACGATCAGGAACTTGCCGACGGCGGCGAAGTCCTGGGGGCCCATCCCGGGGAAGACCACGGCGGTACCGCCGGTCCCGGGTCTGCGCTCGGCCGCGACCACCGTCCCGGGGGCGGTTCCGGTTCCGGTTCCGTCGGCGGCCCCGGCGGCGGATCTGCGCTCGGCCGCGACCGCAGTGCCGGTCTCGGTTCTGGTCTCGGGATCTTCCGTCTCCATCGCGGTGGCTCCGTTCAGTGGCCGGTGAGGGCGGCCAGGCCCTGTCGCAGCCGGTCGAGTTCGGCGGCGACATGGGGCAGGCCCAGCGGATCGCCGGCTTCCCGGGCGGCCCGCTGCTCGGCCCGGGTCGCGCCGTACAGCATGCTGGTGGCGGCCCGGAAGCGCAGGGCCTTCGGGTCGTCGCCGAAGTGGGCTCCGGCGAGTACGGCGACGCCCCGTTCCTCCAGCAGATGGTGCTGGAGTCCTTCGCCGTCGGTGACGCCGAGCCGGGCCAGTTCGTCCCGGAGCGGCGCGAAGTCGGGGTAGACGTAGAACCCGCCGGTCGGCGGGCGGCAGACGGCCCCGGCTTCGGTGAAGATCCGGTGGACGGCGGCGGCGACGATTCCGTGCAGCCGGGCGTCGGCCCGGAGCCGGGCGGTCAGCTCGGGCGGTTCGCCGTACGCGTACTCGGCCACCGCCTGCATCGGTCCGGCCAGGGTCGACCAGCTCTCGCTCGCGACCGAGGCGACCTCGGCCCGCAGCCGCCGTCCGGCGTCGTCGGCGGGGAAGCGGGCCACGCCGATCCGCCAGCCGCCGAGCGCCAGGCTCTTGCTGAGCCCGGTGACGACGACGGTCCGGTGCGGGATCACCTCGGCCGGGCTGAGATAGGGCCGGTCGGGGTCGTGCAGCAGATCGCGGTAGATCTCGTCCGAGATCACCAGCAGGTCCTCGTCCTCGGCGATCGCGCACAGTTCGCGGACCAGTTCCGGCTCGGCGCAGGTGCCGGTCGGGTTGTCCGGGGAGGTGAGGACGAGGATGCCGGGCCGGTCGCCGTCGAGACGGGCCGACCGGATCCGGTCGCGCAGCAGGGCCGGGTCGGGCACCCCGCCCGCTTCGGCCGGGATGGGGACGGTGATCGCGCGTTTGCCCGCGAGCAGGACCTGGGGCCGGTAGGTGACCCAGCAGGGGTCGGCGAGGAGTACGTCGCCGGGGTGGACGAGTTGCAGGGCGAGCAGCAGGGCCTTGCTGCCGGGGGCGACGATGACCTGGTCGGGGTCGGTGGGCAGCCCCCGGCGGTCGAAGTAGCCGGCGACGGCGCTCCGTACGCCCGGGTCGCCGACGACGGGCCCGTAGGCGTTGCGGTCGGCCCCGGCGGTCAGCGCTTCGGCCAGGGGTGGGAAGACCGGCAGCCGGGACTCGCCGAAGCCGAGGTGGACGATGCGTTCACCGGCCGCGGCCCGCTCCGCGATCCGCTGGTCGAGGGCCAGATTGGGCGAGATACGGGCGGAGCGGCCGGTGGACGCCGCGGTACGGCCGGGCATGGCGGATTCCCCTTTCCGGTGGTCGGTCTATCGGGGTGCCGGGGTCGGCGGTCGGCAATCGGCGGTCGGCAGGCAGCGGTAGGCGGTCAGCCGTGGACGCCGGTGAAGGCCTGCCGGGTGGCGGCGCCGACGGCCGCGGCGATGTCGGGCGGGGTGGTTTCGTCGAGTTCGAGATGGTCGATCCAGGCGGCGGTCTCCGAGTAGTGGGCCCGGAAGGGCCGTCCGACCAGCCGGGGGTCCCGCGCCTGGAGCAGCCGGAGCTGGAAGAAGCGCCCCTGCGGGGTGTCCTCGACGCCGTCCACCACGATCTTTCCGGGGGTCGTGGACATCACCGGTCCCCGGACGGTCCTCGCCAGACCGGGCAACTGCTGGTAGGCGGTACGGAAGATCTCGTGGGCCCGGGCCAGCGGCACCTCGAAGTACTGCCGGGGGCCGGTGTCGCGCTCCACGAACATGTAGTACGGCACCGCTCCCGACGCCAGCTCGCCACGCCACAGCTCGGCCCAGACCCGGGCGGAGTCGTTCACATGGGCGATCAGCGGCGCCTGGCAGTAGATCACGGCGCCGGTGGCCCGGATCCTGGCCAGGGCCCGGCGGGCGATCGCGGTCTCCAGCTCCCGGGGATGGCTGTAGTGGGCCATCACGGCGACCGTCCGGCCGGTGGCGGTGATCTCCTCGAAGAGCCGGAGCAGATCGTCGGCGTCGGCGTCGGTGGTGAACCGCTGCGGCCAGTACGCCACGGACTTGGTGCCGATCCTGATGGTGCGGACGGTGTCCACGGCGAGCAGGGGCTCGATATGGCCGCGCAGCCGCTCCGTCGTCATGATCATCGGGTCGCCGCCGGTGAACAGGACGTCGCTGACGGCCGGATGGCGGGCGAGATGGCCGATCAGCTGCTCGGGCCCGGGGGCCGCGAAGCGGAGGTCGGCGTCGCCGATGAACTGCGCCCAGCGGAAGCAGTAGGTGCAGTACGCGTGGCAGGTCTGGCCCTGCTGCGGGAAGTAGAGCACGGTCTCGCGGTACTTGTGCTGGAGCCCGTCGAGTTCCTCGTCGGACACCTTGGGCACATTGAGCTGCTTCTGGCCGGACGGATGGGGGTTGAGGCCGGCCCGGATCCGGCGCACCTCGGCGGCGGTCTCCCGCCGCGAGCCGCGCCGCGCCAGTTCGGTGAGCAGCTCCACCTCATGGGCGGGGAGCATGCCCCGCTGCGGGAAGACCAGCTGGTAGATCGGATCCTCGGGGACCCGGTGCCAGTCGATCAGCTCGGAGAGGACGTACTCGTTCACCCGGAAGGGCAGTACCTGGGCGACGGCGCGGACGGACTCCAGTACGTCCGGCGGCAGACCGTAGCGCCCGGCGACCTCGTCGAGGTGGTGCGGGCCGAGCGCCCGGAACCTCGTACCCCCGTCCGTGGACGAGACCGCGGAATTCACAACCTTGAGCAAGGACATGCCAGCCACCATCCTCCGGTCCGGATTTCCGGCCCTGTGCGGCCCGGAGGGAATTCTCGGGAATTCGGGAAAGGACCACGGGCCGAATCGAGCCTGTCTCCGCCGTACCGCGGAGACAACCCCTAGCCTTTCGGCACGGGTATCCCTCCGGGTCTCTTCGGGTATCTCAGGGTCTCTCCCGGCACCTTCCCGGCTTTACCGGGGCGCCCGGTCAGGGCCCGTGCCGGATTCCAGCTCGTCCAGGAAATTCCGGAGCACCGAACGGCAGAGCTCCGGCTCCTCCAGATGCGGCATATGGCTGGATTCCTCGAAGATCTCCCACCGCACGTCGGGGATCAGGTCGGCGAACGGCCGTACGGTGACCTCGGTGGCCTCGTCGTACCGGCCGGAGATCACCAGCGTCGGTACGTCGATGTCCGGCAGGACGTCCTCGACCGACAGGTCCTTGAGGGTGCCCACCACATGGAACTCGTTGGGGCCGTTCATCGTGTGGTAGACCGTCGGATCGTTGGAGAGTTCCATCAGGGACGCCACGTACTCGGGCGGCCAGGGCTTGATCCGGCACACATGACGGTCGTTGAAGATCTGCACGGCCTGGGTGTAGGCGCGGGAGTCCGTGGTCCCGGCGGTCTCGTGGGCTCGCAGGATGGCGTCGACACCGGGTGGCAGGGCCGCCCGCAGTACCGCCATCTCCTGCCGCCACAGCCGGTACGACGCCGGGGAGTCGGCGATCACCAGGCCCCGGAGCCCGGCGGGGCGGCGAGCGGCGTGCGCGGCGGAGAGCACTCCGCCCCAGGAGTGCCCGAACAGGACGTAGTTGCCGTCGACCCCCACACCGGTCAGCAGATTGTCCAGCTCGGCGAGGAAGAGATCGACGGTCCAGAAGTCGGCGCCGGCGTCCGGCAGATGGCTGGACGCGCCGTTGCCGAGCTGGTCGTAGTGGACCACCGTCCGGCCGGGGCCGGCGAGGGCGGCGAGATTGGTGAGGTAGTCGTGGGTGCTGCCGGGGCCGCCGTGGACGACGACGAGGGCGGGGGCGGGGGCGGCTCCGCCTGAGGTTCCTGTGCCGCTGGTGCCTCCGGTGAGGCGGTACCAGGTGCGGTGGTCTCGGAACGGGACCCAGCCCTGGGCACGAGGTGCCACGGTCATTTCGGTCTCCGTCTCCGTCTCCGGGCTGTTCGGTGCGACGGCCGTGCGTGGCCGCGGATCTCTTCTTGTCTAGCCGCCGGAGTTTCCCGGGCGCAGCCCTTAAGGGGCCCCTGTTCTGCGGCGGGGCGTGCGGGGGACGTTTGCGGGCGGCATCCGTGGAGCGCCCGTCCATCGTCCGCCGACCGCAGGCCGTGTGTGGTCGTTCGCGCAGTTCCCCGCGCCCCTAACGGCTCTCCCGCGTACCGCCCCCTGAACGCGGCGGGCCGTGCCGCTGCCCGCGACGAACGGGGCCAGGGGATCCGGAGCGACGCGGCTGTCGTGTGGACCCCTATTCTCCCGGCGCGGGACACCGCGTCCGGGTGGGCGCCGTTATCGTGGGCGGACGGTGGCCCCGCGTACGGTTCGGGGGGCGCCGGTCCGAGGGCGGGGCGGGACCCCGGTACCCGCGGTCGAGCGCTCCCGGCGCTCCCGCGACCCCTCCCGTGCCCGCCCGTCACCGCTTCGCCCGAGGGGGAATCCCGTGCGCGTCATGCTGATGTCGTTTCCGACGCGAACCCATATCTACAGCCTCGCCCCGGTCGGCTGGGCGCTGCGGGCCGCCGGGCACGAGGTGCGCTATGTCGGCCAGCGGAATCCGTCGGAGGTCGATCCGTTCCTCCAGACCGGTCTGGAGTGCATGTGGGTCGGCGGGGACTTCGATATCGCCCGCCACCGGCAGGCGGGCGGCAGTGTCGAGCCCGGCGAGGATCCGTTCAAGCTGTCGGAGACCAGGTCGGAGCGGCTGACCGACGAGTATGTGAAGGCCGCGTACGACACCACGGCGGGCATGATCCGCTATCTCAACCCGGACCGGATGCTCAACGAGACGCTGCGGCTGGCCCGGGAGTGGCGGCCGGACCTGATCGTCTGGGATCCGCTGATCTACACCGCCCCGCTGGTGGCGAAGGTGGTCGGCGCCGCGCAGATGCGGATGCTGTACGCGGCCGACCAGAACGCCCGGGTCCATTTCGAGTACGAGAAGCTGAAGGCCCGCAGGCCCGACGAGGACTGGCCGGATCCGCTCCGGGAGTGGATGTCGGATTGGCTGGCCAAGCAGGGCCATGAGTTCGACGAGGAGCTGCGGTTCGGTTCGGCGTCGATCGATCCGGGCCCGGAGTGTGTGCAGTTCCCGCTGGACGTCAACTATCTGCGGGTGCGGTTCGTGCCGGTGAACCGGCCGCTGGCGATGGACCGCTGGGTCTACGAGCCGCCGGCCAGGCCCCGGGTGCTGCTGACCCTGGGGGTCTCCAACCGGCAGGTGCACGGCGAGGAGCAGGCGTCGGTCTCGGAGCTGCTGGAGGGGCTCGGCTCACTCGACGTGGAGGTGGTGGCCACCTTCAGCCGGGAGCAGTTGCCGCCGGGGACCCGGCTGCCGGAGAACGTGCGGGCCGAGGCGTTCGTCCCGATGAACGAGGTGCTGGCGAGCTGTTCGGCGATCGTGCACCAGGGCGGCGGGGCGACAATCGGGAACGCCGTGGTCAACGGGGTGCCGCAGCTACTGGTGCCGGGGACGATCTGGAGCGAGCGGGCGTCGGCGGTGGCGCAGGCCGAGCGGGGCTTCGGTCTCTATGTGGATCTCCCGGAGATCACCGCGGAGCGGATCGCCCGGGATGTGACCCGGCTGCTGGAGGAGGAGTCGTTCCGCCGGATCGCGGCGGAGGTACGGGACGAGATGCTGGCGGCCCCGACGCTGGCCGATGTGGTACCGCGGTTGGAAGCCGCCGCGGCGGCCGCGGCCGCCGCGCGCTGACCGCCGCCGGAGTACGGACCGGTCGGCCCGGGAGCTCCGGCCGGTGACCCCGGGCGGCGGGGCCACCGGCCGGATCGTCCGGAGCGCCGGGGCGGACGGTGCCGGGCGTGGTGTCCCGCCCGGCACCGCCCGCCCCTCAGGACCAGCGCTCCGGAAGTTCCAGCAGGACCCGGCGGCGTACGAGCCGTTCGACGTCCGGGTCGGTGCCGTCCCAGCCGGTGTCGGCGACGGCGTCGGCCGTACCGGCGGGCGGTGGGGTGAGCCGGCGCAGATAGGGCCAGTCCTCGGCGAACTCGCGGGCGAACTGTCCGGTGGGCCAGCGGGGTCCGTCCGGGCCGAGCAGCGGGTTCACCCGCAGCGGGACACCGGGGCGGGGCGCGGTGAGCCAGCCGGGTTCGGCGGGTGCGGCCGGCGGGCCGTGGACGAAGGCCAGGGCCGGGGTGGCGGAGAGCTTCTCGGACGGTACGGGCTCGGCGGGGGCGCCGTCGAGGGCGGCCCGGGTGAGGGCGGCGTCGTCGTATCCGGCGGTGGGGCCGAGCAGGGCCGTGTACTCCTCGACGGAGAGCGGGGTGCCGGGCGCGTAGTTGGGGGCGTCGGCGTTGTGGATATGGCCGAGGAGGACGCGTCCGTCGCGGGCGATGCGCCGCAGCTCCCGGAAGGCGTGGGCCTTGTCGGGGAAGTAGTGGAAGCTGTCGTGGGCGAAGCAGACGTCGGCGGAGCCGGTGGCGAAGGGGAAGGGCCCGGCGGCGTCGAAGCAGACCAGCCGGGCGCCGGGGGCGGTGAACCGCCGGGCCAGCCACAGATGGGAGAAGACCAGGTCGCAGCCGTGGGCGGGGCCTGATCGGGCGAGCCAGCCGCGGAGCAGATGACCGGCGCCGCAGCCGACTTCCAGCAGGGTTCCGCCGCGTGGGGCGTGCGCCTCCAGCAGGGCCTGGCCGCTCAGATAGGTCGGCAGGCACCAGCGGTGCAGGAAGTAGGTGCCGAGGCCGCCGTAGCCGAGCGCCGTCATGACCTCGGCGGCGGTGACCTCGCCCCGGACGACGGCGTCGACCGCGGCGCGGGACGCGGCCGGGTCGGCGGCGGGCACGGAGGAGTCCTTGCGGTCCGCGAGCAGCAGGGCGAGGGCGTGGACCGGATCACCGGCCCGGATCGCCTCGACGGCGGCGGTGCGCAGTCCGTGCCGGCCGAGCCGCAGATAGGGGATGCCGTCGAGGCAGGGCCAGAGGGTGTCTCCGTCGGTGAGCAGTCCGGGCCCGGCCGGGCGCAGCGGCGCGCCGTTGGCGGGGCTGCGCAGGCCGCTCAGGAACGCGTCGTCGAGTGTTTCGGGCGCGAGTGGGGAGTTCATATGCGGATCTCCTGGGGATGGGTGTCCCGGTACCGGTTCGGAGCGTCGTGGGCCGGGGCCGATGGCCGGTGCGGAGGTGTCCCGTACGGCCGCCCTGGCCGGACGGGTGCGCCGGGCGCGGTCGGCGCCGGACGGGCGGTGCGGGGCCGGGGCCGGGGGCCGTACGGGTGCCGGTGCGGAGGTGTCCCGTACGGGTACTCGGGCCGGGCGGGCTCCGTACGGTGTCCGGCGGGCAAGGGCACGGTCCCGGGCCCGGCGGGGCCGGTATCGGTCCCGGGCCGGGTGCGGGCCGGTAAGTGCGCGGTCCCGGGGCTCACACCAGCCGCTCCCACCACGCGCGGTTCTCCCGGTACCAGTCGACGACCTCGGCGAGTCCCCGGGCGAAGTCACGGCGGGGGCGGTAGCCCAGTTCGTCGCGGGCCCGGGTCCAGTCGACGGAGTAGCGGGCGTCGTGGCCCTTGCGGTCGGTGACGTACTCGACCCGGTTCCAGTCGGCGCCGCACGCCTCCAGCAGCAGCCCGGTCAGCTCCTTGTTGGTCAGCTCGGTGCCGCCGCCGATGTTGTAGACGCGCCCGGCCCTGCCGTGGTTGCGTACCCGCTCGATCGCGGCGCAGTGGTCGTCGACGTGGAGCCAGTCGCGGATGTTGTCACCGGTGCCGTACAGGGGGACGTTGCCGCCGTCGACGAGGGTGGTGACGAATCGCGGGATCAGCTTCTCGGGGTGCTGGCGCGGGCCGTAGTTGTTGGAGCAGCGGGTGACCCGGACGTCGAGGCCGTGGGTGCGGTGGTAGGCCAGGGCGAGCAGGTCGGAGCCCGCTTTGGAGGCGGAGTAGGGCGAGTTGGGGCTCAGCGGGTGGGTCTCCGGCCAGGAGCCGACGGGGATGGAGCCGTAGACCTCGTCGGTGGAGATATGGACGAAGCGGTCGACGCCGTGCCGCAGCGCCGCGTCGAGGAGGGTCTGGGTGCCCAGGACGTTGGTACGGACGAAGGCCCCGCCGTCGTCGATGGAGCGGTCGACATGGGATTCGGCGGCGAAGTGGACGATCTGGTCGACGCTCGCGACGAGTTCGCCGACGAGTCCGGTGTCGAGGATGTCGCCGTGGACGAAGGTCAGCCGGCGGTCGCCGAGGTCGAGGTTGTCGCGGCGGCCGGCGTAGGTCAGCAGGTCGAGGGCGACGACCTGCGGGCCGGTGCCGTCGCCCCGGGGTCCTTCGGGGCCGAGCAGGGCCCGGACGTAGGCGGAGCCGATGAATCCGGCGGCGCCGGTGACGAGGATCCGCTCGGTCATGAGCTGATCTCGAAGGTGGAGTGGTCGCCGAGGACCAGCCGGTGGGCGTTGGGCACCCGGGGCCTGGAGGCGCCGTGGACATGCCGTCCGATCAGGGACGCCTCGATCCGGCGGACGCCGGTGAGGGACGAGTCGCGGAGCATGATGGAGAACTCCAGTTCGCTGTCGAGGATGCGGCAGTTCTCCGCCACGGCGGTGTAGGGGCCGATGTACGAGTCGGTGACCTCGGTGCCCGCGCCGATGAGGGCGGGGCCGACGATCCGGGATCCGGTGACCTTGGCGCCCGGCTCGACCACGACCCGGCCGATGATCCGGGAGGCGTCGTCGACCTCGCCGTCGATCCTGGGCTCCACCCCTTCGAGGATGGTCCGGTTGACCTCCAGCATGTCGTCGACGTTGCCGGTGTCCTTCCAGTAGCCGTCGATGATCTCGGAGTGGACCCGGGCGTCGTCGTCGATGAGGTACTGGATGGCGTCGGTGATCTCCAATTCGCCCCGCCAGGACGGTTTCACGGCCCGTACGGCCTCGTGTACGGCGGACGAGAAGAGATAGACGCCGACCAGCGCCAGATCGCTCTTGGGGTGCTCCGGCTTCTCCTCCAGGGCGGCCACCGTGCCGTCGTCCCCGAGGACGGCGACCCCGAACTGGCGGGGGTCGGAGACCCGGGTGAGCAGGATCGTGGCGTCGGGCCGGTCCCGGCGGAAGTCCTCGACCAGACCGGTGATGCCGCCGACGATGAAGTTGTCGCCCAGATACATCACGAAGTCGTCGTCGCCGAGGAAGTCCCGGGAGATCAGTACGGCGTGGGCGAGGCCCAGCGGCTCCTCCTGGGCGATATAGCTGACGTTGAGGCCGAAGGCGGAGCCGTCGCCGACGGCCTCCTCGATCTCGGGCGCGGTGTGGCCGACGACGATCCCGACGTCGGTGACGCCTGCGGCGGCCAGCGATTCCAGCCCGTAGAAGAGGACGGGCTTGTTGGCCACGGGCACGAGCTGCTTGGCCGAGGTATGGGTGATCGGCCGCAGTCGCGTCCCCGATCCTCCGGACAGTACGAGGGCTTTCATGGCGTCCACCGATTCATCGGGAGAGGGCGGCCGGTCGGATGTGCTGGGCCCCGCCGCCGGAGCGGACGGGGCCGGGGTCAGGACGTGCGGACGCCGACGAAGACGCCCCGGTCGGCGTATCCGTCGGCCAGGTACTCGACGGTGCAGCCGCTCGCGACGAAGGCCGCCTCGTACTCGTCGCGGGAGAACAGCGCGAGGTCCTGCTGGTTGACGAAGTGCCGGACGGCCCCGTCGGGACCGGCGACCAGGTAGTGCATCTCGACCTGGCTGCGGTCGCCGCTGGTGTACCAGCGGCCCATCCGGGAGACCGTGGCCCGGTCGCCGCTGAACTGCGCCTGGACGAGGTCGCCGCCGTTCCAGCGCTCCCGCAGGATCCACGGCTCGATCACCAGTACCCCGCCGGGGGCCAGATGGGCGGCCATGGCGCCGACGGCCGCGTCGAGGTCGTCGGTACCGCCGAGATAGCCGATGGAGCTGAAGAGACAGCTGACGGCGTCGAAGCTGCGGCCGAGGTCGAACTTCCGCATATCGCCCTGGTGGACGGGGACGTCGCCGAGTTTCGCGGCGGCCACCCGCAGCATGGGTTCGGCGAGGTCGAGCCCCTCGACGTCGAAGACCCGGCCCAGATGGACCAGATGCTCCCCGGTGCCGCAGGCCACGTCCAGCAGGGTGCGGGCGGCGGGCCGGCGCTCGTGCACCAGCTGCCGTAAGCGCTCCGTCTCCAGCCGGTAGTCGCGGTGCCCCCGGTAGACGTCGTCGTAGATCTCCGCGAAGTTCTCCTGGTAGATGGTCTCTGCGGATCGTGCTGCGGCCAAGACGGAATCACCTGTTCTGTACGTGGACCGCGCGGGCCCGGCGGCTGGACGGGGCGCCGGGAACGCGACGGTGGCGCGCCGGACCGCCCCGCGGGCGCCGGCCGGGATACAGGGGGCGGGCGCCGGGCGGATGACGGCGGTCGGACGCGGGCGGCGGACATCGGTGAAACGCGCTACCGGGCGGGCGGCCCGCCGGGCGGACGGGGAACCCGTACCCATCCCGTGGAACACGGAACGTGAATTGCCGGACACGCGGTACGGATACGCGAATGGATCTGGATCTGGGTCTGGATCTGGCATACGGCGGACACGCGAAGAATGACGCGAAACGGCGGCGGGGGAATCGCACGGACCCGTACGGCCGATGCGGCAGGGGGCCCGGATATCCGGCCCGGCCGACGCACCGCGGTCCCCCGTGGAATCAGGGAATCCGGGAATCCGGGAAACCCCCGACGGCCCGCATCCTAGGGCCGGTCACGGCCCGCATTTCAACCCCTAAGGGCTGTCCCGGGGTCCGCGGACGGGGGCGGGCGGCGGCCGGACGACGGCCGCGCCCCGGGGCGCGCGGCTCCGGCCAGGCGAGGGCGCGGGTCAGACGCGGGCCGCGGCCAGCGCGTCCCACAGCGTGCCGGGGGTCTCGAAGGTCTCGGGGCGCAGCGCCTCGTCGTCCAGCCGGACGTCGTACTCCTTCTCCAGTACGGAAAGCAGCTCGACCATCGCGATCGAGTCCAGGCCGACATCGCGCAGCCGGATGTTCTCGCGTACTTCCTGGCCTTCCGCCAGGTACGGCAGGAAACGCCTGAGCACTTCCTCGAACCGGTCGTCCCACATAGGTGCCACCCCTTCGGTGTTACCGGGAATTAAGGGTTGTCAGAACGGCTTGGGAAGCCGAAGGTCGAGGCCCGAGCCTACTTGTCGATTCGCACTTTCTCGACGGCCCGCACCCCCTATTCCCATGGAGGACGAGCATGGACGACACCATGGATCACGGGCTGCACGCCCGGTTCCTGCGCGGGCTGTCGACGGCGCCCGACGGCGCCGCGGTGAGGATCGGTACGGAGAGCGTCTCCTACCGGGAACTGCACCGGACGGCGCTGCGCTGGGCGGGCGCGCTGACCGCCGCGGGCGCCCGGTCCGTCGGCGTCCTGGCGGGCAAGAGCGCCACCGGCTACGCGGGGATCCTGGCCGTCCTGTACGCGGGGGCGGCCGTGGTGCCGCTGCGGCCCGACTTCCCGGCGGCCAGGACCCGGGAGATCCTGCGGGCGTCCGGCGCGGACGCGGTCGTCGTAGACGGGGCCGGGCTGCCGGTACTGGCCGACGCCCTGGCAGGCGGCGGGGACGTCCCAGTGGACTTCCCCGTACTGGCGCCGGACCTGCCCGACACGCCGGACGGCGGGCTGCCCGCCGGAGTCGTACGGCTCGTACCGCGCCCCGAACCCGCCCTGCCGGAGCCGGTGCGGTGCAAGCCCGGCGATCCGGCGTATCTGCTGTTCACCTCGGGCTCCACCGGCCGCCCCAAGGGTGTGGTGATCACCCATGGCGCCACCGACCACTACTTCGGCCTGATGGAGCGCCGCTACGACTTCGGCCCGTCCGACGTCTTCTCGCAGGCGTTCGACCTCAACTTCGACTGCGCCGTCTTCGACCTGTTCTGCGCCTGGGGCGCGGGGGCGACCGTGGTACCCGTACCGCCGCCCGCTTACCGCGATCTGCCCGGCTTCATCGCCGCGCAGGGTGTCACCGTCTGGTTCTCCACGCCCAGTGTCATCGATCTGACCCGGCGGCTCGGCAGGCTCGGCAACGGCGCTGTCGATGGGGGCGGCGGGGGGACTGAAGGGGTCGGCGGGTCCCGGATGCCCGGGCTGCGCTGGAGCCTCTTCGCCGGTGAGGCCCTCAAGTGCCGTGACGCGCTGGACTGGCGGCGGGCCGCGCCCGGCGCGACGCTGGAGAACCTGTACGGCCCCACCGAGCTGACGATCACCGTCGCGGCGCACCGCTGGGACGACGAGGAGTCCCCCCGGGCCGCCGTCAACGGCCTCTCCCCCATCGGCGGGATCAACGACGGCCACGACTATCTGCTGCTCGGCCCCGACGACAAGCCCATAGACGGCGAGGACGGCGAGGACGGCGAGGACGCCGAGGGCGAGCTGTGGATCACCGGCCCCCAGCTGGCGGCGGGCTATCTCGACCCGGCCGACGAACACGGCCGGTTCGTGGAGCGCGAGGGCCGCCGCTGGTACCGCACCGGGGACCGGGTCCGCCGGACGCCCGGCGGCGGCCTGGTCTACGTCGGCCGGCTGGACTCCCAGCTCCAGGTGCACGGCTGGCGGGTCGAGCCGGCCGAGGTGGAGCACGCGGTACGGGCCTGCGGCACGGACGACGCGGTCGTCGTCGGCGTCGACACCCCCGGCGGCACCGAACTCGTCGCCTTCTACACCGGCACCCCCGTCGAACCCCGCGAACTGGTCCGGCGGCTCCGGGAGGTCGTCCCGGACGGGGTACTGCCCCGGCACTTCCGCCACCTCGACGCCTTCCCGCTCAACCCCAACCGCAAGACGGACCGGCTCCGGCTGACGGCCCTGGCCCGGGCGGAGTACGGGCCGCGGGCCGCGGGCGGCACGGCTGGTTAGGGCCTTTCTTCCGGATCAGGCGGGGTTAGTGAGCGGGGTCTGGTGCCGTGGATCGCAAGGCGGAGGAATGAGCCACTGCGGTGGGGGCACGCCCCCTGGGCTCCGCCCGGGAGGTGCCCCCACCCGCGCCGCCAGGCGCAGGGGGCCATGGGTGATTGACGACAACGCGGCGTGGGGGTACCTCCCGGGCCGCCGGGCCCAGGGGGAGCGGTGCCAGGGCACGCGAACCCCAGCAAGATCCGGAAGAAAGGCCCTAGGGGTGTCGGGGGCGGGAGGCGGCGGCTAGGTTGCCGTAACGGATCGCCCGCCGGGTGCGGCCTCAGGGCCGCCCGCCGCCCGCCGACGTTCGTCGCGACGGCGTCCGGTGCCCCGCGCGCCCTCCGATGCCCGGCGCGCGGGGCCCGGCGCGGCGTCCCCCCGGTACGTCCGTCTCTTCTGTCTTTCCGTCTCTTCCGTCGATCACCCGCCGATGTTTCGCCGGACGGCCCCTTCACCGAGGAGGACTCGTATGACCGTGCCACCGACGGTGCGCGACTATCCGTTCGAGATGGCGGACATCGGGGTCTCGCCGCTGTACGAGCGGCTCCGGCGCGAGGAGCCCATGAGCCGGGTCCGGCTGCCGTACGGGGAACCCTCCTGGCTCGCCGTCCGGCACGCCGACGTCAAACTGGTGATGACCGACCCCCGGTTCAGCCGGGAGATCGCCCAGGGGCTCGACCAGCCACGACTGCGCCGCCAGTCCACCGGCGACGGCATCATGGGCATGGACCCGCCGGACCACACCCGGCTCCGCAGGCTCGTCGGCAAGGCGTTCACCGCCCGCCGGATGAACCAGATGCGGGACGGCGTCCGGGGGCTCGCGGAAAGTCTCGTCGACGGGCTCGTCGCCAAACACGGCAAAGGCGAACCCGCCGATATCGTCGAGGACTTCGCCCGGCTGCTGCCGGTCAACGTCATCTGCGATCTGCTGGGTGTCCCGTTCGAGGATCGCCATGTCTTCCGCGTCTGGACGGAAGGCGTCACGAACGACGAGACCGCGAAAGCGGACGTCCTCTTCGACATCGGCGGCGAACTCGACGACTACATGGCCGCCCTCGTCGCCGAACGGCGCAAGGAACCCACCGACGATCTGCTGGGCGCCCTGGTCTTCGCCCGCGACAACGGCGACAAGCTCACCGACAACGAACTGATCGTGCTGGCGGGCGCGGGGCTGCTCACGGGCGGCGTCGAGACCGTCGCGGCGGCGCTGCCGAGCTTCGTCTACACCCTGCTCACCCGGCCCGGCCTGATGGAGCGGCTCCGGGCCGACCCGGGGCTGATGCCGACGGCCGTCGAGGAACTGCTGCGGTACGTGCCCATCAACACGGCCGCGATGTTCGCCAGGTACGCCCTGGAGGACGTCTGGGTCGGCGACACCCTGGTCCGTACCGGCGAACCGGTACTCGCGGCGCTGCACGCCGCGAACCGGGACCCGGAGGTCTTCGACGACCCGGAGACCATCGACCTGGCCCGGACCGACAACCCCCATGTCACCTTCGGCCACGGCCCGCACCACTGCATCGGCGCGCAGCTCGCCCGGATGGAGCTCCAGGAGTCCCTCACGGCACTGCTGACCCGGCTGCCGGAGATCCGCCTGGACGGCGGCGCGGAGGCGGTGGAGTGGAAGTTCGGCGTCATCGTCCGCGGGCCGGCGGCGCTGCGGATCACTTGGTGAGCGGTACGTATCCATGACCGCCGCGTGTTCCTGACCGCCGCGTCCCTGACCGGCGCCGCCTGAGGGGTCGTGGCCCCCGTGTCAGCCGCGATCGTCTCTTCTTGTGGGTGGTGGCCGGACGGCCGTCCCCGGGAATGCTTCCCGGGGACGGCCGTCTCTTGTTTCCGGGCCCCGGCTGCTGCGGTGATTGCCGGACCCACCCGGCACCCGTCCGCAGTATTCGGTCTGCGGACCGTCCGTGGCTGAGCGCGCGGTTCCGCCCCCTATGCCTTCGGCAATGGGGGGACCCGCAGCGCCACCTGGGTTGCCCTCCTCGTCGCCCTCGGATAGAGGCGGGCCCATCTTCAGGGGACGGCGCCGGGGAGAGCGTTTAGGGGCGCGGGGAACTGCGCGACCAGCCCACGACGGCGCGCGGTCGCCCGGCAGCATTCGCCCGGCCGGGCGGATGGCGCGGGCCTCACCCGGAGGGCCGAGGCGCTGAGGGTCCCCCCACCGCCGAAGAAAAAGGGGGCGGAACTGCGCGAGCACCCACGGACAGGGCCGCGGCCCGGCCGCCGCGAGGGGCGCCGGGCGCGGCCGGTCAATTGAAGTGGAGGCTAGTTCAGCTCACCGTCCAGGATGTCGAAGAGTTCGTCCGCCGTCGCCGAGGACAAGGCGTCGTCCTCTGGGCCCGGGTCCGACCAGCGGGCGGTGAGTTCGCGGAGGCGGGCGACGAGGGTGTCCAGGGTCGGGTCTCCCGGGGAGCCCGCGGTCAGGGTCCTTTCGATGGCGGCCAGCTCCGCGCCGAGCGGGGCCGATGTGGTGCCGGGGTCGGGGACGGCGAGCTGGTCGAGGAGGTGGGCGGCGATGGCCGCCGGGTTCGGGTAGTCGAAGACCAGGGTCGCGGGGAGCCTGATCCCGGCCTTGGCCGCGAGGCCGTTGCGGAGTTCGAGGGCGGCGAGGGAGTCGACGCCGAGTTCGTTGAAGCCGCGGCCGGGTTCGATGTCGCGGGCTCCGCCGTGGCCGAGGACCGCGGCGACCTCGGTTCGGACCAGCTCCAGCAGGAGCGGCCCCCGGTCGTCGGCGGGGAGCGCCCCGAGCCGGTCGGTGAGGGACTGTTCGGCGGCGGCCGGGGCGGCGGACGCGGCCGGGGCCGTACGCCTGGCGGGGGTACGGACCAGGGCCCGCAGCAGCGCCGGTACGGGTGTCCCGGCGCGGGCGACGGCGCCCGGGTCGAGCCGGAGCGGCAGGACGACGGGGTGGTCGAGGCCGACGGCGGTGTCGAGGAGGGCGAGCGCGTCGTCGGTGGGCAGGGCCCGGAGCCCGGCGCGGGCCATCCGTTCGATGTCGGTGTCCGTGAGGCGGCCCGCCATTCCGGCCCGTTCCTCCCACAGGCCCCAGGCGAGGGACGACGCGGGGAGGCCGAGGTCGCGGCGGTGGGCGGCGAGGGCGTCGAGGAAGCCGTTGGCGGCGGCGTAGTTGGACTGTCCGGCGCCGTCCCAGGTTCCGGCGGCGGAGGAGAAGAGGACGAACATCCGGAGTTCTCCGGCGAGTTCGTGGAGGTGCCAGGCGGCGTCGGCCTTGGGCCGGAGTACGGTGTCGAGCCGGTCGGGTGTCATGGTGGCGAGCAGTCCGTCGGCGACGACGCCCGCCGTGTGGACGATGCCGTCGACGGGGTGTTCGGCGAGGAGCCGGGCGACGGCGTCTCGGTCGGCGACATCGGCGGCGGCGATCACCACGTCCGCCCCGAGCCCGGCCAGTTCCGCCTTCAGTTCGACAGCGCCAGGGGCTTCGTCACCCCGGCGGCTGACCAGCACCAGCCGGGTGACCCCGTGCCGGACCACCAGATGCCGGGCCACCACCGCGCCCAGGCCGCCCGTACCGCCGGTGACCAGGACGGTGTCGCCGGTCTCCACGGGTTTGCGGGCGCCGGTCGCGGCGGTGAGCCTCGGGGCGTACACCAGGCCGTCGCGGTGGGCGGTCTCCGGTTCGCCGGAGGCGACGGCCGCCCGGAGCCAGCCCTGATCGCCGTCGGGGCCGTCGGGGCCGTCGGCGGCGCGGGCGAGCAGGATCCGGCCGGGGTGTTCGGCCTGGGCCGCCCGGACGAGTCCGGCGACGGCCCCGTCGACCAGCGGCGAGCCGGTTGTGACGAGGACCAGCCGGGCGGCGGCGCACCGCTCGTCGGCCAGCCATGCGGTGAGCAGGGCGAGTACGGCGGCCGTCGTGGCGCGGACCGCGTCCGGCGGGGCCGTGTCGGCGGCCGGGCGGGCGGGGGCGTGGACGACGACCGGGGGGACCGTTCCGGTGGCGAGGAGGGCCGCCAGGTCGGGGTAGGGGTCGGCGCCCGGGACGGCGAGGCCGCCGATGACGGCCCACCGCTCGGTGCCGGAGTCGGCCCGGCTCTCCGGCGACGGCAGGGGGGTCCAGTCGACGGTGTACAGGTCCCGGTGGCGTTCGGTGCCGCCGAGGGCGTCGGCCGGTACGGCGCGGGTGCGCAGGGCGTCGGCCGTGAGGACGGGTGCCCCGGCCGGGTCGGCGGCGTGGACGGCGTAGCCGCCTCCGGGCAGGGCCGTGAGCCGGACCCGCAGGGTCGTCGCGCCGGTCGCGGTCAGGCTGACGCCCCGCCAGGTGAACGGCATGGTCGGGGTGTTGTCGGCGGCGAACAGTTCGCCGGTGTGCAGGGCCGCGTCGAGCAGGGCCGGGTGGATGCCGTAGCCGTCGACGGCGGTCTCCTCGGGGAGCGCGACTTCGGCGTGGACCTCGTCCCCGTGCCGCCAGGCGGCGCGTACCCCGGCGAACAGCGGGCCGTAGCCGAAGCCCTGCTCGGCGAGGAGCCCGTAGAGCGCGTCGACGTCGACGGGTTCGGCGCCGGGCGGCGGCCAGGCACCGGAGTCGACGCCGGAGGTGGCAGGACCCTCGGGGGCGAGGACGCCCTCCGCGTGGCGGGTCCACTCCTCGGTGTGTTCGGCACGCCCGTACACGGTCAGCGGGCGGCGGCCGGTGGCGTCGGGCGGCCCGGCGACGACCTGGACGCGGACGGTGTCGCGGTCGGTGAGTACGAGCGGCGCCAGCAGGGTGAGCTCGTCCACGACGGGCCGGCCGGCCTCGTCCCCGGCCCGGATCGCCAGCTCCACGAAGGCGCTGGCGGGGACGGTGACGGTCCCGGCGAGGGTGTGCTCGGCGAGCCAGGGATGGTCGCGCAGGGAGAGCCGGCCGGTGAGGGTGACGGTCTCGCCGCCGGGCGCGGTCAGTACGGCGGCGAGCAGCGGGTGTCCGGCCGGGTCCTGCCCGGACGGGGCGCCGACACCGTCGGCGTTTCCGTACACCGGCTCCGTCCAGTAGCGGCGGCGCTGGAAGGGGTAGGTCGGCAGGACCAGGTCGCGGGCCTCGGGCCGGTCGGCGACGAGCCGGGGCCAGTCGAGGGTCCCGCCCCGGACCCAGATCCGGGCCAGCGCCTCGACCAGGGCGGCGGTCTCGTCGCGGTCCTTCCCGGCCAGCGGTACGAAGGCGGTGTCGTCGCCCTCCGCGCAGCCCGCGGCCATACCGGAGACGATCCGGTCGGGGCCGAGTTCCACGAAGGTGGTGACGCCCCTGGCCTCCATGCCCCGGACGGTGTCCATGAACCGGACGGCGTCCCGGATGTGGTCCACCCAGAACCCGGGCGAGGACACGTCCCCGGCCGCGACCACGGGAATCCTGGGCTGATGGAACGTCAGCCCCTCCGCCACCGTACGGAACTCCGCCAGCACCGGTTCCATCAGGGACGAGTGGAAGGCGTGGGAGACCGTCAGCCGGCGGGTCCGGCGCCCCAGCGCCTCGAACCCGGCCACCACCGCCAGTACCTCCTCCTCGACGCCCGACAGTACGACCGCTTCCGGCCCGTTGACGGCGCCGAGGGAGACTCCCCCGGCGAGCAGGGGCGCCACTTCGTCCTCCGCCGCTTC
Source organism: Streptomyces sp. NPDC006798 (assembly GCF_040635975.1). NCBI lineage: Bacteria > Bacillati > Actinomycetota > Actinomycetes > Kitasatosporales > Streptomycetaceae > Streptomyces > Streptomyces sp. NPDC006798. The sequence goes on from NZ_JBEYIS010000031.1 coordinate 95,230, forward strand.
GACGGCGACCATCACACCGCCGGACGGGAGGGCGTCCATCAGCCCGCCCCGGGCCCGGACGAGTCGGCAGGCATCATCCAGCGACAGCACCCC
>NZ_JBEYIS010000032.1:0-92155 GCF_040635975.1 Streptomyces sp. NPDC006798
GGCCGCGCGGCCGGACGCCCCCGCGCGGGGGCAGGCCCGCCCCCCGCACCCGCGGTTCAGCGGACGACCACCGTCCGCTGGGCCGAGAAGTCCCCCCATTTGCCGTCGGGGAGTTTGGCCCGGACCTTCACGCTGTAGCGGGTACCGGGCGGGTCGGTGACCACCATGGTGTACTTCGCCCGGCCGTCCGGGGGGTCGCCGCCCCAGACGATGGTGGTGCCGAGTTTCCCGTTGAGGTACAGCTCATGGGATTTGACGTCCCCGCCGAGGTCGGGCGGGAGCCAGCTGAGGTCGATCCGGCCATCGGCGACCTCGGCGGTCAGATCGGTGGGGGCCGTGCTGGGTCCCTTGCCCGCGGCGGGCCGGGTCGTCAGGTCGACGGCGTTGCTGTCGGGCGAGGAGTTCTCGGCGGCGTCCCGGGCCCGGACGGTGAAGGAGTAGACGATGCCGGGGCGCAGTCCGGGGACCTTGGTACTGGTCTCGGTCCCGGCGGCGCTGTGGATCCGGGTGTCCTCCTGGTAGATGTCGTACGCCGTCACCTTGTAGTCGTCGGTCGAGCGGCCCCAGCTGAGGGTGACCGACCGCTGGCCGTCGACCGTGCCGCGCAGCCGGGTGGGGGTGGTGGGGGCCTTCTTGTCGTCCGGGGTGGGGGCGGGGGTGGTGACGGCGGCGGGCGGGCCCGCCGGGGAGACATTGCCCGCGGCGTCCCTGGCCCGGACGGTGAAGGTGTACGCGGTCGCCGGGGTGAGCCCTTCGACATCGGCCATGGTCCGGTCGCCCGGCACGGTCTTGACCTTGCGGTCCTTCTGGTACAGCTCGTATCCGGTGACGGCCTTGTCGTCCTTGGCGGCGTGCCACATGAGGTGGACGGAGGTGGCGCTGCCCGCCTCGGCGTGGACGCCGGTGGGGGTGGTGGGCGGCTTGGTGTCCTTCTTCTCCCCGCCGTCGGAGCAGCCGGTGAGCAGCAGCAGGACGGCGGCGCCGAACAGCGCGGCGGAAGTGGGGGGATGGCGCACGATCGGCCTCCGCTGGCGAGAGCGTGGTAATGGTCCAGACCAACGGGTCCAATATCGCGCCGGTCCGGCTCCGGATCAACCCCTCTTGCCCCGGCTCCCTTTCGGGATCCCCGGGGAAGGGCCCGGCCGGGCGGAAAGTCCGACTTAGAGCCCGCCCGGGTGAACCCTTCCCGGTGACCGGCCGGGCAGTCCGCTGTACGTGCCACAGTTATTCTCCCGGGTCCGTCCGTCTCGTACGGCGTGGCCGGTTCCCCGCGCACTCGTCCCCGGGGACAGGCGCGTTCACGGCCCGGCTGCGTCAGGAAGGCGGGAGACGGAGATGTCGACGCGGAATCGCCCGACCCCGGTACCGGTTTCGGCCGGATCGGAAGTCCTCGAAGTGCTGCGGACCCGGAGCGCGGTCCGCCAGTTCACCGACCGGCCCGTCGGCGACGACGAGTTGGACCGGCTGCTGGACGCCCTGCTGGCGGCGCCCAGCGGCGGCAACAAACAGGCATGGTCCTTCGTGGCCGTCCGCGATCCCCGGACGTTGCGGCTGCTGAGAGCCTTCTCGCCGGGGGTGATCGAGCCCCCTCCGCTGCTCGTGGTGGCCTGCTTCGACCGCTCGCGGGCCGTCAAGGACGACGGCGAGTTCTGGGACGAGGGGCTGCTGTGCGTGGCGATGGCCGTCCAGAACCTGCTGCTCGCCGCGCACGCCATCGGTCTCGGCGGCTGTCCCGCCGCGAGCTTCCGCAAACCGGCTGTCCGGCTGCTGCTGGGACTGCCCGAACACATCGAACCCTTGCTGTTGGTCCCGGTGGGGCAGCCGAGGCGGCCCCTGGTCTCACCACAGCGCCGGAACCGCGAAGAGGTGATCAGCCATGACTACTGGGGGCACGACGCGTGAGTCCGCCGATGAACCGGACGGCGGCGGCCCGCCGGAGGCCGCCGGTACCGGGACCGCACCGGCTGCCGAGGCCACGGGGGCGGACGCGACCGGAGGCGGAGCGGGCCGCGGGACCCCGTACCCCGACCCGTCGACCGACGAGGAGTTGCTGCTGCTCGCCGCCTATCTGTTGAGCAGCGGGCGGGGCCTGCTGGACGAACCGCAGGTGTACGGCACCTTCCGGTGTGTCGACGCGACCCGCCGGGTGCTGGTCCTGCTGCGCCGCCGGGGAGTGGGCCACGAGGAGCTGGACCGGCTCCACCGGGAGCTGGAGGACTTCATGTGCGGTCCGATGACCCCGCGCGATCTGCCCGTCTTCCTCGACGATCTGTGCGGACGGTTCACCGTACTGCTGCGGGACTCCGATCTGATCGCACCGGCCCCGGTACGGGCCCCCGCCCCGGCCGTCTGAGGGGCGGCCGATGACCGGCACCACGACGGGGCGAGCCCCGGAAGGAAGCGTGATATGACGACGGGATTCGACGTTCTGCCCGTCACCCGGACGTGTCAGAGACTCCTCCTGCGCGGCGACCACGCGCTGATCGGGGTCAGTACCGGGAACAGCTACTTCAGCCAGGATCGGCTGGGCGCGCTGCTGGCCTGGGCGGAGCGGCATTTCACCCGGGTCGACCTGCTCTACATCGACACCCATATCGAACCGATGCTGCTGGCCACCGGTATGACTCCGGAACAGGCCGCCAGCCGGACGAAGAGCATGCTCAAGGACGTCCGGCGGAGGATCCGCCGGGCCCTGGAGATGACCGAGTCGGCCGAGGAGGGCCGGATCCGGGTCGGACCGCTCTCGGCTTACCTCCGACTGCCCGAGTATCTGGCGGTGCTGCGGCGGATCGATACGGACCTCGGCGACCGCGGCGTACTCACCCCCTCCGCCGAGGAGCAGGTACGCGAACTGGTGGCGAGCCACGCGCCCGGTGACCCGGACCCGGCGGCCCGGGCCGCGCTGCTCCAGGCGGGTATCGAGTACCTCCGGGCCGAGCTGCCGTTCCTGCTGGACACCCCGGCCATCCTCGGGGTCCCGACCTCCGTCACCTGCTACCACAAACTGATGCCGGTGGTACGGGAGATGTTCGAGGGCCTGGGCTGCCTCAGCCGCAATCCCCGCCAGGGCTTCCTTGTCGTCCGCCCGCCGCGACCCGCGTCCGGGGGCCGTTTCGGAACCCTGCTGCCCGGCCCTTCCGACCGTTTCGACCTATCCGACCCATCCGAACCCTCCGGCCAGAGGAGAGACGAATTGACACTCATCGAACAGTACGACGAGATCTCTGCGGACTACACCGATGTGGAGAGGGTGTTCAGCACCTATCGCACCCTGATCGAGATCCCGTCCCTGCTCCGGGCCATCGGCCCGGTCGAGGGGGCCGCCGTCCTGGACGTCGGCTGCGGGTCGGGGGCGTACACCCGGCTGCTGCGGCGCCGGGGCGCGGCGGAGGTCCTGGGCGTGGATGTCTCCCCCGGGATGGTCGAGGTGGCGCGGCGGTTCGAGGAGCGCGAGCCGCTGGGCGTGCGGTACGCGGTGCACGACGCGGCGGGCATGCCCGAACTCGGCCGGTTCGACGCGGCGGTCGCGGTCGCCGTGCTGCATTACGCGGAGAGCCGGGCGAACCTGCGGAGCATGCTGGAGAGCATCCGGGCGAACCTGGTGCCCGGCGGGCGGTTCGTCGCCTATGTCGGCAATCCCGGGCTCCCGGCGGGCGCCGTCCAGATGAACGGGCTGGTCGTCCACCGTCCGGAGAACGCGCGGGACGGCGATCCCTCGCCGCTGACCATCCCCACGATCCCGCCGACCGTGCTCCCGGCCCGCTACTGGCGCCGCGAGACCATCGAGGAGGTCCTGCTGGAGGCGGGGTTCCACGATCCGGTGTGGGAGCCGCTCGACGGTCTTCCACCGGGTGCGGGCGAGCCGGTGAACCTGCTGTTGAGTGCGCGGGCCAAACCGGTTGGTCGGTCAGCAGCGGACGAGCGGTCGCGCCCTGCGGAGACGGCTCTGTCGGGGGCCTGACCCGGTGGCCGGCCGGGGCCGGACGCCCCGGCCGGCCCGGGCGGGGGCGGCGGCCCCGATTCCGTCCCGCCCGGAACCCGGGGAAAGGGGCTGCCCGCGCCCAAGGGCCCCGGCCTACCATGCGCCGAGATCGACAACTCCGGCGAAGGGCGGCCGTCATGACGAACACTCCCGCGCAGTCGCGGGCGCAGGCGCAGTGGTACTCCCCCACTCCCCTCGCCCCACCCGGTCCGGTGCCGGACGACCGGACCCGGCGGCGGGTCCGGGCCTGGCTCGGCGAACGGACCGACGAGATGGCCGAGTTGCTGATCCGGCTGGTCGCGGTGGAGTCGGAGAACCCGCCGGGCCGGGAACTCGGCCGCTGTGCCGCCACCCTGCGGGACGCCCTGGCCGGGCTGGGGATCGAGGCCCGGCTGCTGCCGGTCACCGCCGCGCCCGCCGGTCCCGAGGATCCGGCGGTCGTCCGGGCGACCGTGGGCGACGGCGACCGGCTGCTCTACTTCCACGGCCACTTCGACGTCGTCCCGGCCCAGGACCGGGGGCAGTTCAGCGCCGTACGGGCGGGCGGCCGGATCACCGGACGCGGTACGGCCGATATGAAGGGCGGCGTCGTCGGCATGGTCTACGGGGCCGTCGCCGCCCGTGAGCTGGGCCTGATCGACGACGGCCGGATCGTGCTGCACCTGGTGTGCGACGAGGAGACCGGGAGCGTCGCGGGCGCCGGTGAACTGGTCGCCCGGGGCCTGATCGACCCGGGCGCGCTGGCCGTACTGACCGCCGAGCCCAGCGGCGGCGCGATCTGGCACGCGGCGCGCGGCGCGCTCACCCTGCGGGTCGACGTCCGGGGCACCGAGGCGCATGTCGGACAGGCCGAGCGGGGGGTGAACGCCTTTCTGCGGATGCTCGACCTGGTCCGGCCCGTCGAGCGGTACGCGGCCGAGCTGGCCGGGCGCCCGACCGGATTCGCCACGGGCCCCGACGATCCGCCGGGCAGTCAGCTGGTGATCGGCGGTCTCGCGGGGAGCGGCGCCAACTTCAATGTCGTACCGGGGACCGCGTACTTCACGATCGACGGCCGGTTCAACCCGGAGGAGGACCCGGTCGTGGAGGAGCGGCGGCTGCGGGCACTGATCGAGGAGGCGGCGCGGGAGACCGGGACCGAGGTCACGGTGGTCCGGACCCAGCTCCAGCCGTCCGCCGCGACGGACCCGGGGCATCCGGCGGCCGGGGTGCTGGCCCGTACGGTCGCCGCGGTCGAGGGCGTACCGGCCCGTTTCGAACTCTGTCCGGGGATCCTGGAGACCCGCTGGTACGCCCGGCATTCCGTACCGGCCTTCGGGTACGGCCCCGGCCGGCTGGACGTGTCGCACGGGCCCCGTGAGTACGTGGAGGAGGCGGCGCTCCACCGGACGGCCGAGGTGTACGCGCTCTATGCGGGTGAGCTGCTGGGCTGACCGAGAGGAGCGGGGCGGAGCGCGGCCCGGCGTACCCCCGGCCGCTGGTGACCCGCCGGGGGCCGTCGGCTCAGCCCCCGGCGGGTACGGCGCCGTGCCGACCCCCGGCGGGTACGGTGTCGGTGGGCGGCACCGACGCTCCAGGCGATACCGAGATCGCGCCGCTGGCGACGGGCGGAACGGCCGAGGACGGAGCGCCGCGAGAGATGTTTCGCCCCCACCGCATCCTCCGCCCGAGCCCGGTCCGTCCCACCGCGCGTGGCCGCACCACGGGGTTACTCAATTAGGCAAGGCGAACCTATCCATCGGGGCCGCCGCCCCCGGGCGGTCGCCCAGGGGCGCGAGGAAACCACGCCACGAGCCGCAGGGGGCCGCGCCCGGGAGCCCGCGGCATGGCCACGGCGCGCCCGGTACCGGAACACGCCGGATCGCGTCGGCGTGGCCCGCGATGAATTCCCGGCCGTGCCCGAGTCTCTGTTGATATGGACTCGACACAGCCCCCTGCCCCGGCCCCCGCGCCCGCCCTCCGCCCCGCCGCCGACGCGGTCGTACGCCTCCTCGGAGGTGTCGACGACGCCCGGCTCGAAGCCCCCACGCCCTGTCCCGACTACGCGGTACGGGAGCTGCTGGGGCATCTGTCGATGCTGGCGACCGCCTTCCGGGACGCCGGGCGCAAGGATCTGGGGCAGACCACGAACACCGCACCGGACAGCGCCCGGCCCGTCCTGGAGCGGGACTGGCGGGATGTGCTGCCGGTCCGGCTGAGGGAGCTGGCGACGGCCTGGAGCCGTCCCGAGGCATGGGAGGGCATGACCAGGGCCGGGGGCGTCACCATGCCCGCCGAGATCGCCGGGCGGGTCGCTCTCGACGAACTGATCGTCCACGGCTGGGATCTGGCGGTGGCCACCGGGCAGCCGTACGACCCGCCGGAGGACGGGCTCCGGGTCGCGCACGACCTGCTGGCGGCGGCCGGGGAGGACGATCCGACCCGGGGCACGATCTTCGGCCCGCCCGTCCCCGTCCCGGCGGACGCGCCGCTGCTCGACCGGGTCGTCGCCCTCAGCGGCCGGCGCCCGGACTGGTCGCCCCGGTAGCCGGGGCGGCCGCGTCAGCCCGGTATCGGCAGTCCGGTATCGGCGGTCCGGCCGGGGACGCGGCCCGGTCCGGCGGTCCCGGATCCCGCCGCCAGCAGGGCCCGTACTCCGGCGCGGAGTTCGTCGTCGGTCCGGATGGCCCGCCCGGTGTCGAGCGGGTCCCGGACGCGGCGGTCGCGTTCCGCGAGGTCGGTCAGCCGGGCCGTGTCGGCGGGGGTCAGGGCCTCGGCGCCCAGCCGCTCCAACGCGGCGAGACAGCCGGGCGGGTCGATACCCCGTTCGAGGGATTCGAGGACGAGGCCGGCCGCGCCGGGCGGTGGCGCCCCGATCGCGTACAGCGCCAGGATCACCGCCGGGACGGCACATGCCGCGTCGAGGAGGCCCGTCAGCGCCGGGACCAGGGGCCGGGCCGCCGGGCCGAGTTCGGCGGCGGCCCCGGCGCAGCGATGCGCCACCCGGGGCGTGCGGCGGCCCGCCGCCGCGGTGAGGACGTCCTGGAGGACGGCGACCGCCTCACCGGGGTCGCCGGTGATCCGGGCCAGGGCCGTGGCCGTGGCCGTGTCGGCGAGGAGTTCGGCTTCGGGCGCGTCCGCCGCGGGACCGGCGAGAGCGGCCCGCAGCCGGGGTATCAGCACCAGCCCGTCGGAGCCGAGTCCGGCGGCGGCGCGGGCGATGTGCTCCCGGGTCGGCAGGGCGTCGGACCCGCCGGCCAGCGCGTCCCTGAGCAGGTCGATCAAGGGCTCGCTCTCCCCGGTGAGGGTGTGCAGGGCGTCGGCGGCGGCGTACCGGTCGGCGGGCTCTCCGGCCGACGCGGTACGCCGCAGCAGGGCGGCGGTCTCCCGGCGGGCCTCGGGCGGGCAGACCGCGACGACGGCCGGGGCGAACTCCGCGGGGGCCCGGGTGAACAGCGCCGTCAGTTCGGGCAGGGCGGCGGCGGCGAGCCCGCCCCAGGCGGTGAGCCGGTCCGCGAGCTGCCGCCCGGCGAGCCGGTCCGCGGGGTGCGCCGGGCTCCAGCCGGTGTCGACGGAGGTCAGGGCGATCCGGATGGAGTTGAGCAGTTCGGGTGTGTAGGCCAGGGGCAGGGCGCCGACGGCCGGTGCCCGCTCGACCAGGACGGCGACGGTACGGCCCCGGGCGCCGAGGTCGCGGCCGAGCAGACGGGCGGCCCCGGCCGGGGTGATTCCGGCCAGTACCTCCAGGGCCCGCGCGGCGAGTTCGCCGCCGCCTTCGGCCAGGGCCGCGAGGGCGGGTACGGCGGCCGCCGCGTGGTCGCCGAGCCGTTCGAGGACCGGGAGGAGCGACGCGGTGTGCGGGAAGGCGGGGTCGTCGAGGAGGGAGACCAGGACGGGCGCGAGCCGGGGCGGCGCGCCGCGCGACACCGTACAGAGGTGTTCGGCGGCCCAGAGGGCTTCGGCGCGGGCGTCGCCGCCGGGGAGCCGGAGCGCCGATTCGACCACTCCGTACGCCGCCTCGCGGCCGGGTCCGGTCTCCCTGGCCAGCAGGACGTCGACCACATGGCGCAGGGGCGCGCCGTAGGCGGCGGCGAACCGGCCGGAGACCAGCGGGGCGGCGGGCAGCAGCGACAGCAGGGCGTCCCGGTGGCTCTCCGTCCAGGCCGCTCCGGCCTCGGCGACGGTCACCAGGGCCGTCAGCCGGGCCTGGGCGCAGTCGCCGTCGCCGTCGCCGTCGGCCAGGGTGTCCCCGGCCCGTTCCACCGCGCCGGCCGGGTCGGCCCTGGCGAGCGCGGCCAGCAGCTCGGCCCGGGCGACCGGGTCCTTCTCCTCGGCGCGGCGGCGGTGCAGGGCGGGCAGGGCGGCGGGGTCGGCGGTGGCCCCGGCGGCCCAGATCGCGGCCCGCCGGATCCGGGCGTCCGGGTCGTCGATCAGCGGCAGGATCAGCGGGAGCCGGGCGGCGACGGCGGCCCGGCAGCCGACGGCCGGGGCGGGCCCCACCGGGCGGCCGTCCTCGGCGCCCGAGGCGATCGCGCCGAGCAGGGCCAGGAGTTCGGCGGGGCGCACTCCGGCGGCGGCCAGCCGGGCGAGGAACGGCACGGCCTCGGCGCTCGCCCCGTACACCGTCCCCTGATGGACGATGCTCCCCCACAGCTCGTCAAGGGCCTCGGACGCCTCGTCCGGGTCGCCCGCGAGGGCCCGCAGCAGCCCGGGAACGTCCTCCGCGGCGCCGTAGGCGTGCTCGGCTTCGGCCCAGCGCACGGCGTCGATGCCGACGAAAACCCGTTCGAGATCCATGCTGCCGAGCATCCCACGAGGGTCTGACATCCCGGCCGGACCGACGGACCGACAAGACCGGCAAGACCGGCAAGACCGGCAACCGCCCCGCGATACGTATCTATTCGGCGCGGGCGAGTACCGCGAGCCGTCCGGCCTCCGCGCGGGTGGCACGGGCGATCGCGGCTTCGTCCACCGTCACCAGGCGGCCGTCCTCGACCACGGGCCGGCCGTCCACGAGGGAGAGCGTGACGGGGGCCGGGGCGCCCAGCACGAGCGCGGCCACCGGGTCGGCGATGGAGGCATGGGCGAGGGTGTCCAGCCGCCAGAGCACCAGATCGGCGAGTTTGCCGGGCTCCAGGGAGCCGGTTTCCGCCTGGCGGCCCAGGACCCGGGCACCGCCGTAGGTGCCGAGCCGGAGCGCCTGACGGGTGGTCAGGGCTGCCGCGCGACGGCCGCCGAGCCTGCCGACCAGCAGCGCGTTGCGGAGTTCGGTGTGGAGTTCCCCGGTCTCGTTGGACGCCGTGCCGTCGACGCCGAGACCGACGGGGACCCCGGCGGCGAGCAGCTCGGGGACCGGCGCGATCCCGGCGGCGAGCCGGGCGTTGGAGGAGGGGCAGTGCGCGACACCGGTTCCGGTCCGGGCGTAGGCGGCGATGTCGGCACCGTTCAGATGGACGCAGTGCGCCAGCCAGACATCGTCGCCGAGCCAGCCGGTCTCGGCGAAGTAGTCGGTGGGCCCCATCCCGAACCGCTCATGACAGAACCGTTCCTCCTCGACGGTCTCGGAGCCGTGGGTATGCAGCCGTACGCCCTTCCGGCGGGCCAGCGCCGCGCCTTCCCGCATCAGTTCGGCGGAGACGGAGAACGGGGAGCAGGGCGCGACGGCGATCCTGGTCATCGCGCCGGGCGACGGGTCGTGGTGCCGGTCGATCGCCTCCTCGGTGGCGGTCAGCGCGCCGTCCAGGCTCTCCACCGCGAAGTCGGGCGGCAGTCCGCCGTCCGAGGCGCCCCGGTCCATGGACCCCCTGGCCAGGGTGAGCCGGACGCCCAGTTCGCGGGCCGCGCCGACGACCGCGCCGGTGAGGTCCCCGGCCCCGCGCGGATGGACGTAGTGGTGGTCGGCGGCGGTGGTGACCCCGCCGAGGGCCATCGTCGCCAGCGACCCCTCGGCCGCCGCGCGGACCATGGGTTCGTCGATCCGCGCCCAGACGGGGTAGAGCGCGACGAGCCAGTCGAAGAGGTGGTGTTCGGTGGCGAGGCCCCGGGTGAGCCACTGGTAGAAGTGGTGGTGGGTATTGATCAGACCGGGTGTGACGAGATGGCCGGTGCCGTCGATCCGGCGGACCGGGCCCATGGGTCCGCCGGGCGCGGGGCCCGGTCCGACCGCCTCGATCCGGTTGCCCCGGACGACGACATGGCCGGTGGCGTACTCGGTGTCGTGGGCGTCGACCGTCGCGACGGCACAGTTCTCGATGACGATCCGCTGCTCCGCCGCGCCCGCCGCCGTCTCGGGCTCGTTTTCCTCCGGGATGGCCGGTCCCTCCGATTCCTCTTGCTCCGACGTCCGGTCGCTCCGGCTTCGCCATGACCCGAGCCGGACCGATACGGGGGTCAGAGGTTGGTCATGTCCACCGGGATGGCCGCGTCGGCGCCGTCCCGCAGTACGGTCGCCTCGATCAGCCCGTAGGGCCGGTCGGCGGCGAAGTAGACCTCGTTGTCGTTGGTCAGCCCGAAGGGTTCGAGGTCGACCAGGAAGTGGTGTTTGTTGGGGAGCGAGAACCGGATCTCGTCGATCTCGCCCCGCTCCTCGATCACCCGTGAGCCCATCCGGTAGAGCGTCTGCTGGAGGGAGCGGGAGTAGGTCCCCGCGAACGTCTCCAGGATGTGCCCGCGGGCCTCGGCGTACGACGTCTCCCAGTCGGGCGCCGGGTGCTGGTCCGAGGTCCAGCCGTACCGCCAGCGGGCGGTGACATCGGTCGCCAGGATCCGGTCGTACGCCTCCTCCAAGGTGGTGTACCGGTCCCTGGCGTACCCCCGGAACTCGGAGTCCGTGGTGTTGAGGAGCGTCAGCTCCGTCAGCCCCGAGATCACCTCCCACGATTCGCCGTCATAGCTGATCTGGGCGAGCCTGGTCTCCCGTCCCGCGCGGACGAAGGAGTGCTGTACGCCGTCCGGCCCCGGATGGCCGGAGCACGTGCGGGAACAGGACCCGGAGCGGGTACGGGAGCGCGCGACGCGCTCCCACGCGTACTCCTCGATCCTTATCCGGGCCCGGTGTACGGCCCGTTGGGAGGTCACGAAGTGCCGGGCCAGCCGGATGCCGAACTGCTCGGCGGAGGCGATGCCGTACTCCTTGGCGAAGGCGAAGACCGTGTTCTTGGTGGTATCGGTCGGCAGGACGGTCGCGTTGGAGCCGGAGTGGTGGGTCTCCGCCATGTCACCGCCGAGCGCGACGGAGACGCTGAGGTCCTTGATGTGGTGGGTGCCGCCGTCCCGGACGATCCGCACCACGCGGTTCTCCGCCTTGCCGTACTGGTTCTGGCCGAGGATCACGGGCATCGTCCTAGCTCCCTCGGTAGACGGAGTAGCCGAACGGACTGAGCAGCAGGGGTACGTGGTAGTGCTCGCCCGGTACGACGGCGAAGGCGACCGTCACCTCCGGGAAGAACACCGGGTCCGGGTCGCCGTCGTGGGCCCCGGCCGCGCCGGTCCGGAAGTACGTCTCCGTCCCGAAGTCGAGCCGGATGCGGGTGGCGTCCTCCGGCGGTGCCGGAAGGTCCTGGCAGCGCCCGTCCGGGCCGGTGGTGGAGCCGCCGCACTCCGTCCACCCGGCTGTCGCCCCGGACCGGGCCGACAATCGGACGGGGACACCGTGGGCGGGGCGTCCGGTACTGGTGTCCAGGACGTGGGTCGATACCGAAGCGGTGGTCTCCGTACTCATCTGCCTGCGCTTCCTCGGCGGTGCCGCCCGGGGAGGGCCGCACTCCGGCGAATGCCGGGGGCCGGTCGGTAGGCCCCGGGCCGAATCGGGAAAGGGACGGAAGGGACTGACAGGAAGGGTCAGCCTTCCGGTACGGAGCCGAGGAGCCGGGTGAGCCGGATGCGGTTGATCCCGGCCAGTTCGGTCCGGACGATCGCCCGCTCCTGTTCCGGCGAATGGCCGACCCTGGCCCGGGCCGCGTCCCGTAGCTGCTCGGCGGTCCGGCCGGTGGCCCGGATCAGCAGCACATGGCCGAACTTCTCCTGGTAGGCGCGGTTCAGCTCCAGCAGCTCCGCCCGCAGCGCGTCGGACGCTCCCGCCAGGCCCCGCTGTTCGCGGGCCGATACCGGGTCGCCGGGCTCCGGGCGGCCGATCGGCGGATGGCCCGCCAGCGCCTCCGCCAGGTCACCGGCCGTCAGCGCGGCCGTCGCGGCGTCGCCGGCGGCGAGCAGCCCGTCCGCGGTCGGATAGGGACGGCCGCCGAGCAGGGCGTCCCGCCAGGCCGTACTGGCGCAGATCGCGTGGAGCGCGGCACCGGCGGCCCGTTCCGGGGCGGAGTTGAACCGGCCGAGCCCGTCGGGCTCCGCCGGACCGCCAAGGGAGCCGGGCGCGGCACGCGTTCCCCGGAGTGGTGGACTCGACGTCACGGGACCTCCGTGGCTGCTGGTCACACGGGTCCGGCCGACCGGAATCGGCGCGTCCCCCGGTCGGTTCCGACGGCCGTGGGCCCGCTCGTCGGGCTCCGCCCAGCTAACGCGCTCCGCCATCCGGCGTCAACACTTTGTTGAAAAACTCCGGCCGGCACGGCGGGGGGTTCGGCCCGGCCTGCCGGCCTCAACGACCCCCGCTCGCCCGCTCCCGGTTGAGGTAGTTGTAGACGGTGAAGCGGCTGACGCCGAGCGCCCCGGCGACGGTCTCCACGCCGTGGCGGACCGCGAAGGCGCCCCGGGCCTCCAGATTCCGTACGATCCGCTGTTTCTCCTTGCGGTCCAGTTCGGCGAGCGGCTTGCCGTGGTCTCGCTCCAGCGCCGCCAGGATCCGGTCGAGGGAGTGGGAGAGCCCGGGGAGCCGTACGGCGACGACGGCGCGGCCCTCCCAGGAGAGCACCACGTCGTCGGGTCCGGCGAGTTCGGGGCGGACGAGTTCGGCGCCGATGGCGTCGGTCAGCGGACGGACGGCGGCGGTCAGCGGATGCGGGTCGGCGCCCTCGCCGCCGCCATCAGCACCTTCGCCGCCGCACCCGGCACCGCCGCCGCCGTGGCCGGTGCTCGTGGCCGGTCCGGCGGAGCCGGGGCCCGGCGCCGTACCGGAAGGTCCGCCGGACACCGGCCGCCGGACGTCGGGGGGAGGATTCATCGCCCCTCCCCCGGCACCACATTGACCTGGAGCGATATCCGGGTCGCCCCGGCCCGCAAGGAGCTGCGCAGCAGGGCGTCCACGGCGGCGAGCACCGTATCGGCCCGCCCCTCCGCCGTATTGCCGAAGGGCCCGACGTCGACGGTGTCCACCCCGGCGTCCAGCATCACCTCGCGGGCGGCGATCGCGTGCGGGGGCGTCCGGTCGAGGTCGAAGGGCTCGGTCGTGAACTCCACCGTCAGTCGCATCCGGTGCCCTCGCTCCCCCGCCGCGACAGCGGCGTTCCGGTCGGCGGAGGCCCGTGCGGACGCCGCGAGGCGACCCTAGCCGGGCCGCGCCCCGCCGTCCTCCCGGTCGCGCGAACCGCCCGCCCCCAACCACCGGACCGGAGGCCGGTCCGCCACAAGGACCTCCACCCGTCCGCCGGTCCGTCCGCGCGCCTCGGCGCCAGTGCGGCGGAATCCGTGCGAGCTGTGTGAGCAGATCCCAGTCCCGGGGCTTGTTGTACGGACTCCTCCAGACGGCGCCGTTCCCCACCCACCAGCCGCGGAAGGAACGGATCCCGTTCAACGTGGCCTCGTCGCCCGGCCGGCCCATGTCGCCGATCCCGGACTCGGTACCGCAGCAGTCGCAGATACTCGCGGTCGGCCAGCCGTCCTCCCAGGTCAAGCCGCCGTCGGTCCAGCGGCACATCCGGCAGATCTCCTCGTCCACGGGGACGAGCCCCGGTGGCGGCCCTGATTGCCCGGCCGTGGCCATCTCGGCCCTCTCCGCGTGAGTCGTCGCCGGATCGGCGTTCTCCCCACCGCAAACCGTTGTCCTCTCCAGCGACTTCGGTTTTCCGGGGGCGTACGGCGCCCCGCCCGCGCCCACGAAGCGCCCCGTCCGGATCACTACCGGCGAGTGGGGGCTCCCGGGCACCCGCCGGGTGCGGGACCATGTACCCGGCCGAACGACCGGCACCGCACAACCGCCGCGTACGGGTGGACGACGACAGAGGGGGACGCCATGACGGCCGAGCCGGTCCAACTGCGCTGCCCCGCCTGCCATCTGGACCATCGCTACGTCTCACCTGTCTACCCCTGCCCCTGTGGTGCCCCCGTATCGGTCCCCCTGCGGGGCACCGCGGCACCGGAAGTGCTGCGCCGCCGGGTCTGGGACGACGAATGGGTGACCGTCCACTGCGAAAGCTGCGGCCGGGACGACGACTGGCCCCGGCCCGAAGTGGGCTGCCCCTGCGGGACCCTGCTCCGCCCTCCGGTACTGACCCCGGACGCGCGGGACGAGGACGCCGCGGCGGCGGACGGCCCGCCGCCCGTCGCGGCCCCCGCGCGGGCCGCCGATCCGGTGGAACGCGTACCCCAGCCGCGTACCGGCGAGGAGCCGCGTCCCCGGTTCCGGCCGGTGCCCATCAGGACCGCCCGGGACGCGGTCGACGCCGCCGGGCGGTATCTGACCTGGCTCGGCTACCGCGATGTGGTGCCGCAGGTGGTGCACCAGCCCGAACCCCGCGCGGGGACCCCGGCGGGGCCCCGGACCCCGGCGGGCACGGATCTGCGCGGTCGCGGCGTGATCGCCCAGGTCGAACCCTCCACCCTGCGGACGACCCTGCGCGATGTGGAGTGTCTCTGGCTCAACGGCCTGACGGCCGCGGCGACCTCGGTCTACTTCGCGCTCGCCGGATATACCGAGGAGGCCCTGGCCCGGGCGGACGAGTTGGCGATACCGCTGTTCACAGTAGATCTCGCGGGCGAACCCCAGCCGGTGAACGGCCCGGCCCGGCGACTGCTGGCATCGGGCGCGCCATGACCCGCCGCAACGCGATATAACGCCCCTATCGGTACGCACGCCGCCGCCCCGCTCAGACGGCGGCGGACGATACGGCCGCGGTCACGGCCACGACCCGTCCCCCGTCGAGCGTCACGGCCTGATCGGCGGCCTCGATCCCGGCCCGCTGCTGGGTGACCAGCAGGGTCGTACGTCCCCGGGTGACGTCGAGGACATCGGCGAGTACGGCGGCGGCCGTCGCCGGGTCCGGCCCCTCCGTGGGTTCGTCGAGCACCAGGACGGGCGGGTCGGCCAGCAGCGCGCGGGCCGGCGGCAGCCGCTGCCGCCGGCCGCCGGAGACCGTGGCCCCGCCCCCGCCGACCAGAGTGTCCCAGCCGTCGGGCAGCGACTCGATCCGGTCGAGGATCCCGGCCCGCCGGGCCGCGCCGCGCAGTTCGGCCCCGGTCGCGCCGGGCCCCCGGCCGCACCCGGCGCACCCGCCTCCGCCACCGGGCGCCCCGCCGGTGGATACTGATTTCCATGCGTATACGACGGGCCGAAGCCGCCGATCTGCCCCTGCTCCAGGACATCGAGCGGGCCGCCGGGGAGCCGTTCCGGGCCCTGGGCATGGTGGAGATCGCCGACGACGAGCCCCCGGCGGCGGACGTCCTGGAGCGCTATCGCGCCGGTGGCCGGGCCTGGGTGGCCGTCGGCGCCGACGACCGGCCGCTGGCCTATCTGATCCATGACACGGTCGACGGCGCCGCCCATGTCGAGCAGGTGTCGGTCCACCCGGACGCGGCCGGCCGCCGCCTCGGCCGCGCGCTGATCGACCGGCTCGGCGACCGGGCGGCGGCCGGCGGACTCGCGGCGCTGACCCTCACCACCTTCGCCGAGGTGCCGTGGAACGCCCCGTACTACAGCAGGATCGGCTTCCGGGTGCTGGCCGAGTCCGAGCTCACGGAGGGGCTGCGGGAGATCCGGCGGACGGAGAAGGAACACGGTCTCGACCGCTGGCCCCGGGTCTGTATGCGGCGCGACCTCCCGGGCCCGGCGACGAAGCTCTAACGATCACGGTCGGCGCCGTCGGCCCCGGGCCACCGGCCGTGCCCGGTCAGTCCGTGGCGTACCGCTCCCGCAGCTCCACCTTGCGGACCTTGCCGCTGACCGTCATCGGGAAGCCGTCCACGATCTCCAGCCTGCGCGGGATCTTGTAGCGGGCGAGCCGCTGTTCGCAGTAGGCGGTCAGGGAGTCGAGGGTGGGCGGGTCGGCGGGGTCCCTGGGGACGACACACGCCACGATCTCCTCGCCGTACCGGGCGTCCGGCACCCCCACGACCTGGACGTCCGCGATCTGCGGATGGGTGTACAGAAACTCCTCGATCTCCCGGGGGTAGACGTTCTCCCCACCCCGGATGATCATGTCTTTGATCCGGCCGACGATCTCGACGAAGCCGTCGGACCGCATCAGGGCGAGATCACCGGTATGCATCCACCGCCCGGCGTCTATCACCTCGGCGGTCCGGTCGGGCTCGTCCCAGTAGCCCAGCATCACGCTGTAGCCGCGGGTGCACAGCTCCCCCGCCTCGCCCCGGGGCAGGGTCACCCCGGTGACCGGGTCGACGATCTTCACCTCGATATGCGGCAGGGCCCGGCCGACGGTGCCGGTACGCCGCTCGATGTCGTCGTCGCGGCGGGTCTGGGTGGAGACGGGCGAGGTCTCCGTCATGCCGTAGCAGATGGCGACGCCCGCCATGTTCATCTCGGTGACGACCCGGCGCATCACCTCCACCGGGCAGGGCGAGCCCGCCATGATGCCGGTCCGCAGGGACGTCAGATCGTGGTCGCCGAACCGGGGGTGGTCGAGTTCGGCGATGAACATCGTGGGGACCCCGTACAGGGACGTACAGCGTTCCGCGGCGACGGCCGCCAGGGTCGCCTCGGGGTCGAAGGAGCGGGCCGGGATCACCATGCACGCACCGTGCGAGGTGGCGGCCAGATTGCCCATTACCATGCCGAAGCAGTGGTAGAAGGGCACGGGTATGCATATCCGGTCCTGCTGGGTGTAGTCCAGGCTCTCTCCGACGAACCAGCCGTTGTTGAGGATGTTGTGGTGGGAGAGGGTGGCGCCCTTGGGGAAGCCGGTGGTGCCCGAGGTGTACTGGATATTGACGGGGTCGTCGCAGGAGACCGCCGCCTCCCGGGCCGCGAACTCCCCGTCGGTCACCCCTTCCGCCGCCGTCAGCAGCCCGTCCCAGGACCCGTCGCCTATGTAGTGCACGGCGCGCAGCCCGGGGCAGTCGGCCCGGACCCGCTCCACCAGGTCGCGGTAGTCGCTGAGCTTGTGCCGGAGGGTGGCGCAGAGCAGGGAGACCCCGGCCTGCCGCAGGACGTAGCCCAGTTCATGGGCCCGGTAGGCGGGGTTGATGTTCACCATCACGGCCCCGACCCGGGCGGTGGCGTACTGCGTGAGCACCCATTCGGGGCAGTTGACGGCCCAGATGCCGACCCGGTCGCCGATGCCGACCCCGGCCCCGATCAGGGCCCGGGCCAGCCGGTCGACGTCGGCGCCGAACTCCTCGTACGTCCAGCGCCGTCCGGTGGGCACGTCGACCAGCGCCTCCCGGTCCGGCCAGGCCGCGATCGCCCGGTCGAGGTTGCGTCCTATGGTGTCGCCGAGCAGCGGGCCGCCGCCGGTGCCGTGGTCGTAGGAGAGTCCGTCGCCCTCCCCGTGGCCGAGGCGCGTGGCGTGGTCGTCGATGAGCGTCATCGGAAGTCCCCCTCGTCGTACTCGGTGGTGACGGCTCCGGTCGCGGTGCGTTCCCGCAGCTCGATCCGGCGGATCTTGCCGGAGACGGTCTTGGGCAGGTCGGCGAACTCGATCCGCCGGACCCGTTTGTACGGGGCGAGCACCGACCGCGAGTGCCGGAAGAGCGCCTTGGCCGTGTCGGGGCCGGGCTCCCAGCCGTCGGCCAGGGTGATGTACGCCTTCGGCACGGCGAGCCGTACCGCGTCGGGCGCCGGTACCACGGCCGCCTCGGCGACCGCCTCGTGCTCCAGCAGCGCGCTCTCCAGCTCGAACGGGGAGATCTTGTAGTCCGATGCCTTGAAGACGTCGTCGGAGCGGCCGATGTAGGTGATGTAGCCGTCGGTGTCGCGGGCGCCGATGTCCCCGGTCCGGTAGTAGCCGTCGGCCATGGCGTCGGCGGTACGCCGGGCGTCGCCCTGGTAGCCCCGCATCAGCCCCACCGGGCGGACCGTCAGATCGAGCGCGATCTCGCCCTCCCGGGCCCCCGGCCGCCCGGTCAGCGGATCGAGCAGCGCGACCCGGTAGCCGGGGCTGGGCCGCCCCATCGACCCCGCCTTCAGCAGCTGGCCCGGGGTGTTGGCGATCTGGACGGCGGACTCCGTCTGCCCGAAGCCGTCCCGGACCGTGACGCCCCATTCCCGCCGGACGGTCTCGATCACCTCAGGATTCAGCGGTTCACCGGCGGCGACGACCTCGCGCGGCGGATTCCGCAGTTGCCGCAGATCGGCCTGGATCAGCATCCGCCAGACCGTGGGCGGGGCGCAGAAGCTGGTGACGCCCGCCCGGTCCATCTCGGTCATCAGCCGGGCCGCGTCGAACCGCTGGTAGTTGTGGATGTAGACGGTGGCCTCCGCGTTCCACGGCGCGAAGAGATTGGACCAGGCGTGCTTGGCCCAGCCCGGCGAGGAGATATTGAGATGGACGTCGCCGGGGCCCAGCCCGATCCAGTACATCGTCGCCAGATGACCGATGGGGTAGGAGGTGTGGGTGTGTTCCACGAGTTTGGGGCGAGCCGTGGTGCCGGAGGTGAAGTAGAGCAACAGCGGGTCGTCCGATCGGGCGAGACCGTCGGGGGTGAACTCGGGCTCGGCGCCGTACGCGTCCTCGTACGGCAGCCACCCCTCGACCGCAGGTCCGACCGCGATCCGCGAGTAGTCCCCGCCCACCTCGGCGAACTTGGGCACATCGGCGGAGCGCGCCACGACATGCGCCGCCCGGCCCCGGCGTACCCGGTCCCGCAGATCGGCCGGTCCCAGCAGCGGGGTGGCCGGGATGACGACCGCCCGCAGCTTCATCGCGGCGAGCGCCGTCTCCCACAGCTCGCGCTGGTTGCCCAGCATCACCAGAACCCGGTGACCGGGCCGTACGCCCCGCGCCCTGAGCCAGTTGGCGACCCGGTCCGAGCGGCGGGCCAGCTCCTCGAAGCTCAGCCGGGTCTCGGTGCCGTCCTCGTCCACGATGTGCAGCGCCGTGCGGTCGTTGCCGTCGGCGATCACATCGAACCAGTCCAGGGCCCAGTTGAAGTGTTCGGGACGCGGCCAGACGAAGCCGTCGTACGCGCCCCGGTAGTCCTCCCGGTGCCGTAGCAGGAAGTCCCGGGCCGCCCGGAACTCCCGTGTCGCATCGCCTGTCGCCATGTGGTCTCCTCCTTGCCGCACCACTCAGTAGCATCGTGTAATCAGTGACGTAGGTCTCACCACCCCCGATCGGGGGTGGTGCGGATACGAGGCGAGCCACGAAGGAAAGCAGGGCCATGCCGGATCCGGCCGAGGCGGTGGAAATGCAGGCGGCGCTGGTGGGGTTGCGCCGCAGCAGCGGATTGCCCGTGGTGTTCGGCGGGCTGTTGCACGAGACGAGCCGATTGCGGATCGCCCATGTCAGCGGGGCATTGACGGCGGCGCTCCACGGACTGGGCATCTCGGCCGGGAACGGCCTCGGCGGGAAGTCCATCGCCCTCTCCCGGCCGTGCGCGGTGACGGACTACCACGTCTCGCGGCATATCAGTCATGAGTACGACGCGGCGGTCTCGGCCGAGGGACTGCGGTCGGTGCTCGCCGTCCCGGTGGTGGTCCGCCGCCGGGTCCGCGGGGTGCTCTACGGGGCGCTGCGCAGACCGGTCGCGCTGGGCGACCGGGTCTTCGACGCGGCGGTGGCCGCGGCGCGCGACGTGGAACAGGCCCTGGTGGTCCGGGACGAGGTCCAGGAGTTGCTGGCGTGCACCCGCGAGCCGATCGCCGACAGCGGCTGCTGGGAGGAGGTCCGCCAGATCCACACCGAGCTGAGGGCGCTCGCCTCGCAGGTCGTGGACCCCGGGCTGCGGGACACGATCCTCGGGGTCTGCGGCCGGCTCTCCGGTGCGACGGTCGCCCCCGAAGGGGCCGTCGAGGCGGTCCCGCCGCCGGTCGCGCTCTCCCCCCGCGAACTGGACGTACTGGCCTGTGTCGCCTCCGGCGCCACCAACTCGACCACGGCGGAACGGCTCGGGCTGCGGCCGGAGACCGTGAAGGGCTATCTGCGGGGCGCGATGCGGAAGCTGGGCGCGCACACCCGGCTGGAAGCGGTGGTCGCGGCCCGCCGGGCGGGGATGCTGCCGTAAGGGAGTGCGGCGACGGCGCGTGCGGTGGCGGGCGGGCCGTTGCACTCCTGGAGGGACAGCAGATTCGTTCGTTCAGAACCCGGGAGTCGTCGATGGCCGTTCGCCGTGTCGTACCCGACATCCGGTCGGAGGCCGTCGCGGAGAGCCGCGAGTTCTACGGCCTCCTGGGCTTCCAGGAGGTCATGAACCACGGCTGGATCGTGACGCTGGCCCCCCGTCCGCCCCGGCGGCGCAGATCAGCGTCATGACCGGCGACACGACGGCGCCGGTCGACCCCGATCTGAGTATCGAGGTGGCCGATGTGGACGCGGCCTACGAGGCCGTGCGCAACAGCGGTGCGGAGATCGTCCACACCTTGCGGGACGAGGAGTGGGGCGTACGGCGGTTCTTCGTACGCGACCCCGGTGGACGGGTGGTCAACGTACTGGCCCACCGCTGAGGTCTCCGCGCCGAGGTCTCCCCCGGCCCGGCCCGGCGTCCGCCCCTCGGGCGCCCGCGCAAGGACGGCGTCAAAACTCGGTACGGGACGATCAGCGACGCGTCATGGAATGTCCCTCCCGGTCCCGGTACGGGCATAGCTTCGGTGCCCGGAACACCCGTGAACCGAAGGACGCAGCGCCATGGAAAGCCCCGCCCCCACCCGTAGCCGCCCCCGGAGCCACGACGGTGTCCGCATCCCCGCGCCCGACGGCGGCCCGGACGCCCCGGACCCCGAGGAACGGCCCGCCGGACGACCTGCCGGAAGGCCCGGGCCCGGCCCGTCGCGACCGCTGTACGTACCGGTCGGGCTCGGCTCTGCGGGCGGGCGCCGGCTCCGGTTCCTGCGGACCCCGCTGGGGGCGCGTACCGCCGTCGCGTTCACCGACCCCCGCAGACTCGCCGCGGCGATGGGCCGGGACGCCCGGTGGATCCGGCTCGCCGAACCGGCGCTGCGCGCCCTGGCGGAACCCCTCGGGGTGACGCTGGTGACGGTCGACCCCCTGTTCACGGCCCCGCTCCCGGCACCCGGCGGCGGTACGGCGCCGAGGACGGCACAGCCGGGCGTACGGCGCCGGGACCCGGCCCCCGATGCCCCGGCGACGGACCACCGCCGTGCCGCGCGCAACTGACCCGGCCCCGGCCCCTGTTCCCTCTTCCCCCTCGTTCCCTCTTCCCCTTGTCCGGACTTCTGGAGGTGTACGGATGACGGCGATACCGGCGATACCGGTACCCGTGTCGATCCCCGAACTCACCGGGCCGCCGCTGTGGCCCGCGTCGGCCGTCGCCGCGCCCGGCGGGGACGTCGCCGTCGCGGGCGTACCGCTGGCGGAGCTCGCCGGGCGGTACGGGACCCCGGTCCAGGTCGTCGACGAGGGCGAGGTCCGGGCCCGCGCCCGGGCCTGGCGCCGGGCGCTGCCCGATGCCGAAGTGGTCTACGCGGCCGAGGCGTTCCTCTGCCGCGCGATGGTGGACTGGATGGCCGAGGAGGGCCTGGGGCTCGCGGTCCGGTCGGCGGCGGAGCTGGAGCTCGCGGCCTCCCGCGGCTTCCCCGTCGACCGGATCGTGCTGCACGGCCATGCCAAGTCGCCGCGCGATCTGCGGACCGCGTCCCGGCTCGGGGTGGGCCGGATCGTGATCGAGTCGGCGGGCGAGATCGCCCGGCTCGCCTCCCGGGTGCCGGGGCCCGACCCGCAGCAGGTGTTGATCCGGGTGGTGCCGGGAGGCGTATCCGCGACGGGGGCCGTGTCCGGAGCCGGGACCGTGTCCGAGGCCGGGCCCGGTGGCCGTCGCGGTGGCCGTACCGTCGGCGGCGACCGCGGCTTCGGGCTGTCGATCGCGGCCAGCGAGGCGGAGGAGGCGGTCGCCCGCATCCTCGGCCAGCCCGGCCTCGAACTCGTCGGACTGCACTGCCGGCCGGGCTCCCGGCTGACGGCACCGGAGCCCCACGCCGCGGCGGTCCGCCATCTGGTGGCGTTCCTGGCCCGGATCCGGGACCGCTTCGGGATCGCGCTGCCGGAGGTCGTCCTCGGCGGCGACCCCGCCGTGCCCGGACTCCCGGGCGCCCCGGCGCCCGCCCCGGCCGCCTACGCCCGCCGGACCCGGGACGCCCTGCTGCGCCACTGCGCCGAAGCCGACTTCCCGCTCCCCCGGCTGACGGCGCAGCCTGGCCGGTCCCTGGTGGCACCGGCGGGGGTGGCGCTCCACCGGGTACTCGCGGTCCGGCGGTCACCCGGCGCCCGGACCCTGGTGGCCGTCGACGGCGGTACCGGCGACGGCCGGACCCGGTACGCGGTCCGGTTGATCGGACGGCCCTCCGCCGCGCCCATGCGGGCGACGACGGTAGTGGGCCCGTACGACGATCCGGACGGCCCGGGCGGCCTTCTGGCGGACGGGGTGGAGCTGCCCGAGGACATCCGCCCCGGTGATCTGCTGGCGGTTCCGGCCTCGGGGGCGTACCACCTGTCGGGGTCGTCAGCGCGCGAACCGGCGGGCCGCCCGCCGGTGATCGCGGTCGCCGACGGCCGCTCGCGGCTGCTGGTCCGCCGGGAGACACCGGAGTTCCACCGCGCCCGCGACATCGGGCTGTAGCGCCTCCCGCTGTGGGGTGCGTCGCGTCGGGGCGCCTGGTGCCGGGGCTCCCCGCCTCGTGCGGGGCCGTTCGCGCCTCAGGCGCCGGCGGGGGCGCCTCCCGCTGTGGGGTGCGCCGCCCCGGGCGCCGGGTGTGGGGTGCCTGTGGCCAGGCGGGTCTGTTCGCGCCTCAGGCGCCGGCGGGGCGGGGTCGCCTCCCGCTGTGGGGTGCTTGGTCCCCGGCCCGCTTGGTGCCGGGGTTGCCTGTGGCCAGGCGGGGTCTTCGCGCCTCAGGCGCCGGCGGGGCTGAGGGAGATGTGACCGTTGCTCCAGCGGCATGCGGGCGCACTTGTGCGGCGTCGGGAGGGTCGGTGGCCTCCGGGCTCACCTCCTCACGGACGGCGGAAGTGAGGGTCTCCTTTAGGAGACCCGATCTTCTCCGCCGCCCGTTGCGGGGGCGACCCTGCACCCCCCGACCACGCCGACTGGTCATGTCTCCTGGTGCTGGAGCCCGTCCCGGGGGAGGGGATGCTGCCACCTGGTGTGGTTGGTCCACCTGCTGGCAGGTGGCTGGCTGGTCGCGCAGTTCCCCGCGCCCCTGACGGGGCCCGTCCTCCTCTACGAGGCCGGCGAGAGGGAGGTGGTCAGGGGCGCGGGGAACTGCGCGAACAGCCACAGGCGGTCCGCAGACCGCGAAGAAGATCAGGCTGCCGGGCGCGGCCCGGGTCGTGGCGCTCACCCGGAGGGCCAAGGCGCTGGGGGTCCCCGACTAAGGCGTCTCGATCCCGACCCGGTAGCCGCTCCGGCCCGGGGCCAGCACCGCGAGGGTGCGTTCGGCCTCTTCCGCCAGCGCCTTCGCCCGCTGCGGCGGCAGTTCGGCGAACGGCCGGGCGGTCAGGGTCACCGGACCGTCCGGCTCCGTGCCTTCGTCCAGCCGCCAGATCCCGGCCAGGAATCCGTCGACGAGGAAGACCGGGAGGGACTGGTTGCCCTTCCAGACGAGCCCCGCGTACCGCGTGTCGCCGACCACGCGCCGCCGGTCGGCGTGTGAGAGCAGCAAATTGTCGAACTCGGGGAGGAACCTCGGCGGGGCGGGGGTGTCCTCGCCGGGGCGCGGCGCGTCGGGCAGATCGAAGAGTTCCACGCCGTACGCGCTCCGGAAGACCGCGAGCCCGGGGCGGAGCCGTTCGAAGGCGTCCCGGGTCCTGGTGAGCCCGGACCAGGTCTGGAAGTCCTTGACGGAGGCGGGCCCGAAGGCGGCCAGATAGCGGCGGACGACGTCGTCGAGGCCGGCCGGCGGGCCCGGCGGGCGACCCAGCCAGTGCTCGGCGGTGGTGAGTCTGACCTGCCCGCCGCGGCCCCACAGCCCGCGCGGCGTGACCTGGACCAGCGGCAGCAGACAGCGGGCGGCGACCGCGAGGGACGCGGGATCGGCGGCGGGCCACTCCGCGAGCAGCGCGGCCCGTAGTTCCGCCATGGTCCGGGGTTCGGCTTCGACCAGTTCACGGGCGGTGGCGGCGAGCCGGTCGAGGTCGACGCCGTCGAGCCCGCCCCGGCCGCGGAACGCCCTCAGCTCGCGGTCGGGGCCACCCGATTGGAGCAGTGGGCGCAGGGCCAGACAGTCATCGGCGGTGTGGGTGTGGAGGGTGGAGCGCATGGTGACCATCCGGGCCACCCGGCGCCCGGCCATCAGTTCGGAGAGTTCGGTGGGGTCGAACCCGTCGAGCCGGGCGGCGAGCGCGTGGTACGGGGGCTTGACGTTCTGCGCCTGGAGCCCGACGAGCCGGGAGACGGCGCTCTCGGCCGAGACCTCGGCCCGGGGCGCGCGGCGCAGCAGGAGCTGCCGGGCGAGGGTGGCGCGGTTGAGGGCGCGGTCGCCGAGTACGGGAGGGGTCGAGGGCGCGGAAGGTGTGGCGGGCATGGCCCCACGGTAACGAGGATCGCGGACAGTTCCGGTCCGCAATGCGGTGTCGCCCGGCCCCGCGCCCCGGCGCCGCCGCCACCGCCCCGGGGTCCGGCCGACGCCGCGCCGTGCCGCTCCCGCGTGGTTATCCTGCACGCACGCCGGGTAGGCGCGGCATCTGCCCACCGAAGGTACGCCGGGCCCGGCCCCGATTCCGGCCGTGGCGGCCCGGCCCGAGGTCGCGGCTCGGGAAGGCGGCGGGCGACCCGTCGTCCTCCCGGGACCCGCGAAGGAGGTGACCTGGATGTCCCCCACCCCGAAGCGGCCCCAGCGCCGCCGCCGTACGGAACCGACGCACACCGACCCGGCGCCGAGGCCGCCGGCCCCGGCTGCCGCCCCGGCCGGATATCCGGCCCGGGAGGAGACGGACGGGGAGCGGACGAGTGTGGTGCAGGCGGCGCTGTACCGCGACGGCCGCCGCGCGTCGACCCCGGATTCGCTGGCGGAGACGTACCGGCAACTGCGTACGCACCCCGACGGCATGGCGTGGATCGGGCTCCACCGGCCGACGGCGGAGGAGCTGTTCTCCCTGGCCGCCGAGTTCGATCTCCATGAACTCGCGGTCGAGGACGCTCTGGAGGCCCATCAGCGGCCCAAGCTGGAACGTTACGGCGACACGCTCTTCGTGGTGCTGCGGGCCGCCCGCTATCTCGACGCCCAGGAGCGGGTCGACTTCGGCGAACTCCATGTCTTCGTCGGCCCCGACTTCCTGATCACGGTCCGCCACGGCGCGGCCCCCGACCTCTCCGCCGTACGCCGCCGGATGGAGGAGACCCCCGATCTGCTCGCCCTCGGCCCCGAGGCGGTGCTCTACGCCGTCCTCGACGCGGTGGTCGACGGCTACGCACCGGTCGTCGCGGGCGTTCAGATCGATATGGACGAGATCGAGACGGAGGTCTTCGGCGGCGACCCCGCCGTCTCCCGCCGGATCTATGAACTAGCCCGCGAGATGGTGGAATTCCAGCGCGCCACCAGCCCACTCGTCGGAATGCTGAACGGGCTGATGGCGGGCTTCACCAAATACGGCACGGACGAGGAACTCCAGCGCTATCTCCGCGATGTCGCCGACCACGTCACCCATACCAGTGAACGGGTCGACGGCTTCCGCCAGGCCCTGGCGGATATCCTCACGGTCAACGCCACCCTGGTCACGCAGCAGCAGAACGCGGAAATGCGCGCCCTGGCCGAAGCCGGTTTCGCCCAGAACGAAGAGGTCAAGAAGATCTCCTCATGGGCCGCGATCCTCTTCGCCCCCACCCTGGTGGGCACCGTGTACGGCATGAACTTCGACAACATGCCGGAGCTGCACTGGGCGGGCGGCTATCCGTTCGCGATCCTGCTGATGGCGCTGGTCTGTACGAGCCTCTACGTGGTCTTCAAACGGCGCGGCTGGCTGTAGCCGGTACCGTCCGGCTTCAGCAACGCCGGACCCCAGCCCCGATGGCGCCGGCGCTGGTCCCGTTCACCACCGGGGTGACGACGGGGTAGCGCTCCACCCCGTCGCAGGGCACCACCTTCGCCGGCGCCAGACAGGCCCGCCGGAAGCCCGTGTTCAGCGTCGGCGTGGCAGAGGCCGTACTGCTCGGCCACGCGGCCGGGGAGTCGATGGCACCGCTGATGGTGACCGGGCCGCCCGAGGTGTCGCCGACCACCAGGACCGCCTGGGCCGCCGTGCTGTCGGCGATCACACACCCCTGGCAGCCGGCCCCCGCCTCCGCCGGGTGCGCCACGGTCGGCGAGCAGGCGTCGAAGACCAGACCGTCCACCGGCCGCCGGTTGGCGGCGGCGCCGGCCGGTCCGGCCGCCAGGACACCGACCGCTAAAACGCCTCCGGCCAGTGCCACGGCCCTGGCGATTCGACGTGTCTTCCTGAGTGCCTCCTGAAATCTCCATGGCCCGTTCGAACACGAGGGGGCATACCCGCCACCTCGGCGCTGGTATTCACCTCATCACCCGGGGATATCTGCACCCATACCCGTGACGGCCAATTCAAGCGGCCGGAAAGGTGTGTTCAGAATTCGGCGACGCAATATGTTACCCACCCGAAAACCATTCGGCGGATTGCCACACGGAGGTAAGGCGACTACGGTATTCGGCCCTTCGAACGGCGGGCGTGAAACGGATGGCGCCGTAAGGGCTGTCCCGTAATCCGCGGCGGATCAGCGCACGGCGTCAGATGCGGTGCGTCGCACGGCGGAGAGTCGTCCTCGTACTGGGCGTATTCGGACGATTCGACAACGCGGCGAAGTGCCGTAGCCGTCGTCGCGCGCCCGCCGGGGATTACGGGACAGCCCTTACGCACGCGTACGGGCGCCCGCCGAGTGGCGGGCGCCCGTAGGCCTCTCGTCGTGGTGCGGTGGCTCAGTCGTAGACGGTGGTGTGGATCCGGCGGGCCGCGAAGGCCAGGCAGAGGGCCGTGGCCGCCAGGAGGTAGCCGGTGTGCCAGAGGAGTTGGGGGGCCAGGTCGCCGACGCAGATGCGGCGGATCAGTTCGACCGCGTGGTAAAGCGGGGTGAACTCGACCAGGATCTGGGCGACGGGCGGATAGTCCTCGGTGGGCGAGAAGGTGCCGGAGAAGAGGAAGAGGGCCATCTGGGCCGTGGTGAGGGCGTCGAAGTCGTGCCAGCCGCGCATCAGGGTGCTGGCCGCCAGGCCGATCGCGGCGAAGGCGACGACCGCGAGGACGGCCGCCGGGAAGGCGAGCAGCGCCCAGCCGGTCGAGACCGTGTCCAGGAGGACCATCGCGACCAGGAAGAGTCCGCAGAAGACCGCGCCGCGCAGGGCGCTCCAGACCACTTCGGCGACGGCCACCTCGCGGGGGCGGACCGGGGTCACCAGGACGGCCTCGTAGACCTTGGACTGCTTCAGTTTGCCGAAGAAGGCGAAGGTGGTGGTGGAGAAGGCGGCCGTCATCGCGGAGGTGGCGAGCATCGCGGGGGCCACGAAGGCGGCGTAGGAGACGTCCTGGCCCCGGTAGCTGATGTCCTTGTCGATCAGGCTGCCGACGCCGATGCCGATGGAGAGCAGATAGAACAGCGGCTCGACCAGGCCGGCGACGACGAGCAGCCAGGCCGACGGGCCGGTCTGCATGGCGCGGGCGTTGCGCAGGACGACCGCGGCCGAGCGGTTGGTGGAGAAGCGTCCGGCGATCGCGTGAGTGAGCATCGGCTCTCCCCTCTCAGCTGTCGAGCCTGCGGCGGAAGGCCGCCTCGGCGCAGATCCAGCCCGCCGCCGCCACCAGCAGCAGGTATCCGATATGGACGAGTACCGGCCAGGCGGTCGATGTGCCCAGCGACGCGGCCCGGACCAGTTCGACGCCGTGCCAGAGCGGGGAGGCGTAGGCCAGCTGGCGGAAGCCCTGGGGCAGTTCGTCGACCGGGAAGAAGACACCGGCGAAGAGGGTGGTGGGGATGACGACGAAGCGGATCAGCAGCTCGAAGTACCCGTCGTTGCGGATGCTCGCCGCGAACGCCATCGTCGGGCCCGCCGCGCCGACCGCCAGCAGGGCGCAGACCAGGGGGACGGTCCATACCCATGGTGAGTGCAGGGTGCCGAAGAGCCAGGCGATGGCGAGGAAGGCGGCGACGGCCATGACCACCATGACGAGGACGTAGAGGATCCAGCCCGCGACCATGTCACGGATGGATACCCGGGTGCCGCGCATGGTGTGGATTCCGCCGACCCATTCGAAGTCGGTGTAGACGCCGTACGTCGACTCGTTGACGGCGATCTGATAGACCGTCGAGGCCAGGATGCCGGGGGCGATCCAGTCCAGGTAGGAGAAGCCGTCGACCTCGCCGACGTAACCGCCGACACCGGCGCCGATGCTCACCAGGAAGAGGTAGGGCAGGGCGAAGAAGGAGAAGACCGACGCTTTCCAGAGCCGTCGGTACAGCAGCATATGCCGTTCGAGGACGGCGACCGAGGGGTGGGCCATCGCTACTCCACCAGCGCCCGGCCGGTGAGGCGGAGGAAGACGTCTTCGAGCGTCGACCGGCGGACCAGGACGCTCGCGGGCCGCAGTCCGCGCCGGTGGACCTCGTTGACGACCGCGTCGCCGTCCCGGGCGTAGACCAGGACCCGGTCCGCCAGCGGGTCGACCCGGTCGCCGATGCCGTCGAGCTTTCCGGCGTACGCGTCGGCCGCGTCGTAGCCGAAGCGGAGTTCGACCACCTCGGGGCTGGAGTGGGTCTCGATCAGGGCCCGGGGCGAGCCCTCGGCGGCGATCCGGCCGTTGTCCATGATGACGATCCGGTCGCACAACTGCTCGGCCTCGTCCATGTAATGGGTACTGATCACCAGGGTCGTGCCGCGTTGCTTGAGCCGGAACAGCCGTTCCCAGAGCAGATGCCGGGCCTGGGGGTCGAGGCCCGTCGTCGGTTCGTCGAGGAGGACGATGTCGGGTTCGTTGGCCAGGGCCCTGGCGATGGTGAGCCGCCGCTTCATCCCGCCGGAGAGGGAGTGCACCCGGTCCTCCGCCCGGTCCTCCAGCCGGGCGAACTCCAGCAGCTCCGCCGCCCGGGCCCGGGCGCGCTGCCGGGACATCCCGAAGTAGCGCGCGTAGGTCGTGATGTTCTCGACCACCGTCAGATCCAGATCGAGGTTGTCGGCCTGGGGGCAGATCCCGAGCCGTTCCCGGATACGGGTCTGCTCGCGGGCCGGATCACGGTCGAGGATCCGCAGTTCACCGCCGGACGGGGCGCTGATACAGCTGAGCATGCGCATGGTCGTCGTTTTCCCGGCACCGTTCGGCCCCAGCAGGCCGAAAGTCTCCCCTCCGCGTAAGTCGAATTCGATGCCGTCGACCGCGGTGAAATCACCGAAGCGTTTCACCAGGTTCCGGGCCCGCACCAGGGTGCGTCCGCCCGGGCCGTCGGCACCCATGGGTCCGTCTTTCACCATCACGTAGTCCTCCGAAATCCCGCACCTGCGCGGCGGGTCTCACGGGCAACCTACAGATTTCAGACCCGAAACAACAGTCCGCTCCACGGCGGGGGTTCGGCAGCCGGGTCGCGGACGGGCCCGAACCCCTTCCCGATTGAATTCGACGCACCCGCACCGGCCCAATTCGCGCTCTCGACTGTGCACTTGTTCGGCGGGTGAACAGGGTCATACAGTGTGGCCATGCGAATTCCCACCATTGACCTCGAATTATGGGCGGCGGGCGGTACCGAAACCCGTCGCGCGATCGCCGAGACGGTTGACGAGGCCCTGCGGACGGCGGGCTTCCTGCTCGTCAGGGGCCATGGGATCGACGCCTCGGCACTGGCGGAGATCCGGGCGGCGGCGCGCCGGTTCTTCCATCTGCCGCGGGCGGCCAAACAGCCGTACGCGGTGCAGGTGGGCGGGCGCGGCTGGCTGGGGCCGGGGGCCGAGGCGAACGCGTACGCCGAGGGCGGCGAGGGGCCGCCCGACCTGAAGGAGTCGTTCGCCTTCGCCTCGTACGACCCCACGGGCGATCCCGTGGTGGACGCCGAGTGGTTCGACGGGCCCAATGTCTGGCCTGCCGAGGTGCCCGCGATGCGGCCCCTGGTGGAGGCGTATCTCGACCGGATGCGCGCACTCTCCGACGGGGTGCTGGAGGTGCTCGGGGTGGCCATCGGCGGCGGCGAGCGGCACTTCACCGCCCATACCGGTCAGGCGACCTGGGGCTTCAACATCAACTGGTATCCGGGGACGGAGCGGGTCGGGCCCGCGGCGCCGGGGCAGTTCCGGATCGGGCCGCATACGGACTTCGGGACGGTGACCCTGCTGGACCGCCAGCCCGGCCTCGGCGGACTCCAGGTCTACACCGACGAGGACGGCTGGCAGGACGCTCCGTACGATCCGGACGCCCTCACCATGAACATCGGCGATCTGATGGCCCACTGGTCCGGGGGCCGCTGGCGGGCCGGGCGGCACCGGGTCCTGCCGCCGCCCCTGGACGCGCCGGACGAGGAGCTGATCTCCCTCGCCTACTTCTACGACTGCGACCTGGGGACCGATGTGGGTGGGATCGACGCCCACGCGTTCCTGCGGGACAAGCTGGCCACGATCATCGCGGATTAGTGGCCCCCGGACGGCGGCGGTCCGCCGGCCCCCCGCGGGGTCGGCGGACCGGGGTCCGGGGCGCGGGACGCCGTACCGGCGCCGTCACTCGGCCTTGCGCAGCGGGTAGTAGAAGGTCGTCGTCCGGCCTTCCTCGACTTCGACCTCCTCCGCCTTCGCCCGGCCGCTGACGATGTCGGAGAGGACCCGGGCGTGGAAGCGGAAGTAGGAGGTCTCGGTGCAGGCGAGATGGTGGCGTACCCGCTTCGAAACCTCGTGCAGATTCCAGGCCGGGATCCCGGGATAGAGATGGTGTTCGGCGTGGTAGTTGGTGTTCCAGTTGAGGAACCCGAACCACTTGCTCCTCGTGTACACCGAATTGGTGTTCCGCCAGGGGTTGTCGGACCGTTCCGCGTAGTAGTGCTCGGGCATGATGGCGAAATTGTTGATGACCCAGGCGATGCAGGCCGGTGCGATGTACAGGGTGAGCATCACCAGCGGCCACAGTACGGTCAGTACGGTGACGGCGAGGATCCAGGTCAGCAGGATCCAGGTATCGCGGCGGATCGCGGACCGGGCCCGTTCGGTCGTGACGAAGTAGGGATACCGGTGCTGTACGGAGGCCGCCGACATCCGCAGGAACCCCAGGAAGTACTCGATATTCAGCATCGCGAGGACGTACTGCCCGAGGGTGGTGATCGAGCCGTCGGGTTCGGGGTCGTCGACGGTATGGGTATTGCGGTGGTGGTGCATATGGAACACCCGGTAGAGGGCGCTGTTCATCAGCAGGACGGTGCC
The DNA here is from genome assembly GCF_040635975.1 of Streptomyces sp. NPDC006798. NCBI lineage: Bacteria > Bacillati > Actinomycetota > Actinomycetes > Kitasatosporales > Streptomycetaceae > Streptomyces > Streptomyces sp. NPDC006798. Next base: position 31,584 of record NZ_JBEYIS010000032.1, read on the forward strand.
GGACAGCTGGCCGGCGATCCGGTTGCCCCGATGGGTGCTCATGAAGGTGCCGTGCGCGGCGCAGTGCAGCACGTTGTGCAGGGACGCGACCACGAAGGCGGCCAGGGTCCAGCCGACCGCGTAGGCCCACCAGGTGTCGACGGCGAAGGCGCCGGCCACGGTGATCGCGTAGAGCAGGGCGTGGACCGTGGCGCGGCCCAGGGCGAGCCCGCTGGAACGGCGGGTCAGATCACGCAGTTCGGCGGAGGAGAAGACATCGTTCCGGTCGGGCTGGACGTTCTCCTGCGAGAGTGTCATTCCTGAATCTCCCAGAGTTTCGAAGCAGCGCATGGCGGGATCCGGTTCGGTCCGTGCCCCGGCCGCCGGCGGCATGGGCGCGGCGCGGACGGAGGAGTGGGACGGGAAATGGCCGCATTGCCGATGCGCCTGGATTTCCGTGCGGTAGACGCTTTCCCGGTGCCCGCCCGCCCTTCGGACACGGTGTCCGGGTCTCGGCCTCACCGGCAAGCTACAGATTTCGAAACCGAAACAACACCCCCCTCCGCCCAAACGCCCGCCGGGCGCCCCGGTGTGCGGATCGAGACGTGTTCCCGGCGGGTTTTCGGCGTTTCATTCGGGCGGGCCGGGATTCCCGGGGCGGACCGGGCGGACGTACGGCCGTCGCCCGGCGACCCGGTGCGGCGCTCGGCCGGGCACCCGGTACGGCCACCGCCCGGCGCCCCCGTGCGGCAGTCGGCCGGGGGCGGCGGGAGTACGTCGACGGCACGGGCGTCGACCAGCGGAAACCGGACACAGTCGGCGGGTCGGGCGGTGACGGACCGGGGCCGGCGGGGCCGGGCCGCGGTCGGCCCGCCGGGGCGTACCGGCGCCGCGCCGGGCCCGCACGACGGATTCCGTACCCCGGGAATTCGTTGCCGAATTCTTCTCCCACTAGCCGGAACGAAGACACCGGGCCGTTACCGGCAACCTGCAACACTCCCCGGGGCAACGGATTCCAAACCTTCGTTTGAACGAGGGCGCCGCGCCAGTGCCAACGTGGCATTACATTTGTAAAGCTCCCAGAAAAATACCGTCCGCCCGATTGATCCGATAATACTGCGATTTTTCTGGGGGGTGGCACGGTTAATTGGCGGACAAGACGAGCCGGTTGGCCGACTTCCGGCCTATCTCACCTCCCTCTTGCCGCCACGATCACGAATTTGATAGACAGTCACCTCGACCGTTCGATTCACTACGAATGCAGCAGGCGGGGGCATCGTGGACTCTGCGACGTTATCGAGTAGTACAGAAGTGTGCGGACTACTGGACATCGTCACTGTTATCCGAGACGAAATTCTCAGGCGCGGATTGGGCGCCACCCTTGATGGCATCTCCCTGGTCGGCACTGTCCGGCACGGCCGGGACTGGGCCGAGGCCGGCGGTATGGCCGGTATCCGGCCGCCCGATGTGGTGATCGTCAGCGACCTCGGTGAACTCGAAGGCGTGAGCACCGATTTCGGCGGCGTCCGGCCCAAGATCCTTCTTCTGCTCCACAGCGCCGATCTGACCGACCAGCGGATCGGCGGACCCTTCCACCCCGACGGCTTCCTGATCCTCGGCGAGCTGAGCACCACGGCTCTGGAGGACACCCTGCGCCAGCTCGCGGCCGGCCAGGTCCCCATTCCCGCACCGCTGGCCAGGGAGTTGATCCAGCGCGCCAACGGGCTTCCGGTATCCGCCCGGGAGCGCACCGGAACCCTGACCGTACGCGAGAACGAGACCCTGGCCCTGCTCGCCGAGGGGCTCAGCAACAAGCAGATCGCCCGACGACTGTCGATCTCCAGCCACGGCGCCAAGCGGATCGTCGCCAGTGTGCTGCTGAAGCTGGGGGCGCCGAACCGTACGGCGGCCGTCGTCACCGCCATTCAGCGGGGACTCATCCAGCGCTGACCCGACCGTGCACCGCGCGGGCGACGGAATCCCCACCGTCGCCCCGGGGCGACACCCACCCCCCGAGACGACACCCATCCCCCAAGACGACCCCCGACCCAACGACGCCGTTCTCCGACCGGCCGCCCCTACACCGGCCGCGACCCCCGCCGACCGCCACCCTCGTCACCCCCGTCCCCGGCCGGTCCCCACCGGCCACCCGTCCGCCCGCCCGTCCGGCCGCCCGGCGATCACCGCTCCGCCGGTCAGCCCTCCGGCACCAGGACGACCTTCAGCGCCTCCCGCGCGTCGAAGAGCCGATAGCCCCGGGCCGCGTCGGCCAGCGGCAGCCGGTGCGACACCAGCGGGGCCGGGTCCAGCAGCCCGGCCCGGAGCAGGGCGATCACCCGGTCCCGGACCCGGATCGGGTTCCCCACCGCGAAGCGCAGGGTCGTCTCCCGGGCGAAAGCCTCCTTGGCGTCCAGCGGTACGGCCCGCGAGCCGTGCGATCCGACGGCGACGACCGTACCGCCGAAACCGACGTTCGCCAGGGCGGCGACGAGCGCGGCACCGGAGCCGACCGCCTCGATCACGGCGGCGGCGCCCCGGTCCGTACCGTCCCCGAGGGCCGGGCCGAACTCCCCGGGTCCGACGGCCTCGAAGCCCAGTTCGACGGCCTTGGCCCGGCGCCGCGGGTCGGTGTCGGTGACCACGACCCGGGCCGCGCCGAAGACCCGGGCGGACTGGGCCGACAGCAGTCCGACCGGCCCTCCCCCGACCACGCCGACCACATCGCCCGGGGTGATCCCGGCGGCCTCGGCGCCGATGTATCCGGTACTGAGGACGTCCCCGACGAAGAGCAGCTGATCATCGGTCAGATCGCCGGGTGACGGGGAGAGCACCACATCGGCGAACGGGACCCGGACGTAGTCGGCCTGGCCGCCGTCGAGCGCGGCCCCGGCCACGGTGTCGTAGCCGAACAGGGTGGAGTCGGGGCAGTGGTAGTGATGACCCCGGGCACAGCGCCCGCACCTGCCGCAGGCGACGATGTCGGAGGCGCCGACCCGCTGCCCGACGGCGTACGGGACCTCCGCGCCCGCCTCGGTGACGACGCCCACGAACTCGTGGCCGAGGACGCTCCCGGCCCGGAAGTCCGGCAGCTCGCCCCGGTAGGGATGCAGATCCGTGCCGCAGATCGCGGTCCGCGTCACCCGGACCACGGCGTCCCGGTCGTGCCGTACCCGGGGTACCGCGAGTCCGGTGTCGACCTCGATCTTCCCCGGCCCCCGGTAGACGACGCCCCGCATCATGACTCCGCTCCTTCGTCCGGGAGTGCGACGACCGCCCAGTCCTTGGCGGCCACGGTGACACCGAGGGCCCGGTGGGCGGTGGTGCCGTGGTTGATCAGTACGGCCGACCCGGTACCGGCCACGATCTCCAGTTCGGGGTCGGCGGAGTCGAGCCGCGGCCGGATCCCGGCCAGTTCGGCGATCCCCTGGTAGAGCCGGTGCCACGGGGCGGACTCCAGCCGCCCGGGGACGTCCAGGATCCGTTCCAGCGGTACGGCGCAGAACACGGTCCGCCCGGCCCCGACGGGATTGACCACGATCGCCGGGGTGCCGTCGGCGAAGGCCGCGACGGTACGGCCGGTGGTCGCCCGCAGGGTGACGGGGGTGTTCCCGCCGGTCTCCCAGTCGACCGGCCAGTCGGTGCCCAGCCAGCCGAAGGACGCCTTGCCCGGGTCGCCCAGGGCGAAATCGGCGATCTCGGCCCCGGTCAGCTCCTCGCCCGGAAAGCCGTGGTGCCGGTCGCCGAGCGAGATGTACACGGTGGCGCCGCCTTCGGCCGCCGCCCGCAGCCGCCGGACGTCGGTCAGGGTCAGCCGGTCGGCGGACGGGCAGATCACCAGGTCGTGACCGTCCAGGGGGCCGACGGCGAACCGGTAGTCGAGATGTCCGCGTTTGAGCAGCAGATGGGCGTAGAAGGCGGCGACGGTACCGACGCCGTGGTCCAGATACGACTGTGGCCGGGCCCGGACGCGTTCGGGCAGATGGACGGCGATCCGCGGCGGCCGGGGTCCGGGCGTCAGTTCGGCGGCCGACCCGGCCAGCCGGACCAGCCGGTCGAAGGCCGGTTTGGCGGAGCCGTCGAGCCGCCGCAGCCCGGCGAACCGTTCCGCCGGGCGGTCGCGGTACGGCTCCTCCTCCGACGCGATGTCCTGCCAGCACCAGGCCAGTACCCCGCTCGCGCCGTTGGCCAGTGCCGAGGCGGCGGACGCGGCCAGATATCCGGCGGCCGTCTCCTCGTCCACGGCGTAGCTGCCCAGTTCGTCCACGAGGGGCACCCCGTAGGCGGCGGCGTACCGGGCGAGGAACGCGTTGAGGCTGGTGGCCTTGTACGAGAGCGTCGACTCGATGGAGCCCGCCGCCCAGGCCGGGAAGCCGTGGACGCCGACCAGGTCGAGCGGGCCCGCGTTGTCGGCGGAGAACGGGGACGGGCCGAAGACGGAGAGCGCGTTGTTGGCCTGGAGGACGAGGGTGCCGGGGGCCTCCTGCCGCAGGGCGTCCGCCAGCCGCTCGTACCAGGACGCCACCTCGGCCCGGGAGAGCCCGTCGGCCTCGGCCGGGGCCACGGCGGAGATCTCGTCGCCGAGGTCGAACGCGAGGACGTTGCCGTACGGCCGTACGGTACGGGCGACCCGCCGGGCGAACGCCTCCTCGCGCTCCCGCAGCACCGGATCGCGCCACAGGCTCCGGCCGTCGCGCCACGCCGGGTCGAGCAGCTGCCCGTTCATGAAGATGGTGAACACCGACAGCACACAGTTCAGCCCGTGCTCGGCGGCGGTCGCGACGGCCTCGGCGAGCCGGGCGAACGCCTTGGGCTCGGGCCGCCCCTCCTCGGGTTCGAAGTCGCGCCAGAACAGGAAGAGCCGGACGGTGGTGAGGCCCGCCCCGGCCACGGCCGCGAAGTCGTCGCGGATCGCGTCGGCGTCCCAGTCGCGCCAGATCCGGCAGCCCGCCCGGGACGGGTGGTAGTTGACGCCGACCACGGGCACGGGCCGGCCGTCGGCATGGATCCGGCCCGTGTGCGCGGTGTACTCCATCGCTCTACCTCCGGGTCGCCCGGCGCAGGCCGGTGGTGACGGCGTCGGCGACGAACTCGGCGTCGTCGTCGGTCATCCGGGCGTGCAGCGGCAGGGTCAGCAGCCGGGGCGCGACGTCTTCGGTGACCGGCAGCGCCCGGCGGGTACTACCGTGCCGGTCGCGGTAGTAGGTGAACTGGTGGCTGGGCGGATAGTGCACCGAGGTCTGGACCCCGAGGGCGTTCAGCTCGGCCCGCAGCTCGCCCCGGTCGACCCCGGGCGGCAGCAGGGCGACGGCCAGATGGAGGGCGCCCTCGTCCGGGCGGGCGTCGAACGGGATCGGCAGATCGAGCCGCTTGCGGTAGATCCCGTTAATGGCCCGGCGGCGGGCCCGGTCCCGGCCGAGCCTGCCGAGCTGGACCAGTCCGATGGCGGAGGACAGCTCCGTCGGCCGGTAGTTGAGGCCGACGGCGGGTACGTCGTACGCGGCGCCGCCGGTCCGCATCCGTTCGGTGGTGTCGCTGGTCAGGCAGTGGGAGCGCATCGCCCTGATCCGGGCGAGGAGTTCCGGGTCGCGGGCGACCACCATGCCGCCCTCGCCGGTGGCGAGGTTCTTGGTGGCGAAGAAGCTGAAGCAGCCGATGTCCCCGACGGTCCCGGCCGTACCGGACGGGGTGGGGACGACGGGCGCGTGGGCGGCGTCCTCGATCAGCGGGATGCCGTGGGCGCGGCCGATCGCCCGCAGCGCGTCGAGGTCGGCCGGGTAGCCGCCGTAGTGCATGGCGACGATCGCCTTGGTACGGGGGGTGATCAGCCGCTCCACGTCGTAGGGGTCGACGGTGAGGTCGTCCGGGGAGCGGATGTCGGCGAAGACGGGCCGGGCTCCGTGCAGGGCGGTGACCTCGGCGGAGGCCACGAAGTTCAGGGACGGGGTGATCACCTCGTCGCCGGGGCCGATCCCGAGGGCCAGGACCGCGAGATGGAGGGCGGCGGTGCCGCTGCTGACGGCGACGGCGTCCGCGGCGCCCAGGGCCGTGGCGAACTTCTCCTCGAAGGCGCGGGTCCGCCGCCCGAGTGACAGCCAGCGCGAGGCGAGTACCTCCGTGACGGCCTCGATCTCCTCGGGGCCGACGGTGGTGTCGGCCACCGTCACCTTCCACCGGGGGTCGCTGTTCACCCTGTCTCCTTTCCCGTGGGGGCGGTCGCGGCGGGCGGCCGTCCGGTGAGGGCTTGGCGGTATCCGGCGGCCACGTCGTCGGCGACCCGGTCCCAGCCGAAGTCGGTACGGCTCCGGGCCAGTCCGGCGGCGCCCAGCGCGTCCCGCCGGGCCTCGTCGGTGAGCAGCCCGGTCAGAACGCCGGCGAGTTCGGCCGCGCCGGGGCCGACGATCACCCCGTCGACCCCGTCCCGGACCACTTCCCCGACGCCGGGGAAGCGGCCGGTGACCACGGGCCGGCCGCAGGCCCACGCCTCGGTGAAGACCAGTGGGAAGACATCGGCGGTGGTCGGCAGGGCGAGCAGGGCGCAGGCGGCCATGGCGTCGGCCTTCTCCTGGTCGGAGACGGTGCCCAGATCGAGGACCCGGGGATCGGCGCGGACCGCGGCCTCCGCCGGGTCCGCCGGGTCGGGGTCGCCGCCGGGTCCGATCAGGACGAAGGCGGTGTCCGGCAGCCGGTCCCAGACCTGCGGCGCGGCGGCGAGGAGCTGCCGGTAGCCCTTGGTGGCGATCCGGCGGCCCGCGAAGAGCACGATCGGCCCCCGGACGCCGTGCCGGGTACGGAACCCGGCCCGGTCGGGGCGGCCGGGGAGATCGGCGGCCTGGGTGATCCGCCGCATCCGGTCGGCGGGGGCGCCCGCGGCGCGCAGGGTGTCCTCCTCGGCCGCCGTCAGGGTGTAGATGACGGCGGCCCGTTCGCAGGCGGTACGGCCGAGTTCCGGGTCCGGCCAGAGCTGGGGGTCGGTGGCGGGGGTGAGGACGAAGGGGGCCCGGTGGATCCGGGCCGCGACGAGGGCCTGGCGGACGTACTCGGGCCGGCCGAGGTCGTAGGCGTGCACCAGGTCGTACGCCGCCGGTCCGGTGGGTTCGCCGTCGTCGGGCCCGGCGACCCGGACGGCCGCGCGGTCGAGTCCGGGGGGCGGTACGGAGTCGGTGACGGCGGTCATCCGGTGGCCGTTCGCCGCCAGCCGGGCGGTGGTGTGCCAGGCCATCCGCTCGGCGCCCGCGTGGGTGCCCCGGTAGCCGCCGAAGGCCACCTGGACCGCGATCACGAACGGGCCTTCAACCGCTCCGGACGGGCGGCGGCGTACCACTCGTAGGTCTGCCGGAGCCCGGTGTCGAGGTCCACCCGGGGAGTGTGTCCGGTCGCCGCGCGCAGGACCCGCAGATCGGGCAGCCGCCGGTCGGGGGAGCCCGGGGGCGGCTGGTGGATCTCCACCTCGGGTCGGGTGCCCGCGACGGCGAAGAGGCGTTCGGCGAGGGCGAGGGCGGTGATCTCCTCGGTGTCGTTGCCGATATTGGCCACCAGGGGTTCGCCGGCGGGCAGCCGGGTCATCGCGACGGTGGCCGCGACGGCGTCGTCGACATGGCAGAACGACCTGGTCTGGTGGGCGCCGTAGATCCGGAACGGGTTCTCGCCGTCCAGCAGCCGTTCGATGAACTGGGGGATGACATGGGCGTAGCCCATCCTCGGGCCGTAGACGTTGTGGTAGCGGCCGATCCTGATCCGGAACTCCCCGCCGCCGTGCAGCAGCAGCGCCTCGGAGACGACCTTGCCCAGGGAGTACGCCGCCCGGGGCAGCGCCGGGTCGGGCAGGACGTAGGGCACGGTCTCGGGTGCGGGCAGTTCGGCCAGCCCGCTGCGGACGGCGCCGTCGCCGACCTCGCTCGTGGAGCTGAGGAAGAGTGCCGCCGGTTTGTGGCGGAGCGCCCAGTCCAGCACGTTCATGGTGGCCAGGACATTGGTCCGCAGGACGTCGCCCGGGGCCCGGTTGCTCTGGCCGACGCCGACCTTGGCGGCCAGATGGTAGACGTGGTCGACGGGGGGCAGCAGGTCGTCGGGGACGGGGAGCCTGAGGTCGTGCCGGACGACCCGGGCGTCCCGGCGGACGGCGGCGAACTCGTCGTCGGGGCGGCCCCGGGAGTAGTCGTCGATCAGGACGACCTCGGTACCCGACCGGATCAGCTCCTTCGCCAGGTGGAGTCCGATGAACCCGGCTCCCCCGGTGATCAGCGCGCGTTCAGACACGGCCCAGCCTCAGGTAGGTGATGTCGGGGTGGTGGGCGAGGGCGGCTTCGAGGGCGCCCCACATGTCGAACACCACGCGCGGGGCGCGCATCCGGGAGCGGACGGCCTCGGCGGTGACGGCGGCATAGCCCGGGTGGTCGTTGAGGACGATGATCCCGTCGGCGTCGCGCAGCCCGTCGGCCAGGGCGACCGGTTCGAATCCCAGCTCCTCGACGGTCTCCGGGGGGACGAGGAAGTCGTGGGCGGCCAGGGTCGCGACCCTGCCCTTGAGGGCCTTCGCCACATCGGGGGAGGCGGCGCCGCGGACGTCGTCGGTCTCCGGCCGTCCCTTGTACGCGATTCCGCAGACCAGGATCTTGGCCTCGGAGAGCGGCCGGTCGGTGCCGGCCTCGTAGGCGCGGACGAAGCGTTCCACGGCGAAGGCGGGCACGCTCTCGTTGACCCGGCGGGCGGCCGTGACCATGGGGGCGTCGTAGCCGTGGGCCCGGGTGCCGTAGGTGAGGAGATAGGGGTCCTTGGTGAGGCAGCTGCCGCCGACGAAGCCGGGGCGGGCCAGGTCGGGCCGGGGGTAGTCGCGGTTGGCGGAGGCGATCACCTCGTCGGCGTCGAGGCCGAATCCGGCGGCCATCATGCTGATCTCGTTGCCGAAGCCGTAGAGCAGATCGGTGTGCGCGTTGCAGACCAGCTTGATCATCTCGGCGGTCTCCAGGGACGAGACCGGGACGTGCCTGGGGGTGATCAGGGCGTGCAGTTCGCGGGCGCGGTCCCGGGAGCGGTCGTCGAGTCCGCCGACGATCTGCGGCAGTGCGACGAGTTCGGCCAGCGCCCTGCCCTGGATCAGCCGCTCGGGACAGAACGCCAGCAGGGGTTCGGCGATGTGTTTGCGCAGCCGGGGCAGTACGGTCTCGCGGCAGGTCCCGACGGGGACGGTACTGCGGACCACGACCAGGGTGTCGTCCGCCATGGCCTCGGCCACGGCCTCGGCGGCGGCCTCCAGATGCCCCAGGGCCGGATGTCCGGTCTCGGCCGACATCGGGGTGCCGACACAGATGACGACGGCGTGGGGCGCGCGGTCCGGGAGGGTCGCCGAGACGGTGAGGCGGCCCTTCGGCAGCCCTTGGAGGAGCTCGGCGAGGCCCGGTTCGTAGAACGGCGACTCGCCCGCCGCCACGGTCCGGCGGGTCGCCGGGTTGGTCTCGACGCCGACGACGTCGACCCCGGCCGCGGCCAGCGACGCGGCCAGCGGGAGGCCCACGTAGCCGAGCCCCACCACCACTACCGGGCGGCCGTCCCGCCCGTCACCTGGTGTGCTGTCGGTCATCGGTTCTCCCCATTCCGCATCGCCGCGGTCTCCCGCAGCCGATGCCGGTCGATCTTGCCCATGCCTGTACGTGGCAATGCGGTGAGTACGTGGACGCGGTGCGGCACCTCATAGGGCATCAGCCGGGTCCGGCAGAAGGTGAGGACGTCGGCGGAGTCGTGTCCGGGGCGGAGTACGAGGGCGGCGTGGACCTCTTCCTCACCGGCCCGGCCCGGCGCCCCGAAGACCAGTACCTCACTCACCCCGGGATGTTCGGCGACCGCCTTCTCCACCCGGCGGGGACTGACCTTGCGCCCGCCGACGTTGACGAACGCGTCCTTCCGTCCGACGACGACGATCTCGCCGTCCTCGCCGATCTCGGTGAGGTCCCCGCAGGCGAGATAGCCGTCCTCCGTCGGGGGCGGGGCGCCGCCGTCCGCGTACCCCTCGAACATCGTGGAGGTACGGACCAGGAGATGGCCCCGGCCGGACCGGGAGGCCGGGGCGCGGCCGGTCCGCAGCCGCCAGTCGACTCCGGGCGCCATCGCCCCGGCGCTCTCCTCGGCCCACGGCTCGTCCCGGTCGTAGCCGCAGGCGATCAGGCCGGTCTCGGTACTGCCGTAGACCTGGTGGACGGGGACGCCGAGCCGGTCGCCGGCCGCCCGGGCGGCGGCGCCCGCCAGGGGCCCGCCGGAGGAGAGCGCGACCCGGACCCGGCCGCGCGGCCCGGTCCGCGGCAGTACCGGGGTCAGCAGTTGGTACACCAGCGGGGTGCCGAGCAGTACGGTGCTGCCCGCGTCGAGGGCCTCCAGGGCCGCCCCGGGCCGGAACCGCGACATGGTCCGGAGCCCGGCGCCGGAGACCAGTGCCGTGGCCAGCGCGCCCACCAGGCCGAAGGAGTGTGCCAGCGGCACCATGGCGAGCACGGTGTCGGCGGGGGTGATCCGGTGGATGTCCCGGTAGAGCGCGCCGCCGGTGAGGGTGTTGCGCAGGGTCTGCCGGGCGATCCGGGGTTCGCCGGTACTGCCCGAGGTGAGCTGGAGGACGGCCGTCGCGGGGTTCTCCGGCGGCGGTGGCGGGCCCGCCGGGGCGGGTTCGTGCACCAGCTCGTCGAAGGTGCGCCGGTCGAGCCCGGGTACGGGCGCGACGTCGGACGGGCCGACGAGTCCGGCGAGCGGCAGCCGGTGGACGACCGAACCGGCCTCGCCCAGATGGGAGTTCTCCCGTTCGACCAGCAGGGTGTCGACTCCGGCGATGAAGAGCCCCAGCATGGTCGCCACACAGGTCGGCGTGTTGTCCACCAGGACGATCACCGGTCCCGGCGGCCGGTCCCGGGCCGTCAGACGGGCCGCCGCGTTCAGCGCCGCCGACAGCAGCTCCGTACGGGTCATGCTCTGCCAGGCGGCGCTGCCCCGGGTGCTGACGGCGATTCCGTGCGGGTCGCGGGCGGCTGCGGCCCGCAGCAGTCCGACGAGGGACGGGGTCGTCGGGGGCGGCCCGGACCGCCCGGGATCATCGGGCTGTTCGGACCGGCCGGGCCGGTCCGGTGAACCGTCGTCGGTCATCGGCCGCCCGTCCGGCTCGTCGTGCGGTGCGACCGTACGACTCCGGCCAGCGCGGCCGGGCTGGCGTCCTCGAAGACCGCCAGCAGCAGATCGGCGTGGAGCCGGTCGGCCGCCTCGGGGTCGGCCGGTTCGAAGCGTTCGGTGAGCCGGGCGATCAGATCCACGGCCCGCAGGGAGTCGCCGCCGAGGAGGAAGAAGTCGTCGGCGGGTGCCAGGGGCCGGCATTCGAGTACGGTCCCCATGTCCTGGGCGATCTCGTCGGTCAGCTCGTCCGTCGCCTCGTCCGTCGCTGGATCGTCGTTCGTCACAGACCCGTTGGCCTCTCTCGATGCCGTGCCGGAGTGGAGCAGGAGAACCGGTGTGCCGGGTTCGTCGGGCCGGTCTCCCGGCCCGTGCCGGGCCGGGGCGCCGCCGTTGCGTAAATAGAGGTCCGGATCCGCCGCGAAACAGCGCTTGGCCTCTTCGTATCTTTCCGGCGTCCCGATGTCGTGCCACCGGTCGGTGAAGGAATAGATGTGGACCCGCCGCCCGCTTTCTATCATCGACGCGACCAGGTCCGGCATGTCAATGACCTGTCCTGGAATGATGGCTTCGAGTACGGCCGGATCGGCCACATAAATCCCCGCCGATATATCGAGCCGAAGCGTCGGTTTCTCCCAGATCCCGGCCACTTCGCCGTCCCGGACGTCGAGGACGCCGAAGCCGATCGGCAGCGGGCGGCGGAAGGACGCGACGGTGAGCACTCCGCCGCTGTCCTTGTGCGTCCGGTACAGCTCGGCGAAGTCGAGCGCCGTCAGGACGTCCCCGTTCATGACGAGGGCCGGGCCGTGCCACCCGGCGACCCGGGCCAGCGGCGCCGCGGTGCCCAGGGGGCTCGGGTCGGTGCTGTAGTCGATCCGGACTCCCAGCGGCTCCCCGTCGCCGAACTCGGCCCTGATCTGGTCCGCCAGATGGGAGACACAGAGGGTGATATGGCTGAAACCGGCACCTCGGAGCCTTCGGATGATGACTTCGAGGATGGAGTACCGGCTGAGCTGGAGCAGGCCCTTGGGCCGGTTCTCGGTATAGGGCCTGAGGCGGGTGCCTTTGCCTCCGGTCAGGATGATCGCTCGCACTGGGGCCTCCCCGTGTCGCCTCGGTCATCGCGACGGGATCAAGGCTGGCGGCCGGGGACGGTCCGGGGAAGCCTCGAACGGCCGCACCGGGGAGCCTAGCCAAGTGGCCATGCCCGTACTGACCGTGGATTAAGTCCGGGCGCCTTCCATACACTCGTCGCCGACCCTCACGGAAACACGAATCCTGGGCAGGTGGACCTTGCTGGTGCGCTCGGTTGAAGAGGTCGTGGGAAGTGAATGCGATGTGCAGTGGGGTAATGGAACGAGCCGCCGGCTCGTGGTGCGGGCGGATCAATTGGGATTCGGCCTGACCGAGACCTATGTACAACCCGGCAGTGAATCGTATCTGCGCTACGACAACCATCAGGAAGTCTGCTACTGCGTCAGCGGATCCGGTTCAGTGGAGACCGAAGAAGGCGTTTTCGAGATCAAACCAGGGACGCTGTACGCGCCGGGAGTGGGCGAGCCGCACATTCTCCGCTCACAGCACGGGATGACGCTGATGTGCGTCTTCTCTCCGGCCCTGCACGGATCCGAGACCCATCTGCTCACCCCCGGTGTGCATTCGAGTTACTAGGGACGGGACGGTTCCGTGGCCGAGTCACCGACCCGGTGCGATGTCGCCTTCTCCGGCGAGCGGTCCGCCGCCGGACCGGCGACCTGCGCACAACGGCATATGTGGGATCTGATCCGGCGGCGGATGCCGGACTCCGCGTTCTACCACCAGCTCCACTGGGCGAAGCCGTCGCCCGGGAGCAGCATCTCCGATATCCGGGCCGTCCTCGGCGAACTGGTGAGCCGCCATGAGTCGCTGCGTACGGTCTACGGCCCCGGCCCGGACGGCGGACTCCGCCAGCGGGTCCGAAGATCCGGCTCGGTCCCGGTGGACCTCCTGCCGGTCGAGGGCCGGGCGGGACCGGCGGATGCGGCCGGGGCGGTGTCGGCCTGGGAGGCCGGCGTCCGGGCCGCCGGGTTCGACCACGGCTGCGATCCGCCGTTCCGGGCCGCGATCGTGTGCCGGGACGGCGAACCGGTCCGTACCGCCTTCCTCGTCTCCCATCTGGCCGCCGATCTGATGGCGTTACGGGTGGTCGAGGGCGAGTTCGTCCGGCTGACGGCCGACCGGGCGGCGGGCCGGACCCCCGCGCCGCCGCCCCCGTTCCGCCAGCCGCTCGACCAGGCGGAGTTCGAACGTTCCGAACGGGGCCGACGGCTGCTGGACCGGGCCGACCGCTACTGGCACGACCAGCTCGCGGCGCTGCCGCCGACCATGTTCCCGACCCCGGCACGATCACCCACGGAACCGGAACCGGAGCCGGAACCGGAGGCCGCCGGGCCGCCGTTCCCCAGTACGGCCCTGTTGTCACGCGCCGTCGCCCTCGCCCTGCCGGTGCTCGCCGAGCGCTACCGGTCCGGCAGTTCGGCGGTCCTGCTCGCCGCGGTCTCCCTGCTGCTGGCCCGGCGCGGCGGACTCCCCCGGTGCGGGCTCCGGCTGCTGGTCGCCAACCGGAGCGACCCGGCGTCGCGCGGCACCGTGGCCAATCTGCATCTGGAGGTCCCGGTGACCGTCGACGTGACGGGCGAGACCTTCGAAGACGTGGTGCGCTCGGCCCGGGTCGCGGCCCTGCGGGCCTATGCCAACGGGCTGTACGACCCCGGGCGCGCCGAGCGCGCGGTCCGGGAGCACGAACGGGCGCGGGGCGTACCGATCGATCTCTCCTGCTGTTTCAACGACGCCCGCGCGGTCCGGGAGGACCGGCCGGGGCCGGTGCCCCCGACCCCGGCGGAGATCCGGGCCGCGACGGCCGAGACCACCGTCGGGGACGGCGATCTGCACGAGGCGGAGCGTTTCTTCCTGGTGGTCCACGACGATGTGCCCGGCCGGATCCAGCTGGTCCTCGGCGCCGACCCCGGGGTCCTTCCCCCGGCGGCCGTCCGGGCGTTCCTGCGGGCCGTCGAACGGCTGCTGGTCGACCTCGCCGGGGACGGGCCGGGCCGCGCGGAGCGCGCCGGGGCCGCCGCGCGGGGCACCCCGGGACGGCCGTGACGAAACCGAAGACGAAGCCGGTGCCGGTGCCGGTGCCGGTGCGGAGGAGCGGCGGACACCGGTACCGGGCAGCGGACCGGACGACACGAGGTGGTGGCAGATTGGGCGTCGACGAGGAGATCCGCTGGTGGCCGGCGGTCGAGGTGGCCCGGGCCGTCGCCGCGCGCGAACTGTCGGCCCGGGAGTATCTGTCGGCGCTGCTCGCCGCCGTCGAGCGGGACAACCCCCGGCTCCGGCTGGTGGCGACAGTCTGCGAACGGGCCGGGGAGGCCGCGGCGGAGGCGGACGCCGCGACCATGCGCGGTGGCCCGCTGCCGCCCCTGCACGGGGTGGCGATGACGGTCAAGGACTGCTTCTCCACCGCCGGTACCCGGACCACCGGCGGCGCGGCGGCGCTCTCCGCCCACCGGCCCGTCCGGGACGCCGACGCGGTGGCGGCGCTGCGCCGCGCGGGCTGTGTCGTCTTCGGGAAGACGAACCTGCCCGAGTACTCCGCCGACGTGCAGACCCACAACGAGCTGTTCGGCACCGCGCGCAATCCGTGGGATCCGGCGTTCTCGCCCGGGGGCTCCTCCGGGGGTTCCGCGGGCGCGGTCGCCGCCGGGTTCACCCCGGTCGAGCTGGGTTCCGACGTCGCGGGCTCCATCCGGCTGCCCGCCTCGCACTGCGGGGTCCTCGGGCACCGGCCGAGTTTCCGTACCGTACCGACGTACGGACACGTCCCGCCGCTGCCGTTCGCCCATACGGTCCCGGATCTGACGGCGGCCGGTCCGTTCTCCCGTACCGCGGCCGATCTGGTGGCGGTCTTCGAGGCGGTGGCGGGCCCCGACTCGCGCGACGCGCCCGGCTGGCGGCTCGAACTGCCCCCGGCCCGGCCGGTGCGCAGGGTCGCGGCCTGGTTCGACGATCCGTACTGTCCGGTGGATCCGGACGTCCGCCACGTCCTCGAACGTGCGGCGGACCGGCTGGCCGACACCGGGGTCCTGGTGGAGCGGACCGTCCCCAGGGGGGTCCGGCTGGACGCGAGCGACCGGGTCTTCCGGTCCCTGCTCGCCCCGGTCGCCTACGGCCGCTACTCGGTCCGCGACGCCGCGGCGATCGCCCGCGGCGAGCGGAGTCCGGGTGCGGAGCTGGGCGCCGAGCACGTCGGCCAGACCCACCGCTCCTGGGCGGAGGCCGACGGCAACCGGGCCCGGCTACGGCTCCACTGGCGCCGGTTCTTCGAGGAGGCGGGATACGACGCGATCCTGCTGCCGGCCGGCCCGACGGCGGCGCTCCCCCACGACCACCGGCCGCTCGCCGACCGGCACATCGTGGTCGGCGGCCGGCGCCGCCCCTACTGGGACCAGATCGTCTGGGCCGGACTGACCGGGGTGTGCGAGCTGCCCACGACGGTCGTCCCCGCCGGGCTGACCCCCGGCGGGCTGCCGGTCGGCCTCGCGGTGACCGGGCCCTATCTCGGCGACCGTACGACCCTCGCCCTCGCCGGGGCCCTGGAACGCGTACTGCCGCCGCTCGGCCGTCCCCCGGTTCCCGCACCCCCGACGCACACCACCTCCGGGAAGGCAGAAGACCATGCCCGACACCATTGACCTGGTCGTCCCGAATATCGTCGAGTTCAATCTGAGACGCGGGCTGCTGGACCTCGACCCGGGGGTGGAGCGCGACCTGGCCGAGCACGGGACGAACCTGGCCGACCAGTGCGTCTTCTGGAGCGACCGGGAGCGGGTCCTCGTCCTCCCGGCCGGATACTCCGCCGACTGGCTGGCCGATGTCCACGCCGGGCTCGGTTCGGCCGTCCCCCCGGTCGTCGCGCCGGAGCCCGCGACCGGACGGCTGGTCCAGGATCTGCTGGCCGACGAACGGGCCCTCGCCGAGCTGTCGGCCGCGCTCGGCGGGGCGCGCGAGGTGCGGTTCGTCTCCTGGGGCGCGGAGCCCGCCCTCTACGCCCTGGCCACGGTGCTCCGCGCCCAGGGCCGTACGGTCCGGCTGGACGTCCCGGCCCCCGGGGACGCCTGGGCCTGCGAGTATCTGGAGTCCAAGCAGAGCTGTGCCGATCTCGCCGCGCACCTGCCCGGCTTCCGGGTCCCGAAGGGGCTCTCCGTCACCGGCTGGGAGCAGCTCAGGGGTGCGATCGGGGCGATCGCGGGCGACGGCGGCCGGGCCGTCGTCAAGAGCATGTACGGCGTCGGCGGTTACGGCTCCGCCCTCGCCGGGGGCGGGGCCGACGGCATCGCCCGGTTCTGGCAGACCCTGCGGCGGGATCCCTTCTTCGGTACGTTCCCGCTCGCCGTCCAGGAGTACGTCGAGCACACCCCGGAGTGTCCGGCCGTGGACGTCCTCGTCACCGGCGAGGGCCCGCCCCGGCTGGAGTACAGCGTCCTGGGCGTCGACGGGCTGCGGTACCGCAGTCTCCTGCTCGGCCCCGATGTGCTCGAACCCGGGCCGAAGGAACGGATCACGGCGCTCGGTACGGCGGTCCACGGCTTCGCCCGGTCCCTCGGTTTCCGGGGCTGGCTCTCCGTCGACTGTCTGCTCGGCCTCGACGGGGAGCTGTACGTCACCGAGATCAACGCCCGGCGCACCGGCGCGATGCACGCCATCGCGCTCGCCGAACGGTGGGCCGGGGAGCGGGTCGTCGTCCACTCCCACGACGCCCTGCCGCTCCGGCTCGCCGGCGTCCCCTCCTACACCGCGCACGTCCGCCCGGTCTTCGAGGCGCTGTGGGCGAAGGGCGTACGGGCCTATCCGACCACCGTCCGCGCGCTCGGCCGGCACCGGCCGTCCCTGGGCGTGATCGTCGGCGCGGCCGGTGCCGAGGAGGCCGAGGGCATCGCCGAAGAGATCCACCGGGCCGTCAACGCCGCCGTGGCCGGGGCGGTCGCGCCCCTCGCCCGGCCGACCGCGGGGAGCCGCTCATGACCACGGCCACGACCTCCACCACGACCCCTGCCGGAGGGGTTGGTACCGACGCGCGGGACCGGGGCCTTCCGGTGGTGAACCCCGCGACCGGACGGGTCTTCGCCCATGCCCCCGTCTCCACTCCGGAAGGGCTCGACCGGGTGGTGGACGCGGCGGCCGGGGCCTTCGGCTCCTGGTCGGCGCTGCCCCCGGCCCGTCGGCGGGCCCTGCTGCGGCGGTGCCGTACCGTACTCGCCGACCACGAGGGGGAGCTGGCCGGACTGCTCACCCGGGAGCAGGGCAAGCCGCTGCGGGACGCCCTTCGGGAGGTCCGGTCGGCGGCCGACTGGTTCGCCCGTACCGCCGCCCTCGGGCTGCGCGGACGGCGGCTGGTCGACGACGGGACGTCGGAGATCACCCTCCAGCGGGTGCCGTACGGCGTGGTGGCCGCGATCGCGCCGTCCAACTTCCCGCTGCTCCTCGCGGTCTGCAAGATCGCCCCGGCGCTGCTCGCGGGCAATACCGTCGTCCTCAAACCGGCGCCGGAGACCCCGCTGTCCAGTCTGCTGATGGTGGAACTGCTGGCCGGGGTGCTGCCGCCGGGCACCCTGGGCGTGGTCTGCGGCGACGGCGCCGTCGGCGAGCGGCTGACCCGGCACGAGGCGGTCCGGCTGATCTCGTTCACCGGCTCGATCCCGGTCGGCCGGGCCATCGCGGGGGCGGCGGCGGCCGGTCTGAAGGGGATCGTGCTGGAACTCGGCGGCAACGATCCGGCGGTCGTCCTGCCCGACGCCGACCCCGAGGAGGTCGCGCCGCGGCTGTTCGCCCACGCCATGGCGAACAGCGGCCAGTTCTGCGCGGCGGTCAAACGGGTCTACGTACCCCGGGCGCGGCACGACCGCTATGCCGAGCTGCTGGGCGCCCTCGCCCGGTCGGCGGTGGTCGGCGACGGCGCGGACCCGGCGACGGAGCTGGGCCCGCTGGTCTCCGCCGCCCAGCGGGACCGGGTCGCCGCCCTGGTCGAGGGGGCCGTGGCCGCCGGGGCCCGGCTGGTGGCCGGCGGCACCGTACCGACCGGTCCCGGCTGGTTCTATCCGCCGACGGTCGTCGCCGGTCTGCCGCCGGGGACCGAGCTGGAGGCGGAGGAGCAGTTCGGCCCGGTGATCCCCCTGGTGGCGTACGACTCCGTGCCCGAGGCCGTCGAGCGGGCCGGGGCGGGTCCCCACGCGCTCGGCTGGTCGTTCTGGGGCGACGAGCGGGAGGCCCGTGAACTGGCCTCCCGGGTGGAGTGCGGCACCGTCTGGATCAACACCCACGGCGATCTCCGGCACGACGTCCCCTTCGGCGGGCACCGGGAGTCCGGCGTCGGCGTCGAGTACGGCTCATGGGGGCTGCTGGAGTTCACCCGGATCAAGGTCCGCAACATCGCGGTCCGCGAGCGGTCACGGACCCCCTGAGACCTCCCGGGGCCCGGGGCGGGCCGCCGCTCCCCGGCGGCGGCGCCGAACCGCCCGAACCGGCCCCGCTTCCCCGCTCCCCCGTCCCGTCCCCGCACCACCGACCCCCGTCCGTTCCCCGCCACCGACCCCTGTCCACCCCCCGTACAGGCACCCGCAACAGGCTTGGAGAAACGCCATGACCGAAGTCAGCCCCGATCTCGCCGAGCACGCCTTCGACGCCCCCGATCTCACCGGCGTCAATGTGTTCGTCGGCGGCCCCATCCAGCACGCGCTGGGCGGCGCGACCGGCTTCCACTCCCCGCTCCGGCACGCGATCCACGACATCATCGAGGCCGCCACCGCCGCCAACGCCACGGTCTTCTCGGCCCATGTGGCGGAGAAGTTCGGGGTCGACACCCCGCTGTTCACCCCGGACCAGGTCAGTGTGCGGGACTTCAACTGGATGCGGCGCTGCGACGTCTTCGTCCCCGTCCTGCCGGTGGTGGACGGTGAACTGCTCCGTACCGACGGTACGCATATCGAACTGGGCTGGGCCTCCGGCCAGGACAAGCCGATCGTCATGGTGACCCCGGTACCGCTGGCGGAGAACGCCAGCCATCTGCTGCGCGGGCTGCCGATGGTGGGCCGGGTGAGCGTGGTCGACCTGGCGCACGCCCAGCGGAATCCGGACTCGCTGATACGGCTGCTCGCCGCGGTCACGGGCAAGGTGACGGCGACCACATGACCACCGAGGCCGACAACGCCCTCGTGACCCGGGTCCTCGGGATGAGGCTGGTCTCCCCGGTCGTGGTGGGTTCGGGTCTGCTCACCGACCAGGAGCGCAATATCCGCCGGCTGCTGGAAGGCGGAGCGGGCGCGGTGGTGACCAAGACCATCCATCCCTCGCCGCCGTCCGGCGGTGACGAGCGGCTGCTGCGGCTGCCGACCGGGATGCTGAACAGTACGACGTACTCGCGCCGGAGCGTCGACGACTGGCTGGCGATCGTCCGCAGGCTCTCGGTCGACGGGCTGCCGTTCATCGCCTCGGTGCACGCGGACACCCCGGCCGGGCTGGCCCGGCTCTCCGAACAGGTGACGGCGGCCGGAAGTCCGGCCCTGGAGCTGGGGATCTCCTGTCTGAACGACGAGGGGTACGGGGAGGACACACCCGAGCGGGTGGCCGCGTACACCCGGGCGGTCCGCCGGGCCGTCACCGTGCCCTTCAGTGTGAAGCTCGCGGCGGGCGAGGGCCTGATCCCGCGGGTGGAGGCCGCCGTGGCCGAAGGCGCGGACGCGATCACCCTCAGCGACACCATCGCGGGCCTGGCGGTGGAGGCGGCCACCGGACGGGTCCATCTCGGCGGGGCCTACGGCTACTCGGGCCCCGGCATCAAACCGCTCGTCCTGGCCGAGATCTACGCCCTGCGGCGGCGCGGGATCCGGATCCCGGTCCTGGGCGGCGGCGGGGTCCAGGCCGCCGGGGACGTGATCGAGTATCTGAGTGTGGGGGCCGACGCCGTCCAGGTGTACACGACCCTCCACCAGGACATGCACGGCACGCTCGACAAGATCTGCCGGGGGGTCGACGACTGGCTCAGCGGTACGGGGCTCTCGGTGCCCGATCTCGTCGGGCGCAGTCTCACGGCGGCCCCGCCGAAGGAGACCGGAGGCCCCGGGACCAGGGCCGCGAGCGGCAACGGCAACGGCACCCCGGCGGTCGCCGCCGGAGCCGGGGCCGCGCGCGGTCCGGGGTCCGGGAGCGGTGCCGGGCCCGGGAGCGGGGGGCCGCGGTGAGCGACCGTACGTCCGCCGCCCCCGCCCCTCGGCTCTACGGCGATCTGACCAGTACCGAGGTGGAGTCCGCCGTGCGCGGCGCCACCCTGGTCTGGCCGATCGGCGGTCTGGAACAGCACGGACCGCATCTGCCGCTCTCCGTGGACCTCGACATCCCCGAGGCCATGGCCCGGCGGATCGCCGCCGAGCTGGACGGATTCCTGCTGCCCACGCAGCCGGTCTCCGCCCGGTCGCTGCCGCAGAGCGGCGGCGGCGCGCACTGGCCGGGCACCCTGCATCTGCGGGGCGCCACCCTGATCGACAGCCTCACCGACACCCTGCTCTCCCTGGCGCCCCTCGCGCCCGGGCGGCTGGTGATCGTCAACGGCCACTACGAGAACGAGGCACTGCTCTTCGAAGCCATCGAGGGCTGCCGTCCCAAGGCCGCCTTCCCGGAGACCGAGATCACCGCGTTCAGCTGGTGGAGCATGGTGCGGGACGACTGGATCGCCGGGCAGCTGCCCGACTTCCCCGGCTGGCACGCCGAGCACGCCGGGCTCACCGAGACCAGTCTGATGCTCCATCTGCGCCCCGAGTCGGTCCGTCCCGACCGCCCGGAGCACAAGACACCGCCACCGGCCGGGATCTACCGCCATCCCGTGGACGCGGCCCGGATGTCCAACCGGGGTGTCCTGTCGTCCACCACGGGTGCCTCCGCCGAGCTCGGGGCGCTCCTCTTCGAGGAGGTCGTGACGAACGTCCTGGCCGCCGTGGCGTGACCCCGGGAGCGACCGCCGCGCTTCCGGACGTCCGGCCCGCCCGTGAGAACGGAGGGAAGGATCACCGGCCCCGGGTCCCGGGCCGGTGATCCCCCGGACCCGCCGGGTAAGGTTCGCCTTACCTCGTATCGTTCCGGGATCTGGAGGCTCGATGAACCGGCGGACCGTCAAGGGCGGAGCCGACGGCCCGATATGGGGGGTCGCCGAGTACGGAGACCCCTCGGGCCGCGTACTCCTGCTCCACCACGGATCGATCGGATCCGCCGTGCTGCCGGACTTCTGGGACGAGTACGCACGGGCCGCGGGCGTCCGGCTGATCGCCGTCGAACGGCCCGGCTACGGTCTGACCCCGCCCCTGGAGATGCCGTCGATCGCCGCGTGGGCCGCGCTGATGGAGCCCGTACTCGACGCCTGCGGCGTCACGGAGTTCGATGTGGCCGGGATCTCGGCCGGTGCCCCGTACGCCTACGCGCAGGCCGCCGCGCCCGGCTCCCGGGTCCGCCGGGTGTGGGTGCTGAGCGGGCTGCCGTACGTCGACGACGACGGCGTACGGAGCCACTGCCCGGCCGAGGCCCTGACGGTCCGGGCGTTCTACCGCGACACCCCCCGGGACGAGCTGATCGCCCACTTCACCGAGGCCGCGCCCGGCTGGGCCGAAGCCTTCGCCGACCATCCGACGGCCCGGACGGCGCTGGCGGAGATGGCCGGACACGGCTATCTGGGCCCGGCCCGTGAGGTCGAGCTCCAGACCAGGCCCTGGGGCTTCGTGCCCGGGGACATCACCCGGCCGGTACGCCTCTGGCACACGCCCGACGACGACATCGTGCCGTACGAGGCGGTGAGCGCCACGGCCGCGCTGCTCCCGGACGCGGTCCTCACCCGGCAGCCGGAGCCCACCCACGTACCGAGCGATACGACGGTACGGGCCCTCTTCGCCGAGCTGGCCGCCGGGTAGCCCGCCCTCCGGCGTCCACCGGTCCTCCGCCCCGCCTCCATCTCACCTGGTCGTCTCTGGTCATCATGCCGTTCTTCATACCGCCGTCGCGGAAGGTCTCCTCGGTGCGTGCCGCCGTCGTACGGCGAGCTCCGCGCGGTCTGGACGGGCTCGCCGCCGGACTCCTGGCCGCAGGGCTGCTCGCCGTGGTCACCGGGGTACTGCCCGAGGCCGCCGCGGCCGACGCGACGGCCCGGGTGGCGCCCCTGCTGGTCTTCCTCGGCTCGGTGATCGTGCTGGCGGAGCTGACCGGCCGGGCCAGGGTCTTCGACGCGATCGCCACCGGGGTGGCGCGGGCCGGACGCGGCAGCTATCCGCGGCTCTTCCTGCTCTGTGTGCTCTTCGCCTCCGCCGTCACCGTCACACTCAACCTGGACACCACGGCGGTCCTGCTGACGCCGGTGATGCTGGCGCTCGCCGCCCGGGTCGGGCTGGCCTCCGTACCGCTGGCGATGACCACGATCTGGCTGGCGAACACGGCCAGCCTGCTGCTGCCGGTCTCGAATCTGACGAATCTGCTCGCCGCCGACCGGGTGGCGCTCTCGCCCGCGGAGATGGCCGCCGCGATGTGGGCGCCGCAGCTGGTCGCGATCGTGGTCACCACGGCGTGTCTGTGGGGGTTCTACTGGCGGTCGGCGCACCGGGAGCTGGGCGGCTACACCCCACCGCCCAGGCCGGTGCCGGACGATCCGGTGCTGTTCCGGGTCTGCGCCCTGGTGTGCGGGGGCTTTCTGCTGGCGCTTCTGGTCGCCGACGTGCCCCTGTGGTCGGCGTCGCTGACGGCGGCACTGGTCGTGGTGGTGGCGTTCGCGGTCCGGCGGCGGGAGGAGCTGTCCCTCTCCCTGGTCCCGTGGCGGCTGCTGGTGCTGGTACCGGGGATGTTCCTGGTGGTGGAGGCCGTCAACGCCCGGGGGCTCGACTCGCTGCTGACGGCGGCCATGGGCTCGGACGACGGCCTGGTCGGGATGCTGCGCTCGGCGGCCGTGGGCGCGGGTGTCTCCAACGTGCTGAACAATCTGCCCGCCTATATGGCCGGTGAGGCGGCCGTGCCGCCGGCGAACGAGAACCAGTTGCTGGCCCTGCTGGTGGGGGTGAACGTGGGCTCGGTCGTCACTCCCTGGGCGTCGCTGGCGACCCTGCTCTGGTTCGAGCGGTGCCGGGGGCACGGTACGGCGATCGGCCTCGGGCGCTTCATGGGGACGGGTCTGGTGCTGGCGGTGACGGCGACCTCGGCCGCGACGGTGACGCTGGCGCTGGTGGTCTGAGCGCCGGCGCGAGGTGCCGGGGCCTGTCGCGGGCCGGGGCGGGCCGAGCCGTCGGCGGGCGTCCGTACGGGCCGCCGGGGTGTCGTCAGCGGGTGTCGCCCCGGGTGATGGCGCGCAGGGCGGGGAGTTCCCCGGCCAGGGCCGGCTCATGGGTCCTGGCCAGCGCTGTCAGTACGAGGGCGACCGCGACGGCGCCCGGGTCCGGCAGCCCCCGGGAGCGGTCACCGGTATAGCTGGCCCGGCCCCGGCGGGCGGTGAGGGCCGCCGTGGCGCCCGCCCCTTCGATCGCGGCGCGGGCGGCGGCGGTCACGGTCCGGCCGGGATCGGCCGTCGGGGTGAGTTCCAGGGTGTCGGCCGCCGGGGCGAGGGCGTCCACGAGGGTGCGGTCGCCGGGTACCGCGCCGCCCAGGGCGGTGATCCTGAGCAGGGCCTGGCGCAGGGCCGCGGCGATGGCCGGGAGGTCGGCGGGGGCCCGGTCGGCGGTGGTGGCCAGGGCTGTGAAGAGGATCCCGAAGAGCGGCCCGCTGGAGCCGCCGACCCGGTCGCGGAAGGTCTCGGCGAGGGCGCTGGCGCCGGGGACGCCGGAGCGTTCGGTGAGCCGTACGGCCGCCGCGACACCGCCGCAGAAGTTGTCGCCGAAGTCGCCGTCGCCACTGGCCTGGTCGAGTTCGGTGAGGTCGGTATGGGTGAGGGCGCAGATCCGGTGGAGTTCGCCGAGGAATCCGCCGCCGGGCCGGGCCGGGGGCGTACCGGCCGCACCGGGGAAGCCGCCGGTCGCATGGGCGGCGGCAGGGGCGGGCGGGGTGACCTCGCAGGCCCGGGCCGCCGCGGCGCCCGGCAGCCGCAGGGGGGTGTCGGTGGGCGCGTCCCACAGTTCGGCCCAGCCCGGCTCCAGGGCCGTCAGGGTGATGCTGAAGCCCGCCATGTCGAGGGCGGTGACATAGGTCCCGGCGGCGAGCGCGTGGACGGCGATCCCGCGCGCCCGCAGGTACTGGTGGACCAGCGCGCTGACGATACGTATCTCCAGATCGCTGGTGCTGCCCAGGTTGGAGACGACCGCGATCACCCCGTGCGGCCCGGCGGGCACGTCCGCCAGGAGTTCCTCGGTCATCCGGGCTACCAGGAGTTCGACCCCGTGCGGGCCGGTGACGGTATGGGCGGCGCGCTCGCCGTGGATGCCGACGCCGTAGTCGAGTTCATCGGGCCGGAGGTGGAACGCGGGCGATTTGAGTACCGGTGAGGTGTGCGCCCGGGCGCAGACGGCGAGGCTGCGGGAGGCCAGGGCGACCCGGCCGCCGAGTTCGGCCAGGGCGTCGAGGTCGGCGCCCCGGTCGGCCAGGGCGCCCAGCAGCTTCTCCACCACCACGGTGGCGCCCGTTCCGCGCCGTCCGGCGGCCGTGCCGTCGGTGGCGAGGTCGTCGTCCACGACGACCTCGGCGACCTCGACGCCCGCGGCGCGTATCTGCTCGGCGGCGAGGGCGAAGTTGATCCGGTCGCCCGTGTAGTTCTTCACGATGTGCAGCACTCCGGCGCGCTCGCCCAGGTCGGCGGCGGCGAGTGAGGCGGCGGCGATCTGGGCGCTGCCGGGCGAGGTGAAGATGGCGCCGGGGACGACCGCGTCCAGTCCGCCCGGGCCGAGCAGACCGGCGTGCAGGGGTTCGTGTCCGGCGCCGCCTCCGGCGACCAGGGCCACCCGCCGCTCCGGGGCGGGCCGTCTGGCCAGCAGATAGAGGGGTTCCACGGACAACGCGATCCCGGGATGGGTGAGGGCGAGTCCTCGACCGGCCGTGAGAACGGCCTCGTCAGCGGGGAGAAAGTAGCTCATCGCACCTCCAGTCGGGTGAAACCACTGGCACGACGGCGCCGTTGGGTGCGGTACGCGACGATCGCGCGCGGGCGCCGGGCGCTTCGCCTTCTGGACGACTGTAAGCCGCGCGGAGCGGATCGGCGCGAGCAAGGGGGCGTACGCATCGGCGCCGCCCCGGGCGGGAAATCCCCTATTCCCCGGCCCCCCGTTGCTTCGGCCGGAGATCAGCCGGTGCCGTGGCGGTCCCGGCTCGTCCAGCCACTGATCCAATTACCGAGTTCCTGGTCCGCGAGGGAGGAGACCCAGGCATCAGCCAGCTGCAGTCCCTCCGGCGGCGGATTCTCCCCGATACCGATCACCGGCATTCCGGCGCAGACCGCGGAGCGAATTCCGCAGAGGGAATCCTCAATGGCGAGGCAGTCCGCGGGGTCGAATCCGCACCGCGCGGCGGCCTCCTCGTACACATCGGGTTCGGGTTTGGGGCGGACCGGGCCCCCGGGGACGACGACATGCCGGAAGTGCCGGAGCAGTCCGGCGCTGTCGAGGCAGCTCTCCACCACGTCCTGGGGGCAGTTGCTGGCCACCGCGATGGGTACCCGGCCCGCCGCGGAGGTGACCACTTCGGGCGCTCCGGGGCAGGTGGTGGGCTCGGCGGCGGCGAAGGCCCGGAAGGTCCGCAGCAGGTCCTCGGTCATCTCCGCGGCCTTTCTCGGCCGCCCCGCCATGGTGGCCATGAGCCGGCCGCACTCGGTGTAGTGCACCCCCTGGGCCAGCTCGGCGAACTTCTCGTCGGGGACCACGCGATGGTCGTCCAGCACTTTCCGTCGCGCGTCGATCCAGTGCCTCTCACTGTCGAGCAGGGTGCCGTCACAGTCGAACACCACAGCCCGTGGAGACCATTGAGGACTTCTGTTTTTGAGCATGCAACCACCTTCCCGATGGCTTCAGCGGAATCGAACTCCGAATGTCGTGAGCGCTACTCAGGCGCTTTACCGGCGCGCATCGAAGGCGGGCCGTACCGGAGTCGACAAAGTGACTCCTGGAAAGTTATTTGCCACTACAGCCGGAGTCAAGATGCATTCCGAAAGTGACACAAACCGAAGATGCCCGGCCCCGAACAGCAGGTAAATTAAGTCCTATCATCATTCTTCGGCACCCCGGCATTTCGGGAATATTGATTTTGTTTCAGCGCGAAACTGAGCGCTTGATCGATGCATATATGTCCCCCGGGATTATGTTCCTGAAAGGAAGGAAATCGACACGCCGGGGCACGCGGCCCGGTCCGGGGGCGGCTTCCCGGGTGCGGGCACGCCGGGCGCGGGGGACCATCGAAGAGGTGCCGGGGGGCGTCACCGGGGGGTGCGAGCGTCGCGAGCGGACCCGAGGAGGGCCCAGAGATGGTGCCGAAGCCGGATACGGATGTCGTACGGGAACTGGTCGACCGCTACGACACACTGACGGCGGAACCGGCCGCTCGGGCGGACTCCTCGATCCGGCTGGAGGGGATCGTCTACACCCTCTGCGTCATCACCGGGACCCGCCGGGAGTCACAGGCGCTCACCGCCGCGCGCGGACTGCTCTCCACGCGCGGCGGAAGCCGAGGGCTGCCCGGAGAAGGGGGAGCGGCCTACTTCCAGCCGTAGAGCATGTACGGCGCGTACGGGTCGCAGTAGTAGTCGGGGATCAGCCAGATGCTGACCAGGTACTGGCCGGTCGACTGACAGGCCGAGTACGACGGGTGCGTCCCCATCGGGACCCACCCGGAGGCCGCTCCGGACGCCGCCCGCGGGGCGGTGGGAGACTGCGCCGCCTGGGCGGCGGGCGCGGTCAGCAGTGCCGCACCGGTCAGGGCCAGCGCCGCGCAGACGGCGGAGAGCCGGCCTGCCGGGGAGAGCTTTCTGGTCAAGGACATGACGAAGTGCACTCCTTTTCCTGTTGCCCCGGGGGCCGCCGGGGCCGACCCGAGCTTGGCGGCGTTCGGGGCGCGGGGCAACGGGAAGCGCGCGTTCCCGTTGAGGGGCACAGGAACGGGCAGGCGTTCAGCCGGTGGCCTCCGGCGCGCGGCCGGGCCTCCGCCGGACCAGCCAGACCACCGTGGCGATCGCGATCAGGGCCACACAGCCGGTGAAGATCAGCCCCGCCCGGACCAGTCCGAGCGTGACGGCGAGCGCGCCCACCCCGATGACCGGGACCGAGATCCCCGTATAGGCGACGACGAAGAACGAGGAGACGGTGGCGGCCCGGTGGGCGGCGGGCGCGGCGCCACTGACGGCCGTGAGCCCGGCGCGGAAGGCCAGCCCCTGGCCGAGTCCGCCGCACATGCCGCCGATGATCAGCAGCGGCAGGGACCGGGCCCACAGCGAGCCGCCGACCATCAGCACTCCGGCGACCAGGACGAGACAGCCGAGCGGCAGGGCCGGATTCGGCCCGGCGGTCGCCGGGATCCGGGGTGTCAGGGCCTGTCCGGCCGTGGAGGCCAGGAAGACCGCGAAGACGACCGTGCCGCAGACCGCGAGATTCCGCTCCCCCAGCGTCTCGGCGAGAAAGCTCGGCGCGACGGCCGTGAAGAGCCCCAGCAGGGAGAAGCCCGCGAACGCGGCGACGGCGGCGGGCGCGAAGACGGGCCGGACCTCCGGCGGGACGTACAGCCCCTGGGGTACGGGCCGGGCCCGGGGCCGGGGGTCCGGCACGGTCTCGGGGAGCAGCAGCACCACGATCACGGCCGCGGCCAGCAGCCCGAGATGGACCAGGAAGGGCAGGGTCAGCGGGGCGGGCGCGTACTCGGCGAGGAAGCCGGAGAGCAGCGGTCCGCAGCCGAGTCCGCCCATATTGGCGGCGGTCGCGGCGAATCCGGCCCGGGAGCGGTGGGCCGGGTCGGCCAGCTCCAGCACGGTCACGGTGCCCGCCCCGCTGAGGAGTCCGGCGGAGAAGCCGGAGAGCACCCGGCCCGCGTAGAGCAGCGGCAGCCCGTCCGCCAGCAGGAAGCATCCGGCGCTGGCCGCCGCGAAGAGCAGGGCGGCCAGGAGTACGGGCCGCCGGCCGGCGCGGTCGGAGTGGTTGCCCACCAGGAGGAGGGTGAGGATCACCCCGACGGCATAGCTGGCGAAGACCACGGTCACGGTCAGTTCGGAGAAGCCGAGTTGTTCCCGGTAGAGCCCGTACAGCGGGGTGGGCAGGGTCGTGCCCGCCATTCCGGCGGCGAAGACCCCGGCCGCGGCGAGATATCCGGGGCGGTGGCGCGGACGGTCGGCGGGGGTGCTCGCGGCAGCGTTCGCGGGGCCGGGCTGACGGTGGGTCATGGCGGTCAGCCTAGGGACATCGACCGTCTTCTCATCGGATAACCCGCTTTTCCGGCGGAAAGTCGTCGATGACGAGATGAATCCCTACGTACCACCGCCCCGCCTCTCCTTCCCGGGCGGGCGCCCGACCCTGCTGCGCGCCATGTCCCGGCTGCCGGCGCCGCGCGCGGGCCGGGTCGTCCCCGACGGCAAGGAGGTGCACCGGACGCCCGCCCGGGAACTCGCCCGGGTCCTGGGCCTGCTGCCCCAGTCGCCCACCGCGCCCGAGGGCATCACGGTGGCCGGTCTCGTCGGCCGGGGCCGCCATCCGCACCAGGGGATGTTCTCCCGCTGGACCGCCGAGGACGACGAGGCCGTCGCGACGGCCCTGGAGGCGACGGACACCACGGCGCTCGCCGACCGGAGCGTCGACGAACTCTCCGGCGGCCGGCGGCAGCGGGTCTGGATCGCGATGGCGCCGGCCCAGCGGACGGACGTCCTGCTGCTCGACGAGCCGACGACGCTCCTGGACGCCGGCCATCAGATCGAGGTACCGGATCTGCTGACGGATCTGAATCTGGCCCGCGGCACCACGATCGTCATGGTGCCGCACGATCTCAATCTCGCCGCCCGGTACGCGGACCACATCGTGGCTCTGGCCGACGGCCGTCCGCACGCGGCCGGGCCGCCCCGGGACGTGCTGACGGAGGAACCCGTCCGGGCGGTGTTCGGGCTGGCGAGCCGGATCATCGAGGACCCCCTGTCGGGACGGCCGCTGATGCCGCCCATCGGACGGCACAACGTCACCCGGGCGAAGGACGGAGCCTCGGTACGGAAGCCCGTGCCCCCGGCCGCCGACCCGGCGGCGCCGTCCACCGCGCCCACGGCCCCCGGGGCCGCGTCCTCCGCCGCGTCCGGCTGACCGGCGCCGCGCCGTCCGGTGCCGACCGCGTACACCTGTTCCCGGGGATCGTGGCACGATGTGGCCACGGGGCCGTGGGGGGTCCCGTACGGGGAACGGGGGTTGATCCGCCATGGGGTACACGGTTCCCGCGGGTGTGGACACGGCGCCGGACAAGGAGCGAGAGCGGCAGATGCCCATTTCGAGAACGGCCGGCGGGCCGGGCCGGGGACTCCTCCCGGCCGCGGCCGTCGGCGACGGCACAGGCGTGACCGGCCACCGCGCGGGCCCGGCCCCGTACCCGGGGGGCCGTCGTGTCTGATCTCGTCCCCGGAGTGGCGGCGTCCCTGCTGGTCGGCGGGAAGATCTTCAGCCAGACGAACCTGGTCGGCGACGGGGAGCCCCGGCTCCACCCGGCCGTCCGGGACTTCTTCGCCGCCCTGCCCGTCGGACTGCGCGAGCCCTTCATCGGCTACTGCGCCGAATCGGCCCTGGTCTCCGACCAGTTGTGGGGCCTCGACCGGGCCCGGACCGACGGCGGTACGACCACTCTCGCCGAGGCCGCCCCGCACTTCGCCGGTGCGGCGCTGGTCGCCCGTAAGATCCGCGCCGACGGCGATCCCGAGCACGGTACCCCGGCCCCGGTCTGCCGCTCCTGCGGGGCGCTGCTGGACCGGCTCGGTATCGACGTCGTCGCATGACCGCCGGTACGGAGAGCCTGACCGCCGCCGGGTGGTTCGAGGGCCGGGACGTCGGCGTCGAGGCCCAGTTGGCGGCGTTGAAGGCGGTGACGCTGGCGGAGCCGGTGGTCGGCGGCGCGGTCTGGGAGATGTTCCCCGCCGCGGACCGGGCGCTGCGCGAGTTCCACGGGCTGCGGCTGGCCCCGGCCGGACCGGGCCTCGACGTCGCCGCCACGGGCTGTGTGGTGGACCCGGTGGCGGCCCGGCACGCGCTGCGGCCGTTCGCCCGGCTCGGCCGGGCCACCGGCGCGCGGCTCTTCCCCTTCGGCCGGACGGACGCCGACGCGCCGCTCGCGGTCGACGAGGAGGGGCGGCTGTTCGCCGTCGACCACGGGGGCCGCTGGCAGCTCGGCGAGACCGTACGGGAGGGGCTGACCGCCCTGGCCGAGGGCCGGGCGCCGCACCGGGTGGCCGCCCGCAGCTGGACCTGGGACGCGCCGTCGGAGCCGGGGGTGACCCCGCTGCTCAACGCGGTACGCGCGGCGCTGGTCGCGGTCTACGTACTCCATCACCGGGACGTGTTCAGCGCCCGTGAGCTGCGGCTCACCGTCACCCCGCTGCGGGGCGTCGGGGCCCCCGTGATCGACGGGCGGGGCGTACCGCTGCCCGGCGGCTCCCTGACCGAGAGCGCGGAGCCGGTCGCGGCGGCGATGGCGGAGCTGATCGGCGCGACGGGCACCACGGCGACCGGGGCCGAACTGCGGGTGATCGTGCCCGCGCCCGGGGACAGCCGCGCCCCGCGGTCTTCGGTGGTGGCCACGGTCCGTACCGGGCACGCGGCGGCGGCCCCGGGGGCGGTCGAACTGTCCCTCGCGGCGGGCGCGGGCGCGTCCGTCGGCGGGGCCCGTACCGCCGTACTCGGCTGTGCCGACGATCTGACCCGGTACGCGGGCCCCGTCTCCGGCTGACCCTCCGGCCCGGGGCCGTCCCGCTCCGGGCCGACCCCCGCGACGGCGCGCGAGGGGCTGCTGATCCGCAGCGCCGCCAGTGGTGCGGACCATTGCCATCGCTTGGGCATACGCCGGGGCACGTTCGGCACGCCCCCGGGCACACTGACCGCATCCGGGGTCCGGGCCGTTCGGGGGGCGGCCGACGCCCCGTCCGGCGCGACTCCCGCACCGTCGAACGGCCCGGTCCGGCCGGTCGGACGGCGCCCCGGACGGTCTTTCGGTACGTCCCTCCACGGTCCCGCCCCGATGGCGCGCGCCCGCGCGCGCCGGCCCCGAACGCACCCAGTAGGCACATCCATTGAAGGAGAGCCATGTCCTCACGGAAGTACCTGTCCGCGCTCGGTGCCGGAGCGATGCTGCTCGGCGGTCCGAGCGCCGTCGGCGCCCCCGCCGCGTCGGCGGCCCCGGCCGCCGCCCCGGCGTCACCTCCGCCGGTCGTCCGCCCGCTGATCAGCTGCACCCCGGAGAACGTCGACGGCTACACGGGCCGCACCTCGTGCACCAACCTGGGGACGGTCTCGGCCTACCGCGTCCGGGTCACCTGCCGCCGGACCAACGGCACGCTCTTCACCGTCTACGGGGTGTGGAGGGTGGCCGGTTACTCGGTGGCGACCTGCTCGACCACCGGGGCGGCGACGGTCTGGAGCGTCGGTACGGACTACTGAGTCGGGCGGTACGCCGCTCCCCCCTCACGCGCCGCGACCGCGGGCCGGGTCCGCCCGGCCCGCGGCCCCTGCGGCCGGTCACCGGGGGCGGTCGTCGGACCGGTCTCCTGAGGCGATCGGCCCGCCCGTTCCGGTGACGGCCTCCCGCCGCCAGGCCTCACAACCCCGCCACCGACTTGGCGAGCACTCCGCCCGGCGCGCCGTAGACACCGCGGCGAATCGAACGCTCAGCCCTGCGGCGCGGCCCGAACCCCACGATGAACGACAAAGCGAAGAGGCCACCGAGGACCATCGCCGCGAGCGGGTCGCAGACGAGGTGAGCGAAGCAGGCGATACCGGTCCGGACGAGGATCGGCAGGAGCGAGCCGCGCAGCACGGCCCCGAACCGGATCCGTTCCGGCCCCGAAGGCAGTACGCGGTCATGCCAGACCTCGGTGTGGTTCCCGGTCGGACCGTGCTCGGGTCGCATGACGCCGTCGCACCACCGACAGCGGGGAACGTGCACGGCGATCCGGGAGAAACGGGTTGGCCGCTCGGGGCGCCCCGGGCGGCGGGGCGTCCGATTCCGCCCAGGCTCCCCCGGTTCCCGGCGCGTCCCGCCCCGTCCCGTTGATTCCCGGCCCGGGGAATTCCGCCGGCCCGCCGCGCCGAATTCTCCCTACGGCCCTTCCGGTCATACGAAAGGCCCCCTCGCGGAGGGGGCCTTCGCATGCTCAGGACGTTACGGCGATTCGAGGGCCGTCAGCACCACGGGGTGTCCGGGAGTACGTGGTCCGGATAGTCGACGTAGTAACTGGCCATCCAGCCGCTGAAACTGGGCCTGATGACATAGACCCAGTAAGGGTTGCCGCCCACGGTCTGGCTGCCGCGCTTTTGACAGTACGCCTCGAACGGCTGGCCCGGGCTGACCCGGCCGCGGACGTTCGGGCAGTTCGCGACCGACGGCGAGTTGTTGCAGCGCGCGTAGTCGGCGTTGTTGTGGCGGACGTTCACATTGGTCGCCCAGGTCGTGAACGTGCGCTCGACACCGTCGCCCGCGGTGCGCACCACGGGACGGCCATCCGGCGAGACGGCGTCCGTGGCGCCCGCGGGGGCGGTCGCGGTCAGTCCGGTCCCGAGTGCCAGAACCGCGGCGACGAGCATTGATCCGATTTTCATGAAATCCCCCGTCCGACCGGTGGCGTCTCCACCGCAACCGGACGGTCCCATAGTCCACGCCGGAGAACGGGGCGATGAAGGGACAACTCGGCCAAGGAATTACTCCGGTGAATTCCATGGGAATACAAGTGCAGTTGTTCGAAAGAGGTGCGATGAATCGAATCTGCGCATTCGATGCGAACCGACGATATGACCGGCGGGGCGGTGTACGCGCCCCGGCCCTGCGGCCCTTCCCCGGCCCGTCGTCCCGCGTGTCCCGGGCGCCCCGTCCGTCCCGGCGGCGCGGGACCGGGCCCGGCGGAGCGATGGCCGAAATCCATCCGGCCCGTCGGATGCCACCCCATGAGGGGCGTAACTGCCGCCAAGGGGATAATGCCCAGGTGAGCAGCGCCGTTCCCCTTCCGTCCGAGCAGATACCCGAGGACGCCGCAGCATGGCGCTCGGCCGATGCCGGGAGGTGGTCGGCGGCCGGTCCCGGCCAGTGGGCCCATCCGCTGCTCTCGGTCCTCGTCCTCGTCGCGGCCCTGGTGTGGTCGGTCGCGAGCACCCCCGACGAGCCCTGTACGGCGGCCCGGCCCTGCGACACCTCCTGGGACGAGCTGACCGCCTTCGCGCTGGCCCTGCTCGCCGCGTTCTGGATCGTGCGCGCGCCCCGGATCGCTCTGGCACCGACCGCCGGATTCACGTTCTGGAGCGCGGCGGCGGCCCTCGGTCTGTTCCCGCCGGCGCCGCAGCCGTTCCGGGTCGCGCCGGACGCGGCGGCGGCCGCGTATCTCGCCCCCGCCGCCGCGGCCTTCGTGACGGCGGCGCTGACGGCCCGGATCGTCGCCGACCGCCGTCGGCGGGCCGTCGTGGAGGCCGCCGCGGGGCCGGGCCGCCACCGGCTCCCGCCGGACGTCCCCGACCCCCGGCGCGGGCTGCTGCGCTCGGCGCTCGCCCCCGTACTGCTCGCCGCCACCGCCTTCGCGCTCTGGCAGTCGTCCCAGGCGGTCGACGCCTACGAGCGGCGGGCCGCGACGGCGACCCGGGTGACCGCCGAGGTCGCCGCGGCCGACGCCGACCCGGACGATCTCGGCCGGCTGACGGCGGTGGGCCCAGACGGCCGCCGGTACGCCCTGGACACCGTCTTCCCCGAGTACTACCCGGTCGGTTCCGAGGTGGAGCTGGTCGTGGACGGCGACTGGGTCCGGCTGGTCTCCGAGCCGTACGACCTCTTCGACTGGGAGCTGACGGCCCTGCTGACCGTACTGCCGGGGCTGGCCCTGCTGACCGAGGGGCTGACCGGTCTGCGGCGGTTCCACCGGCGGCGGCGGGACGCGTTCCCCGTCCTGCGGGTGCACGTCAGGCCCGACCGGGACGGCCGCCGGATCCGGGTCTTCGCGGCCGACGACCCGGCCGCCGCCCGGCCGCTGTTCCTGCTCCGCCCCGGGCGGCTGGAGTCCTTCGGAAGCGGTGGACGGCGGCTCACCGAGGGACCGGCCTGGGAGGTCCGTGAGGGTGTCCTGTACGGCGTACCGCTGCCCGGCGCCGATACGGCCCTGGTGGCGACGGGCGCGTCGGGCGTCTTCTCGACGGCCCCCGCCGGTCCGTCGGCGTACGGCCCGGGCCGGACCCGGGAGCGGACCCGGGAGCGGGCCCGCCGCAACCGGCACACCGGACGCCCGGTGGCCGAGGTCGCCGCGGAGCTGGCCGCCGGACCCGTTCCGCCCGCCGAGCCCCGGATCTGGACCGCCGACCCGGTCTCCCGGGTGGTGGGCGGGTTCTTCCTGCTGATCTGCTCGGTGGGTTCCGTGCCCCGGCTCGGCTCGGAGGTGTCCCTCTCCTGGGTTCTGGCACTGCTCGCCTTCCCGGTCTTCGCCACGCTCGCGGCGACCGCGCTCAACTGGCGGATCTCGGCGGGCCGTACCGGTGTCCGGCTGGCCGGGGCCTGGCGGGTCCGCCACGTCCCCTGGGACGAGATCACCGGGATCCGGCACGTCGACGACAGCGTCTACGTCGAGCGCACCGCGGGCGGCGAACTCCGGCTCGGCCCGGTGGGGTTCCGGCCGGTCCAGAAACGCCTGGGCACCCCGTCGTCGGCCCACCGCGCGGCGGACGAGCTGCGGGCCCTGTGGCACCGGCCCGAGCTCCGTCCCGTACGCGACCCCGACGGCGACGGTCTCCGTCTGGGCCCGCCGCTCGTCCTCATCGGCGCGGCCGTGATCGTCGCCCTCCGCCTGCTCTGACGCCGGGCCCGGCCGCCGGGCTTGACCTTCCAGCAGCTCGAAGATCCACCATCGTCGTCATGACCGACAACGACCCCATGACACATCCCCGCACCTCCACGGGCACGGACGCCGACGGGGCACTGATGAGCATCGGCGCCTTCGGCCGCCGGGTGGGCCTGGCGCCCAGTGCCCTCCGGTTCTACGACGACTGCGGGGTGCTGCGGCCCGCGGCCGTGGACGAGTCCACCGGCTATCGGCGCTACTCGCCCCGGCAGGAGTCCCGGGCCGTACTCGTCCGCCGGCTGCGGACCGCCGGACTGCCCCTCACCGACGCCCTGGTGGTCCTGGACGGCGACGATCCGGCGGCGGCCCGGAACGTACTGGAGGAGCACGCCGGGCGGGCCGCCCGCACCGCCGCGGCGGCCCGGGAGGCGGTCGGCGGCATCCTGCGGGAGCTGCCGGGCGCGGTACCCGGCCCCGGGGTCCGGGCGACCGTCGGCGGCGCCGAGTTCGCGGGCGCCCTGCGCCAGGTGGCACCCGCGGTCGCCACCGGGGCACACGGCGAGGAGTTCCCGGTCCTCGGCCGGATCCTGCTCGAACTGACCGGGTCCGAACTGCGGGTCGTCGCCACCGACCGCTACCGGATGGCGATCCGCACCCTGCGGACGCTCGGCGGAGCCGGAGAGCCCGACGGCACCGGCGGCACGCCCGTACGGCTGACCCTCGACGGCGGGCGGGCGAAGGAGATCGCCGCCTGGGCCCTGCGGCTGCCGGAGATCACGGTCACACCGGAGACCGGGCTCTTCGGCGGGGACCGGGTTCTGCCGCTCCGCCAGGACCCGGACGGCGAGTACCCCGACTACCGGGCGGTCCTGGCCGCGCTCCCGCCCGTACGGCACCGGATCATCGCCGACCGCGACGCGCTGCGGACCGCCCTCACCGACCGCGACACGATGGGCCACGTCGTGCTGCGCGCCGAGGGCGAGCGGCTGCTGCTCGGCCACCGGCCGGCCGACGGCCCCCACCCCGGAGGCGGCGCGGAAGTCCCCGGCGGTACGGGCGACACATCCGCGTCACCGGAAGGGACCGCGCCCGACGGCCCGGCCGGGTCCGAGGTCGCGGCCGTGCACACGGGCCCGCCGCTGGCGGTCGCCTTCGACCCGGAGGTCCTGCTGCCCGCGGTGGCCGCCGGAGTCGGCCCCGACGTACTGCTGGAGATCTCGGCGGCCGACGGCCCGGTCGTGGTCCGCTCCGCCGACCAGGGCGACTTCACGACCCTGGTGATGCCCGTCCGGCTGTCCGGCCCGGCGGACGACAGTTGAGCGGCACCGAAACCGGCACCGGCCCCGGCACCGGCACCGGCACCGGTTTCGTTTCGTTTCGTTTCGTTTCGGATACCGGTGCCGGGGCCGCCCGGCGGTGGTCAGCTCCCCGCCGGGTACTTCCGCAGCACCTTCCCGCGGGCGTCCGTGAGCAGATAACCCGTCTCCTGGTAGTCGTTCATCAGATAAACGCCCAGTCCGGGCGGGGTATCGAAGACCTTGTTCGCCGGTTTCACCAGCAGATAGCGGCCGGTGACGTCCTTCACCCTCAGCTCCTTCTCGGCCGTCCTGAAGAGGCCCGGTACGGCGTCCCAGTCGAAGCGGCTCAGCTCGACCGGCCGGTTGCCGCTGTTCTCGCTGCCCCGCAGGGCGCCCTTCTTCAGACCGCGTTCGTCATAGGTGAAGGAGTCGTAGCGGGTCTCGCTGCCTCCGACCGCGACCCGGAAGAACACGTACTGGGGATAGACGGTCATACCGAACACCCGGTCGTGGCCCGTCTCGTCGCGCAGCGCCGCGACCGCCGCGCGTATCCGCGCGGGGGTGAGATACGACGACGTCTTCTCGCCGGAGTCCCGGTCCGAGGACGAGCCGCCGGTCTGCCCGGTCGCCTCGCCCGGGGCGGAGGAGCCCGGGGAGACGGTCCCGGAGGATTTCGCGGCGGGCCGGCCGGCCGCGCCGTCCCCATCGCCGTCCTCGGGCAGGACCGACCACACCACGGTGGCCGTCACGGCCGCGCTGAGCAGGACGGCTCCGATCGCCAGCCGGGTCCGCAGCCAGGACGGCCGGGGAAGGACCCGGGCCGCTCCACCGTCCGCCGCGCCCCGGCCGGACACGGGCACGGTGCCGGTGGTTACGCCGGCGGCTATCGGCTCCGGGGCGGTACCGGGCGCCGCCGCGCGGCCGGGTGTCTCCGGCCCCGCGCCCGGCGCGGGCGTCGGCGGGGCGAGCGGATACGAGGTCGCGTCCCCCGTCCCGTACTGCCCCGCCCCGGTCCCGGCGGTGGCGTCCGTACCGGTGTACCCGGCGGGCGCCGCCGGGACCGTCCCGGCGGCCGGACCCCCGGCACCGGCCTCGGCCGCCTCCGCGAGCATCCGGTCGAGGGCCGCCCGGTCGGGCCGGTCGTCCGGCTCCTTCACCAGCACGGCCGTCAGCACACCGGTGAGCGGCCCGGCCCG
The DNA here is from genome assembly GCF_040635975.1 of Streptomyces sp. NPDC006798. Classification (NCBI taxonomy): domain Bacteria; kingdom Bacillati; phylum Actinomycetota; class Actinomycetes; order Kitasatosporales; family Streptomycetaceae; genus Streptomyces; species Streptomyces sp. NPDC006798. The sequence goes on from NZ_JBEYIS010000032.1 coordinate 69,200, forward strand.
CTCGGGCGGCGGTACGGACTCGTTGAGTACGGCGGCGAGGGTCGCCAGCGTCGTGCCCCGGCGCAGCGGATGGCGGCCCTCCACGGCGACGTAGAGCATCATCGCCAGCGACCACAGGTCCGACGCGGGTCCGCCCCGCTCGCCGGTGATGCGTTCCGGTGCCATGTAGTCGGGGGTGCCGATGATGGAGCCGGTGGCGGTGAGGACCGTCGACTCGCGGATGGCGGCGATCCCGAAGTCGGTGAGGACCGGGCGTCCGTCGGGCCGCAGCAGCACATTGGCGGGTTTGACGTCGCGGTGCTGGATGCCCGCCGCGTGGGCGGCGCCCAGGGCCGCCAGCACCTCCCGGCCGAGCCGGGCGGCCTCCGCCGGGTCCATCGGGCCCCGGGCCAGCCGGTCGGCCAGCGACCCGCCGGTGACCAGCTCCATCACCAGCCAGGGGTAGGTGTCCTCGCCGCCGCCGTCAACGATGTGGTGGATGGTGACCACATTGGGGTGGTCGACCCGGGCGAGGGCCCGGGCCTCCCGCAGTACCCGGGCCCGTAGCGCGCGGGCGGCGTCCGGGTCGTACTCGGCGAGCGCCGGATCGGGCGGCCTGACCTCCTTCAGGGCCACGGCCCGGTCGAGCAGCAGATCGCGGGCGCGCCATACCGTGCCCATTCCGCCGCCGCCGAGCCGTGCCTCCAGGGCGAACCGGCCGTCGACGACCCGGGCGCCGGGGGCGCCCGGCCGACCCGAACCGCCCGGCCCGCCGGGCCCGTTGCCACCCCCGGTGCCGGGGGCCGGTCCGCCGCCGGTTCTGTCATGGGTTCCGTGGTCGGCGGCGTCGTTCGCGCCGCCCTGTCCGCCGCTCATGGCGGGGAGCATACGAGAACCTTCCGACAGCCCGGGGCGGACCGGCGTCGCGGTCGGCGCGAACGGGCCCGCCGGTCAGGGCTCGAAGTGCGCCAGGGCGGTGTCGAGCACCTGCCGCTCCAGTGGGCTCTGTTCGGCGGAGGCGCAGGTCAGTACGGCGTAGATGGTGTAGTCGGTGGCGGTGAAGACCCGTTCGACGCACTCCCGTACGCCGCCCGTCTCGGCGCTGTCGTACGCGTAGACGAGTTCGGCGGCGTCGCCGGACGGGTTCTCCGGGCCGCCGGTGACCGGGCCGACACTGCGCGCCTTGTAGTCGGCGGCCCGGCCGGCCAGGTCCTTGTTGGCGTAGTCGACGGCGTCGGCCGGGGTGTAGCCGGGTTCGGTGATCTCGAAGATCTGGACCAGGGCGGTGCCGTCGGGCGAGGTGTAGAAGACGCTCGCGCCGACCGTCGAGCGCGACCAGTCCTCGGGCACGGCGAGGGTGAAGCCCTCGGGGTCGGTGGTGACCCGGTAGCCGTCGGGGGCGGTCGTGGTGTCGGTCGACGCGCTGTCGGACGAGGACGGACCGGCCGAGGGCTCGTCGGACGGGAAGGCCGGATCGTCGCTCGCCGAAGCCGGATCCGACGCCGATGCCGACGGGGCCGGGGCGCTCTCGCCGGACGAGGCGGCGGCCGAGGCGGACGAGCCCGCGGTCGGTTTCCCGTCCTCGTCACCGGGTCCCACGGTGAACCAGAGGGTGGCCGCGATCCCCACGGCGGCCAGGGCGGCGGCGACGATCGCCACGACCGGAGCGCGCCGTCCCGGGTCGGGGGGTTCGCCGTCGTCGGCTTCCCCGCCGCCGATCCGGATCGAGGGCTCGGTGTCCGGCGCCGGGAGAACGGGCGGGAACTCGGGGGGCGGGGGCGGCGGGCCCGCCGTGCCCCCGCCACCGGCCGCGGGACCGTCGCCGTCCCCGGCTTCGTACCGCCGGAACGAAGCCGGTTCGGGGCCGGGCTCCCAGCGCTGGCTGTCCGGGTTCCAATGGCTCTCACCGGCCATCTCAGCCTCCGACGAGAGCGGTTACCAGTTGGGCCACGGCGACCCCGGAGCCGAGGGCGCCGACCCATTCACCGGCCGCGGCCAGCGATGTCCGGAGCCGTTCGAGCCGGGCGGGCCCGGCCGCGCCCGCCGAGCTGATCTCCGCCTCGGCCTCGACGAGTTCGGCGTCGAGCACCTCGATCGCCGGGGTGGGCACCAGCCGTTCCAGATCGGCGCGGAGGGTGCGGACCGCTTCCAGCAGTTCGAGCTGGACGGGGTCGCCGCCCGGGGCCGTGGGGTTGTTGACGGTGGACGCCCTGGCGTGGCTGCCGAAGGCGAAGGCGCTGTTGTTCGCCGAGCCGATGTGGACGGGCGGTACCGGGTCGGCGGCGCCGCCGCGGGCGTCGCGCTCCGGGTCCCCGCCGTGGTCAGTCGTCCTTGTCGCCATGCTCTGCCCCCTTGTTGAAGTTGGCGACTTTCGCCGTGCTGTTCTCGCCGAATCCGAAGGCGCTGTTGTTGGCGCTGTCGATGTAGACGCCTCCGCTGACATTGATGATCTTCTGTTCGAACTCCTCGGTCTGCCAGCCCGCGTCGTACAGGGAGTACTTGACGCCCTCGGTGACCCGGTCCTGGATGCTGCGCAGATAGCGCACCACGTCCATCTGCTGGAACAGGGATCCGCCGTCCTCGGCGCCCCGTTCGCGGACGGCGACGGCGGGCCCCTCGGGCAGGGCATCGGCATAGCCGCCGGTGTATCCGTCCCAGCTCTCGACGGCCGTCCGGTAGACGGTCCCCACACTCGACGTGAGGCTCGCGGGGGTACGGGCCACCGCCCAGGCGATCTTGCCGAGCACCCCGCCCGCCGCATAGCGGTGGGCGTCGCGCTCCGCGTCGCGGAAGGCGGATCGCACCGGCTGGAGCACATGCGGCGCGAACTCCAGCATCAGCATGCCGCCCTGGGTGTGCACCCGGACGAAAACGGTGACGACGATGTCCTCGTGCCAGCCGCCGACCCTGATCCGCAGGAAGTGCCGCCGGGCCTCGCCGCCCTCCTCGACGGCGTCGCGGTGATGCTTCTCGATGCCTTCGGGGTCGTAGGGCGCGCTTCCCCGGGCGGTGATCCCGTCGGCGGGCAGGAAGACGACCTCGTCGGTACGGAGCTCCCGGAGCCGGTCGCGTACCGCGTCGGCCGCGTCGGGCGAGTCATGGGGCGCGGGCACGGTCAACGCCTCGACCAGCGGCCGGACCCGTTCGATGACGGTGCGGTTGTCCAGTGTGCTGGGTTCGCGCCCCTTGCGGGGCCGGAGTTCCACCGTGGTGGTCCACGGCTGGAACGCCTCGCCCGCGCCCCGGAACGGGCTCTCCATGTGGTACATGACCAGCGGCGCGTGCTGTTCCTCGCGGATCACCGCCATCCGCAGCCGCTGTCCGGTGGAGGCGGACCGCTCGGCCGGGTCGTCGGCGGTGTGCGGAAAGCGGGCGGCCGAAAGCGTACCGATCAGCAGCTGGGCCACCTGGGCGCGGCGCAGTCCGACCAGGAAGACCAGGCCCGCGTAGAGGAAGACGGCCAGCAGGGCGTAGCCGTGGGGGCGTGCGGTGATGTCGAAGAAGGAGAACAGGTCGCCCAGCGACGTGGTGCCGCCCTCACTGACCACCGACTCGTCGGCGTTGTCGTCGGCGAAGAATCCGCCGATCCCCCGGACCAGCAGCCACAGCAGCAGGAAGGCCAGGATCAGCCGGGCCGACCAGCGCAGCAGGGAGAGCAGGGCCCGGCCCGCCGCCGGGGTCTTCCGGCCGGTGGAGTCCATCCGGGCGACCAGGGCGAGGATCAGGCTGGGGATCATCAGTACGAGGAATTGGCCGCCGGTCAGCGGGATCGCGACCACCCAGAGGGCGAGGATGCCGATGGACCAGGCGAGTTCGCGCCGGCGGGCGTGATGGGCGTGGGCGAGGATCCGGGCCGCGTCGATACCGAAGGAGGGGGCGGTGAAGCGCTCCTGGTGGACGCCCAACTCCTCGATGACCTCGGAGCGGAAGCGGTCGTCGGTCTGGACTCCGGTGCAGAGGTAGCGGCAGGCGTCGCTGGCCTCGGGGGCGACGGGTTCGCGTAATCGGTTCCCGCCCCGCTTCCCGGGCTCCGCACCTGCTGGGCCGGGCACCGCGATAACGGTCACAGTCGGCTCCGTTCTGGGTGGAGGTGCAGGATCGTATGACACGCACAACGCGTCAGGGGGGCCGTTGGACACTTTCGGCGGGGCGGACCCGGCCCACCTGCGGGGACGTCGTTCGCCCGCTGGGGCCGGGGTCCTTTTGTCGTATGGGTGGCGGCGCTTTCCGTCGTACGACGGCCGGAGCCGGGCCGTCCGCCCCGTCGAAGAGGTGGACGGCCCGGCTCCGTTGCGGCGGATCCCCTTGCCGGGGGATCCACCGGTACGTTCCCGAAGGGGACCTACCCGCCGGGCGGCTTCGGCTATCCGCCGCCGCCGTGGTTCCTGCCGGTCGCGCCGGTACGGCGCCGGGCGCGGCCCGGCCGGGTCAGGACGCCTCGACGCGGGAGCGGGGGGCGGGTTCGTGCCAGCCCCGGTCGTACCCGTGGTCGTGGTCGTGACCGTGGTGGTGGCCGTGACCCTGACCGTGGCCGGTTCCGTGGCCCCGGCCGGACGCGTGGCCGTGCTTCTGGCCGTGACCGTGGCCGCCGCCCTGACCGTGGCCGTGGCCCTGGGTGTGGCTCTGGTCCGCGCCCGGTCCGTGCTCGCGGCCGGATCCGGCGGGCCTTCCCGGACCGGCGGGCCGGACGGGTTCCGCGGGCCCGGCGCCCCGTACCAGATCGGTGTCGCTGGTCAGCCGGACGCCGTCGGCCCGCTGGTAGCGATCGGAGCAGAAGGACCAGTCGAGGTTGCCGCGCATCCACGCCTCCATGCCGTCCGCGTACGACTCGACGGCCTGCCGCTCGCCCCGGGTGAGGCCGAGCCACTGGCCGGAGAGGATCCTCAGCTCCTCCCTGGCCTGCCGGAACTCGTCGACCCAGCGGCCCACCCGCTGGTAAACGGCGTCGATGGCCTCCTGGAGGCCGCAGCCGCGCTCCCGGGCGAGGACGAGAACCCCGTTGGTGGTCTCGCCGGCGACGAGTTCCTTGCGCAGGGACACGATGTCATTGACCCAGACGACCACGTCGGACGCCCGGTTGAACATGGTCTGGAACTGGTCCGACTCGTGCAGAAGCGGGGGGATCTCCCGGTCGGAGGCCACCTCCAGCAGATCGAGGGACGGGGTGATCCCGCCGGAGGCGCGGCGGAGCTGGGTGTAGCCGAGCAGCCCGGGCGTGTGGTGGTGGCGGCGGTTGAGGGACTCGTATTTGAAAGCGGCGAGGAAATGGGTCATATGAAGGGTGAAGCGCATTCGCCAGGCCGCGCTCCGGTCGCGGGCGAGGTCGTGCCAGACCCGGGCCAGTATCGCGTCGAGCCGGCTGGCTGTGGTGGCGGACAGGGTGGCGTCGGGGGTCAGCAGTCGCAGGATGCGGAACGCGGACGAGTCGTGGTCGATGGTCCCCTCGGGCTGTCGGTCATGACAGTCGTCGATGACGAACGCCCAGGTGAACCAGCCCGCGACGGCTTCGGCGCGATGCAGGCCCATGGCGGGGTAGGAGCGGGCGATCAGGGTGCCGAGATGGCTGCGGGCGAGCCGGTCGCGGGCGGCCGGGCTGTCGAGCAGATCGTAGGCGTCGGCCCAGTTCATCACCGCCGCCTCCAGCTGGTCGTGCCAGGGGGAGATATGGGGTTCGAGGGTGAGCAGGGGGTGGCCGGGGGCGGGCCACAGTTCGAGCAGGGCGCCGGTGGCGGGGTCGGCGGCGCGGGTGGGGTCGTCCCCGGGGCCCGACCGGGCGGCCGGGTCGGCGTCGGCCGTCACAAGTCGGGTGGCCACCGGGTCCGCCGGGTGCGGGGCGGGCTGGTAGGGCGTGGGCTGCTGCGGCGCGGGCTGGTACGGGACCGGCTGCTGCGGGGCGCCCGGACAGACGGCCGCCTGGTGACCTGCGGACGGGTAGGCGGCCGGCTCGTGCCCGGCCGGCTGCTGCGGGGCGGACCGGGGGCGGGTGCCGCCGGTCGCGGTGAACGCGGTGGTGGTCATGCGCGGGGCTCCGTCGTCATCGGCAGCGGACCGGTGGTCAGTTCGGCCTTGGCCACCGGCCGGATCCGGTGGCCGGGCAGCGGGCGGAGCCGCCAGGCGGCCGTGATCGAGGCGAGGGCGAGGGTGACCTCGTGGTTGGCGAGGACGTCGCCGAGACACTTGCGGCTGCCGCCGCCGAAGGTGACATTGGCGTTGCGGGGCAGTCGGCAGGCGTTCTCGGGGAGCCAGCGGTCGGGGTCGAAGCGTTCGGGGTCGGCGAAGACGGCCGGATCGCGGTGGAGCGCGTAGGGGCTGAAGAGGATGCTCGACCCGGCGGGTACGGGGTGTCCGGCGAGCCGGGTGTCGGTGACCGCCCGGCGGGTGATGAACCAGACCGCCGGGTAGAGCCGGAGGGCTTCGGCGACGACCCGCTGGGTGTACGGCAGGGCGGGGAGGTCTTCGAGCCGGGCGGGGCGTCCGGCGAGGACGAGATCGACCTCGCGCAGCAGCCTGCCCTCCACGTCGGGGTTCTCGGCCAGCAGATGGAACGCCCAGGTGAGGCCGGAGGCGGGGGTCTCGACTCCGGCCGCGAGTACGGTCATCAGTTCGTCGCGGATCTCGGCGTCGGTGAGGCCGAGGCCGGTGCGCTCGTCGCGGGCGTTCAGCAGGACGGTGAGGATGTCTTCGCGTTCGGTGGAGTCGGCGCGGTAGGCGGCGAGCATCCGGGCGATCACGTCGTCGAGCCGCCGCAGGGCCTGTCCGAAGCGGATGTTGGCGACCGTGGGCAGGGCGTGGAGCAGCGGGAAGGGGATGATCATCCGCCGGTAGACGCCCTTCCAGACGACGGGGAAGGAGCGCTGTACCTCGGCGACGGCGTCGGCGGCGATATCGGCGGAGAACATCATCCGGGCGGTGACCCGGGTGGTGAGACGGCTCATCTCGGTCCCGGCGTCGATCAGCCCGCCCGGCCGCCAGGTGCGGGCGAGCGCGGCGGCCTCGTCCTCCATCACCCTGCCGTAGCGGGTGAGCCGGTCGCGCTGGAAGGCGGGCTGGATGAAGCGCCGCTGCCGCCGGTGGGAGGCGGCGGGGCAGGTGCCGACGCCGTCGCCGAGGAGCAGCTTCATCGTGTCGATGAACTCCCCGCCCTTGTCGAACGTCCTGGGGTTGTGCAGCACTTCCTGGACCACGTCGTGGGTGCTGGCGAGATAGGCCGTGGCGGGGCCGATGCGGAGCTGGACCAGATCCCCCTCATGACGCAGCCCGGGCAGGAAGTCGAGGGGGTGGCGGAAGAGCTGGAGAGCGTTGCCCAGGACGGGCAGCCCGCCGGGGGCGCGGCCGAGACGGTAGGAACGCTCGGGCGCGATCATTGTCGTGCTCACGTGAAGAACCCTTACTGCGGGGACGGCAGGACATACCTGTCGCCTGGTCGTGATGAAAGCCGGATTCGTCGCGCGCACCTACGCCCTCGCACCGGAGCGGGTTCGCCGCCCACTGGCCCGCTGCTGATCCGGACTCCGTCGTCCGGACCGCCTTTCAACCTGACGCAGTGACGGCAGGGACGAGCGGGCGTACGGGCGAGATACGCAAAGTACGCATACGGATTGAAACACTGAGTCCGTCCGAAGTGCCATGTGCCACTCCGACCCGCCGGAGTGATACGAGGGACCACTCGAAAGCATTTCCGTACCGGAATGGCTGTTTCCGGTACGACTCGCGCCCGACGGCCGCCGAGGGTCGCGGGCGACGGCCGTCCGGCTCTCAGCTCACCGCGGGGAGTGGGCAGTTGCCCCCGGGGAGCCGCCGCCCCGGGAATCCGGCGACGGCAGGGTGGCCGTCACCGTGAGTCCGCCTCCGGCCCTGGGTTCGGCGCTCACGTCGCCCTGGTGCGTCCGGGCCACCGCCCGCACGATGGAGAGCCCGAGTCCGCTGCCGCGCGCCGAACCCACCCGGTCGGTGAGCCGCCGGAACGGCTCGAAGAGCACCGGGATCTCATGGGCGTCGATCGACGCGCCGGTATTGGTGACGGAGATGAAGGCACCGAGCGGTCCGGTGCCCGTCCTGATCCGGAGCAGCCCCTCGGTCACGTTGTACTTGACGGCGTTGTCGACCAGATTGCGGACCAGTTGTTCCAGCAGTACGGGATCGCCCAGGGCGGGCGCGGCCCGGAGCGCGGCCTCCACCCGCAGCCGCCGGCGCTCCGCGTCGGCAGCCGTATGGGTGAGCACGGCCCCGGCGACGGCCGCGAGATCGACGGGATGCCGTTCGGCGGGGGCGCTCTCCGCCCGGGCCAGGGTGAGCAGCGAGTCGATCAGCCGCTCATGGCGCTCGTTGACCGCGAGCAGGTTCTCGCCCAGTCTGCGGACCTCCTGCGGCGCGTCCCGGCGGGCGACGGCGACCTCCACCAGGGTCCGGCCCACCGCCAGCGGGGTCTTCAGCTCATGGGCGGCGTTGGCGATGAACCGGTCCTGGCCCACGAACGCCTGGTCCAGCCGGTCCAGCATGCTGTCGAAGGAGTCCGCGAGCCGTTTCACCTCGCCCGGCGGCCCGTCGAGATCGATCCGCTGGTGCAGCGTACGGCCCGCGATCCGCTCGGCGGTGGAGGTGATCCGGTTCAGCGGGCGCAGCAGCCGCCCGGCGACCAGCCAGCCCGCGGTGGTGGCGACCACCCCGACCCCGAGCACGGTCAGTCCGCCCTTGGCCATCAGATTGGTCCTCATGGTGGCGAGGACGTGCTCCCGGGACGCCGGATCGATCCGCACCTCCGGCCTGCCCGCCGCCTCGGCCCAGGTCGACGGCTCGGTGGACGGCCGGTCGTTCGGGGTCCCCGTCGGGCCCGGGGCCACATCGTCGGGCCAGGGCGACTCCGGGTCGGGGAAGAAGACCCGTCCCCCGGTGGGGCCGTCCGTCGGCTCCGGTGACGGATTCGCCGACGGCGGGGCCGAGTCGGCCGTGCCGAAGGGCAGGGAGAGGGTGTACCGCATGCTGTTCCCGACGAGGATCAGCGCCCCGCCGAAGATCGCCGCCCCCGCGACGAAGAACAGCAGACCGAAGACGACCGTGAGACGGACCCGCAGGCTGCCGCCGAGCGCGCGCCGGATCATCGGATCCGGTAACCGACGCCGGTCAGCGTCTCGATCACCGGTTCCCCGCCGAGCTTGCGGCGCAGGGACCGCATGGTGACCCGTACCACCGTGGTGAACGGGTCCACGTTCTGGTCCCAGGCCCGTTCCAGCAGCGACTCGGCCGAGACCGGCGCGCCGTCCGCCCGCAGCAGCTCCTCCAGCACCGCGAACTCCTTCCGGGACAGGGCGATGTACCGGCCGTCCCGGGTCGTCTGCCGGAGATGCGGATCAAGCCGGATCCCCGCCCGCTCCAGGACGGGCGGCACGGCGGGCCGCGAGCGGCGGCCGAGCGCCCTGATCCGGGCGACGAGTTCGGCGAAGGCGAACGGCTTCGTCAGATAGTCGTCGGCGCCCAGACCGAGCCCGGCGACCCGCTCGGCGACGGTGGTGGAGACGGTCAGCATCAGGACCCGTACCTCCGCGCCCGCGGCGACCGTACGGCGCAGCACCTCGTCACCGTGGACCAGCGGCAGATCCCGGTCGAGGACCATCACGTCGTACGCGTGCACCGCCAGGTTCTCCAGCGCCGCCTCGCCGTCGTGGACCACGTCCACCGCGAGCCCCTCGTCGCGCAGCCCCTCGGCCATCGCCTCCGCGAGCATCTCCTCGTCCTCGACCACCAGCACCCGCATACGCTTCCACCGCTCCTCGCCACGTCCGAACTGGCTCAAGTATCCGCGTCCGATGTGAAGACAATGTGAGTGGATACGCTCACCGTGATCGCACGCGCCTTCGGGTCAACTGAGAGTGGGCCGCGTCCGTCGCAGGACACCGCCCGCCCGGACCCCGGACACGGTCGTACGGACCGTCCCTCCCGTCCCGGCCCGTGGGACCACCCCCGTCCCCGGACCGGCACGCCCCGGGCGGGCCCGCGCACGGACGCGGCCCGGCTCCGAACGTCCCCGACGAAGGCTGAACTCCCATGGCTGACCGGCTCCCCACCGCACCCCGCCCGAGGAGCCGCCGGTCCCACCGCGCGGCACCCCCGGCCGGTGCGCGGAGACCCGGATCCCGCCGGGCCGGGCGCCGCCGCCGCTCCCCCGCCGCCACCGCCGTACGCGTCCTGCTGCTGCTCCTCTGTACGGCCGCCACCGGATGGGCCGGGCTGCAACTGCTCCCCGGCGGCGGTACCGAGGCCTCCGCGAAACGCTCCCCGTCACCGCAGGCCGGGACCGTCCCCGACCCCGACACGTCCGCCGCCCCGCCGAAGCGCGCGGCCCCCGCCGCCGAACCCCCGTCCCGGGGCAAGGACCGACCGCCCGCCCGCCCCCGCTACCAGGAGAACGGCCCCGGTACGTACACCTGGGCCCGGGGCACCGGCGAGCGCGCCGGAACCAAGGGGCGGCTCGTCCGCTACGGCGTCAAAGTGGAACACGGCACCGGCCTCGACGCCGACGACACGGCCGCCGAGATCCACGGCATCCTGGCCGACCCCCGGGGCTGGACCCGGCAGGGCGCCGCGTCCTTCCAGTTGGTCGACTCCCCGCCGTACGACATGCTCGTCCACGTGGTCTCCCCCGGCACCACCGACGAACTCTGCGGCGCCTGGGGCCTCGACACCGGCGGCCAGGTCAACTGCGCCAACGCACCGCATCTGGTGGTGAACGTCCGCCGCTGGGTCGAACTCAGCGACCAGTACCCCGACCGCCCCGAGGACTACCACGCCCTGATCATCAACCACGAGGCCGGCCACGTCCTGGGCCACGGCCACCGCACCTGCCCCGGCCCCGGCCGCCCGGCCCCCGCGATGATGCAGCAGATCAAGGGCCTCAAGGGCTGTGTGGCCAACCCCTGGGTCCACGACGCCGAGGGCGACTTGATCGACGGCCCGAAGGTGCCGTGACGCGGGGCGGGCGGCGTTACGACAGCTTCCACCCGACCTCCTGATCGGCGTAGGTGCTGCCGATCCGCACGCTGGCGATCTTCTACGTTCTGGGGGCTTCGAAGACGAGCCAGCCGAGGGCTTTCCGGCCGGGCAGGAGGGTGGTGGTACGGAGTGAGGGTCAGGGCGGGGGGTCTTCACTTGCTGGCTTTTGAGGTCGGGTAAGTGAGCGTAACCATGTATGAGTGGGTGTCGTTGTCAGAGTGTGAATCTGACGGAATGGGCGAAGGCGCAGGGCGTGCATCCGCAGACCGCGTATCGCTGGTTCCGTGAGGGGACGTTGCCGGTACCGGCTCAGCGGGTCGGGCCGCGCACGATCCTGGTGAACATCGAGACCAGCACCGCTCCGGATGCGGTGAGCGGCCTGGGGCTGTATGTCCGTGTCTCCTCGCACGACCAGAAGGGCGATCTGGAGCGGCAGTTGGCCCGGTTGTCCGCGTGGGCGGCCAAGGCGGGCGGCAAGGTCGTCCGGGTCGAGTCCGAGATCGGCTCGGGTATGAACGGCAGTCGCAGCAAGGTCCGTCGCCTGCTGGCCGATCCGGACGTGACCTGCGTGGTCGTGGAGCACAAGGACCGGCTCGGCCGCATGAACGTCGAACTCGTCGAGGCAGCCCTGTCCGCACACGGCCGCCGTCTCGTCGTCCTGGATGACGGCGAGGCCGAAGACGGCTTGGTGCGTGACATGGTGGAGGTGCTGACGTCGTTCTGCGCCCGCCTGTATGGCCGCCGGTCGGCGAAGAACCGTGCCCGTAAGGCGTTGGAGGCCGCCGAGCATGGCTGACTCCGCACTCCGCGAGATCGTGCCGTCGTTCGTGGCCCTCGGCCCCGCCGGTGCGGCGGTCCGGGACCGGCTCACGCGCCTGACGGCCGGGGACGGGGAAGTTCTTCGTCTGATCGGCGTGCACATGGGTTCGCTCGCGTCGAAGGACCTCGTGGCCCGCTGCCGGGATGGTCTGGAGCACTCCACTGATACATGGGCTGCGCGGAAACGCTCGCTGACGCCGGAGTCGTCGGCGCGCTGGGCCGGTGCTGTCACCAAAGCCACTCACGATCAGTGGGCGCTCTCACGTCGCGGCCAGCTCGCGCACGTCCGGAATCTCGAAGCCGGGATCAAGACGATCGCGCACCGCCTGTCGCAGCCGATCGGCGCGAAGGGCACGAAGAACGCCCCCGGCGGCTACCGTTCCGAGGGCGAGTGGTTCCACAGGACCCGCCGCCTGCGCGTGCTCGAAGACCGGCTGGAGCGCGAACGCGCTGACCGTGAGAACGGCCGCGTGCGCGTGGTGCGGGGCGGCAAGCGGCTCGCGCGCAACCGGCACAACCTGGCTGCCGCCCGGCTCACCGCCGAACAAAGGCGGGAACGCTGGGAGGCAGAGCGCTGGTTCCTGGCTGCCGACGGCGAGAGCGGGAAGCGATTCGGCAACGAAACGATCCGCGTCACCCCGGACGGGGAGGTGTCGATCAAGCTGCCCGCGCCGCTGGCTCACCTGGCCAACGCCCGGCACGGCCGGTACGTCCTCGCGTGCAAGGTCTCCTTCCCGCACCGCGGCCCCGAGTGGGCCGACCGCATCGAAGCCAACCGGGCCGTCGCGTACCGCATCCACTTCGATGTGGACCGTGGCCGTTGGTACATCACCGCTTCCTGGCAGTACGCCCCGACGAAGACCATCCCGATCAAGTCCGCCCTGGCCGACGGGGTGACCGGTGTCGACACCAATGCCGACCACCTCGCCGTCTGGCGCCTCGACACCCACGGCAACCCGATCGGCCGACCGCGCCGCTTCTCCTACGACCTGTCGGGCAATGCCGACCACCGCGACGCCCAGGTCCGCCACGCCCTGACGCGCCTGCTGAACTGGGCCAAGACCTGTGGCGTGAAGGCCATCGCCGTCGAAGACCTGGACTTCACCGCCGAGAAGACCCGCGAGGAGCACGGCCGCCGGCGCCGCTTCCGGCAGATCATCTCCGGCATCCCCACCGGAAAACTCCGCGCCCGCCTGACCTCGATGGCCGACCAGTCCGGTATCGCGGTCATCGCCGTGGACCCGGCCTACACCAGCCGCTGGGGCGCCCAGCACTGGCAGAAGCCCTTCACCTCGAAGAACCGAAAGACCACCCGTCACGATGCCGCGAGCATCGCGATCGGACGACGCGCCCAAGGGCACCCGATCCGGCGACGGACGGCACCGCCCCCGCACGACCAGAGTGATCGTGCGGGGCATCGGACCGTCCAGGCCCGACCGAGTACCCCAAGGCGTGAGGGAACCCGCCCCCGTATTCCCGGACCACGGACACGATCCGTGCAGCCGGATACAGAGCGAAAGCGGGAGACCAGGACATCCAGAACCGTTCGGAATGTCCGCAGTGCACAGGCTTGGGTCCAAGACTCACTCCTGCTCACTGATTAGGAACGGTGGACGATGGCGTGCGCGGCCGTGATCTTGCGTTCGGCCGCGGCGAGTTGGGCGCGCTCGGCGGGGGTGAGGTCGAGGTCGACGGGGTGGGGGATGCCGCCGGTGAAGCGGACCGGTCGCCCGGAGTAGGTGCCGTCGGGCCGGCGGGTGGAGAGCACGACAGTGGCGTCGGTCAGGCCGAAGGCCGCGCGGAGGGCGGACACCACGGCGGCGGCCGGGCCGCAGCGGACCCGGCCCAGACCTCGGGCTATGACGCGGGGACGGTCGGCGAGCGCGGCCCGGACCAGATCGGGGTCGTGGGCGAGGACCCGGCCTCCGACGGCTGCCCACCGGGCGACGGCCGCCTCGCCGTGCTCGCCGATCACCTGCCCTCCGGTGACGGCCTCGACCGGAACGCCGTGGGCGCGGGCGAGGGTGATCCGGTAGCGGGCGGTGTCCGTCTCCGCCCCGACGCCGTAGACCCTGGCACATCCCGATGCCTCGGCGAACAGCCGCGTCAGGACATCGACCGGGTTGGTGACGACGACGACCGTCCCCCGGTATCCGGCCAGATGGCGGCCGAACCGGCCGATGAGGGGGGCGTTGGCGGTGAGCCCGGCCATCCGGACATCGCAGGTAGCCGAGTTGGTGAACGGGGCGCGGGGGCAGAGGACGATCGCCTCGCACTCCAGCATCCCCGCCGCGTCGGTCCGGGCGTGGCGGGTCGGCGAGCCGAGCACGGCGGCCGCATCCTCCAGATCGGCCACCAGAGCGTCGGCGGACGTCGCGGTCCGGGACGCTGCCCTGGCACCGCACCTCGCGGCGTCGTCGTCCATCACCGGTGCTCCGCATGGATGCAATCCTCCGCCTCGCGATGCACGGCACCAGAAATCGACAACGCGGTCGGGAGGAGCGGGCGGCGTGGCTGGAGGCGAACTGACCCACCGCCCCGGGCCCACGCCACGGGTCGGCACGGGGTCAGTGCCCCGGTCGGCGAAACCGCGGGTTCGGCCCCGGCGGTGCCCCCTCCTGCCCCAGAATCACCGCATGACACAGGCACCATCTCGCTCCACCACGTCCGGCCCGGCCACCGACGACTGGACGGCCCTGCTCACTCAGGCGTTCGGCATCCTGCTCGACCGCCCGCTGACGGAGTACGACACCGACGCCGAGTACGGCGTCTACCTCGGCGGCAACTTCATTCATGAGATCGATTTCGACCACGATCCGGCGTGGGTGACCCCGGCGGCGCTCAGCGGCGCCGAGCCGGTCGTCTGGGACTATTCGCCGTACGACCGGGGCGAGGAGCCGGTGATACGGTTCGACGCCTCCCGCTCGATCTACGAGATCACCGGCGACGCGCTGCCCCCGGCCTTCACGGCCGATCTGGCGGCGGCCTGCTTCACCGAGGGGATGATCCGGGGCGCGGACCTGGCGCCGCTGCTGGCACGGCACGGGATCGACCTCAACGGCCCGGACTTCCCCGGGGAGTGGGCTGTCTATGTCCACCGGATGATCTCGGACGGCACCCTCTTCGACGCGATGCGGGTCGCCACCGGTCTCGGCCACGGCCCGGAGAGCCTGCTGGAGTACGACGGCGAGGCCGATGAGGAGTGGCGGGAGAAGCTGGAGGCCGTCCCCCACGCCGGGCTCCGCGCCCATCTCGCTTACTTCTGCGACGACGGGACGAACGGGCTGATGTTCTACCCCACCCCCATCCACACAGCCACAGACCCGGACGAGGACGCGGACGACGAGCACTGCTGGCCGTTCGACGACTGCCGGGAGGTCGCCCGCTGGGACGAGGGCCAGAACCAGTTCGAGTTCTTCGTCGTACGGCTCAGTGACACGGTCGCCGGGCGGCCGACCGGCTGAGCGACTGAGGGAGTGGGCGGGACCGACGGCAGCGGCCCCGTGCCACGGGTTCGGGCGCCCGGCTACGGCCTTCCGGCCGTATCGGGGCGGGGACGACCACGGCGCGATGGCCGCGGTGCGGCTGGGCTGTGCGCAACGGGACCGGGTGGACACCCGCTCGGTGGTGGAGGGGCTCCCCACGGCAGCAGAGGTCGCCGAGTCCTGCGCCGCGCTGCACGACCCGTCCCGGAACCAGCTCGTCGTGGAGCACCACGGGAACGTCGTCGGCTACTCGACGATCCGGTGGTGGCAGGAGCAGGACGGGACGTGGTTGTACCTGCACCGTGGTCACGTGCTCCCGGAACACCGCGGACTGGGCATCGGATCGGCCCTGCTCTCCTGGGCGGAAGCCCGAATCCGCTGGCCCGCGCAGCGGCACGGCACGACCCGGACGGCCGCGTTCGGCGGGACCGCCACGGCCTGCGAGCAGGAGGCGGCGAATCCGTACGGGTCCTACGACCTCTACCGGAGCGTGGGCTTCCACCCCCGCAACGAGTACGTCCGCTACCGCAAGCCGATCGCCTCGACCCTCGGCCAGGCCGTTTCTTAGGGATCACCTCGCGGCCCGGATGTGCAGGGCCGCGAGGTGGAGGGCTGCTCGGTAGACCGTTGCCGTTTAGTCGTAGCGGGTGGCCAGTCCGCGCCATTGCTTGAGTTTGCTGATGCACCGCTCGACGGTGTTCCGCAGCTTGTAGGCAGCTTTGCCGAAGGCGGGAGGCCTGCCGCCCATGCTGCCGAGGCGCTGGCGGTTGGCGATCTGGTCGGCCGGCTGCGGGATCACCGCCTGGATCTTGCGCTTGCGCAGGTGCTCGCGGATCGCACGGGACGAGTAGGCCTGGTCGGCCAGCACTGCCGTGGGCCGGGTTCTTGGTCTGCCCGTGGGCCTGGTCACGCGGATGGCGGCCATGACCTGCGTGAACGCGGGTGCGTCACCGGACTGGCCAGGTGTGACGACAACGGCCAGTGGGCGGCACCGGCCGTCGGCCGCCGAATGGATCTTCGTGGTCAGCCCGCCGCGGGACCGTCCGAGGGCATGATCGCACGGCTCGCCGGCCAGAGCCCCTTCTGACGGGCTCCGGCGGCGTGCTCACGAGCCGAAACGCTCGGGCAGGTCCATCCACGGCGTGCCCGTGCGGTACTTGAACGCGATCGCATCGATCACCTGCCTGTGATCACGCCACCGCCCGCCCCGTTTCGGCGTCGGGTCCGGCAGCAACGGCTCAATGCGCGCCCACTGGGCGTCAGCCAACGACACACATCAACCAACGATCAGATGATTCCGAGAGAAACGGCCTAGGGTGCCGCGACCCGGGGGCGGGAGCACCCGCGCGTCGGCGGCCCGGTCGAGCCCGAAGAGACGCCCGACGCGCAGCTTTCCGCGTTCCTACACCCGGTTGCGCAGGAAGCTGTCCGGCGCGTTCCTGTAGGCGGCCTCCAGTTCCGCCACGGTCAGGGTGTCCTCGGGGGCCGGGTGGAAGACGCGGAACGGCTTCCCGTAGGCGGAGACGGTCATCGTGTACGGCTCCTTGCCGCCGATCACCCGCATCCTTCGCAGTACCGGCTTCGGGCCCGTGGTCACGGTGAACTCCATCGTCGCGTCCTTCTCCGAAGAAGAAAGCACCAGAAGCCGTTGGCCGTTCTCGGTGATCGTCTTCCGGGTGAAGGGATCGGAGTCAGAGTCGCCGGTCGATTTCTTCGACACGAACTTACGCATTTCGGACCGGAAATCGCACAGACGGACCATCCCCCGTACATGCCGCGTCGGGCGGTCGGGGCTCACCATCCAGCGGTCCGCGAAGAGTTCCACATCGAATTCCCGCTGCTCCGGGCTGATTCCCGGAACGTTCCTGACCCGCGCCTCGTTCATCTTCACGTAGTGCGCGTTGTCGCCGGTTCTCATGATGACGGTGGAGATTCCGGGATCGGCTCTCAGCTCCACCAGGCATTCCTTGCTCCGGCCCGCCTGCACCACGGCGCGCCCCTGCTGCTCCCACCGGGGCAGGCGCCACTCCATGGTCACCGAGGGAGCGTCCATGAATGCCCGAAACGCTGATTCGGCGGTCCGTATCGACGCCTTGTCGGCGATCGGCGGCGTGGCCTCCTCCTTCGGCTTCGCGGTGTTCTCGGGCCGTGCTGAAGCGGTGGTCTCCGCGCCACCGCCCTGGTCGACGACCATGCCTCCATCCCCACAGGCCGCCGTCCCGAGGGCGAGCAGGGCGAGGGCGACGGCGAGTCCACGAGGCGCGGTGGAGGATCTGACGGGCATGGCGGTACGACTCCGGGTGGTTCAAGGGCTGTGCAAGGGGCAAGTGGCCGGACAACAGGGCCCGTCGTGGGGTCCGGGCGGGTGCGGCTCGTGGTGATCTTCGCATTTCGATGGGTCTCATGCCCACCTCAAGGGATGATCGGGGTCCGTACCGAGCCCTGGAGGGGAACTTCGCATGGCCTGGTCCGAGCGGATCGTGGACCGTGACGGCGTACGGCTCGTCTGCCGGGACGGCGGCGGGACGGGGAGACCCGTGATCCTGCTGCACGGGCTCGCGGGGCAGAGCGGCGAGTGGGACGCCACAACCCGGCTGCTGGAAGGCCGGTGTCGGGTCGTCGCCGTCGATCAGCGGGGGCACGGGGCGAGTGAGCGGCGGCCCGAGGACGTGTCCCGGGCGGCGTACGTCGCCGATGTCGTCGCCGTCGCCGAGCGGCTGGGGCTGGTGGACGCCGTGCTGATCGGGCAGTCCCTGGGCGGGCATACCGCGATGCTCACCGCCGCCGAGCACCCCGGGCTCGTCCGGGCGCTCGTGCTGGTCGAGGCCGGGCCGGGGTCCGGGGATCCGAAGGTGCCGGACGAGGTCGGCGGGTGGCTGGACTCGTGGCCGGTGCCGTTCGCGTCGCGGGAGGCCGCGGTCGGGTTTCTCGGGGGCGGTGCCGTGGGCGAGGGGTGGGCGGGCGGGCTGGCGGAGCGGGACGGCGGCTGGTGGCCCCGGTTCGACCGGGATGTGATGGTCCGCTCGCTCGCGGAAGGCGCCCGGCGGACGTTCTGGGAGGAGTGGGAGCGCGTCACCTGCCCGACTCTTCTGGTGTTGGGGCAGTCCGGGTTCGTACCGACGGCCGAGGTCGAGGAGATGCTGCGGCGACGGCCCGGCACGGTGGCCGTGAGTGTGCCCGGGACCGGGCACGATCTGCATCTGGAGCGGCCGGACGCGCTGTTCGCCGTGGTGGCGGGGTTCCTGGACCGGCTCGGCGGCTGACCCGTCGAACGCCGACAGGGCCCCGGGCCGTCAGCGGTGCGCGTACGACCGGACGACCTCCGCCCACGCCCGGGCCGTCCGCGGCCAGACGTCGCGCAGTACGGGCTCGGCCGCGCGGACCGAGGCGACGGCGGCGGCCGGGTCGGCTCCGGCGCGGGCGGCGGCCGGGCCGTCCGAGCGGGCCCAGTCGGCGACGGCGGTGCCGAGCACCTCGGGATGGAACTGGACTCCCCAGGCCCTCGGGCCGACCCGGAACGCCTGGTGGACGCAGTCGGCGCCGGTGAGCAGCGGTACGGCGCCGGGCGGGAGTTCGGCGATCTCGTCCCAGTGCCACTGGGCGGCGGGCGCGCCGTCGGGTACGGAGCCGAAGACCGGGTCCCCGTCGGCGGCGGGGAGTCGGCGCAGCGGTACGGCGCCGATCTCGGGGCCGTACGGGCGGACCCGGACCGAGCCGCCGAGCGCGAGGGCCGTCAACTGGCCGCCGAGGCATATCCCGAGGAGCGGGATCCCCGTGCCGACCGCCTCGCGGACGAGCGCGCGGACCGCGGGCAGCCAGGGCGCCGTGTCGTCGTCCCCGGCGCCGGGCGCGCCGCCGAGGACGAGCAGGCCCGCGTATCCGGTGAGGGTCGCCGGGAGGGTTTCGCCGCGCCAGGGGTGGACGAGGTGCGGTACGAGGCCCGCCGCGTCCGTCTCGGCGCCCACCAGTCCCGGGCCGGTGCCGTCCTCGTGCTGGATCACCAGGATCCGGGGCGCGCCCGGGTGCGTGGTCACCGTCGTCCGCCTTTGCTCGTCCGGGAGGGGTGGGGGCCGCCGGTCGGGGCGGCCCGTCGGGGCCAAAACCTTTTGAGCGGTGAGAGTGGCCAATATGCTCGGCCAAAAGGTTTTGGCAGTCAAGGGATGGCCGAAGATTGGGTGCGCACCGCAGCACCGCACCACCACGCGCGGACCACCGGGGGCGCCCCGGACCCTGAGGAGGGCACGAGCGATGGCCGGACCGGCCCGACCGCAGCACGCTCCCGAGACCACCCGGTCGATCGGGATCAAGGACGTCGCACGGGCCGCCGGGCTCTCCATCACCACCGTCTCGCACGCCCTCAACGGCAAGGGGAAGGTGAACGCCCGGACCCGGGAACGGATCCGGGAGATCGCCGACGACCTGGGATACCGGCCCAACCCTGCGGCCCAGGTCCTGCTCAGCGGCCGGACCGGGGTGGTCGGCCTGGCCGCCGGACATCAGAGCGCCGAGGCGTGGGAGCGCACCTACCGGCCGTACTACGCCTCCCTCACCGCCGGGGCCACCGTCGAGGCGGTCGACCGCGACTACGCCCTGGTCGTCGTCCCGGCCCGGCCCGGCAGCGATCTGTGGACCCGGATCCCGATGGACGGACTGATCGTCGTGGACCCGGTCGCGGGCGATCCGGTGATCGCGGAGGCGGTACGGCGCGGCCTGGCCCTGGTCACCGACGGCCGCCCGCTCGATCCGGAGCACGCCCGGATCCCTTATGTCAGCGGCGACATGTCGGCGGGCGTACCGCTGGCCCTGGACCATCTGCACGGTCGCGGGGTACGCCGGACCGGCCTGCTGACCGGCCCCGAACTGGACTCGTACACCCTCGACAGCGAGCGGGCCTACGCCCGCTGGTGCGCGGAGCGGGGAGTGGCCGGGCGGGTCGAGCGGATCGCTCCGGGCGAGTCCGCCCGGGACGCGGCCCGCAGACTGCTGGCGGCGTCCGCCGGGCGGCCGGACGGCGTCCACGCCCTCAACGAGACCTACGGCGAAGCGCTGCTGGCCGTCGCGGCCGAGGCGGGGCTCTCCGTCCCCGGCGACCTCCAGATCACCGCGGCGGGCGACCCCGGTCCCGGCCCCCGGCCGCCGCTCACCCTGCTCGATCTCGCGCCGCGCCGGATCGGCGCGCTCTGCGCGGGGCTGCTGATCGATCTCCTCGACGGCCGCGCGCCGCGACCGGTCTCCGTTCCGTGCGCGCTGGTGCCCGGCGCCTCGACCCGCCGCTAGAGCCTTTCGTCCGTGATCAGGTCGCGGTCAGCCCTCCTGCGACCGTGGTGGTGCGGTCCGCAGCCGGACGGCCAGGGCGTGGTTTCGGGCCCGGGAGGCCGACCGCTCCCCGGCCTCGGCGAGGACGTCAGCTCTGGCTTCCGGTCCGGCGTCGAACGGCGCCGGAGAGAACCGGTCGTCGGCTTCGGCGTGCCGTTCCCACGCGTCCCGCCAGAACTCCACCGTCCAGCCCGGCCACAACTCCGGTACCTCGTAGGCCTGCGGCGTGGAGAACAGGGACCACCAGCCCAGACGGCGGCGTTCCGGGTCGAGATGGACACCGGCGTTGACGTGCAGACGGCAGCGGCCGTGCCCGGGGGCGTCCGCCAGCCGGTCGAGCAGGGCGGCGCCTTCGAGGACGGGATGATCGAAGGCGTCGGAGGCGACATGGCAGCGGCCGGTGCCGATCGTGATCACCACACCACCCGGGTCGGGCCCGGCCAGGTCCTCGTCGTCGGGGGCGAGGAACGGAGCCGGAGTGAGGTCCGTATCGCGGCAGCGGACGTACTCCGGGTCCAGTCCGGCGTACTCCCGCAGTTCGGCCGGGCCGTCGTACAGCCAGCGGACCTCCCAGCCCGGCCACGCGGCCCGGATCAGCCCGAACACCGCCGCGCGGTGGCGCAGCTCGGTGCTCGGTCCCTCCCAGGCGAAGAACAGAAGCACTTTCCGGCCGAGGTCGAGCAGGACCCCGCCCTGGGCCATGATGTCGTCCAGCCACCAGCCGTCCCGGCGGAGTCCGGGAAGCATCGCGAGTACCGGCGTCGGCCCGTCCAGCAGGTCGAGATCGATTCCGGCCGCCCAGCCGGTCCGGTACAGCTCGTGTGTGCCGTTCTCGCGGACCACGACGATGTTGGCTCTGTCTCCCATGAGGCCAGGATGACCCGGCGGGAGGCTGCCGGTCACCTGTTTTCGGCGGCACGCTCCGGGGCCGCCGGAACGTCCCGCACCGGGGCCGCTCCGGCGGGCACCTGCCGGGAGAATATTCCGGTTCGTCCACCCGGGGCCGTTCGGGGGATGGTTGTAGGCCACGTTCGCGTACATCTGCCGTAGGCCGCGCGGGAGATTTCGCCACCCGACGGCGTTTCCCTTGCGTCGGAAAGCCGTGGCGGCGTATGCCAGCCTCAGAAGAACGGGGGAGACACATGCCCAATGAGGAACGAGAACTGCCGCAATGCCCCGATGCCCGCCACGGCATGTCGACCGGGGCGGGCGCCGGTGTGCAGCGGCGTCTGGAGATGCTGGTACGGGACTTCCGCAGCAGCCGTCCACCCATGCCCGTGGTCGTGCTCCATACCGAGATCGAGGACGCCCCGGCCCGAACGGCCGCAGCCCCGGACGGGACGGATCCGGCTACGACTCCGGTACCGGCAGCGGAACCGGAGGACCAAATCGTCCACCTGATCGAGGAGTTGTACACGGGCCATGACGCGCACGGCTCGCGCTGTGCCGTCGCCACCGACGCGCGGGCGGAGCCGACGGAGGTCCGGCGGGCCGCCGGGCTCGTACGCGATCTCGGGGATCCCCGGCGCTGGGACGGGCGGCGGGCTCTCTACCGCCGCTACTCCTTTCCCCGGGTCCGGCTGGTCCGGGCCATCGAGGAGGCCGTCGGCGAACTCGATCAGGACTGGCCCCGGATGCCCGCGGCGACGGGTTTCACCTCCGGGCTGCCGGATCCCGCGCAGAGCCTGCTCGATCAGCTCGCCCGGCAGCGCTGGCGGCCCGGCGGCTCGTCCCGCTGGAGCGACCGGCTGCGCCTCTTCGACATGGCGCACATCCTGCCGGTCAGCCTGGTCGCGGTACTCGGCGCGCTGATCGCCCGCGCCCCCTGGGCCGTCGCCGTCGCCTCCGGTGCCGGATTTCTGCTCTTCCTGGTCCTGCTGGACAACGTTCTCCCCGGCCGGGCGCCGCTGTTCCTCTGGTTGCGCCGGGAGAGCCGCTGGTTCCTGACCACGACCTTTCTCCGCGCCGCCTCACCCGGCCGCCCTACCGACTTCTCCCTGGTCCGGCCGCTGCACTCCTGGAACGCCATCGCGGCCCGGGCCCATGAGGTCGCCGAGGCGCTGAAGACGGGCGACGACTTCCAGCTCCAGCTGTACGTGCTGGCGCTCTGCGAGGACCTCCGCGACAACCACCGCCGCTGGAGCTGGGACCTGCGCGGCTTCAAACGACCCCGCCCACCCGTGCTGTTCATCCCGCGGGCGACCGCCGACAACGGCGGCATCGAACTCATCAAGGCCGTCAGCGACGTCCGCAGCCGCCGCAGCGAACTCGACCCGCTCCTGATCGTCGCCGCCGTCCGCCCCGCCGACGTCGCCCGGCTGCAACGCAGCGTCGTCCAGGACGCCGACACCGCCGCCTGGACCTGGTACCA